>JBKHJZ010000122.1:0-10087 GCA_046537875.1 Acidimicrobiia bacterium | reverse complement strand
TCTCTATCCTCGCCGGGGTGACCGTGTACCTCGTCGGTGCGGGTCCCGGCGATCCGGGGCTGCTGACCGTCCGGGGCCTCGACGCGCTGCGCCGGGCCGACGCGGTGGTGTACGACCGCCTGTCGCAGCGCTCGCTGCTCGACCTCGCGCCGGCCGGTGCGGAGCGCATCGACGTGGGCAAGGCGCCGGGCCACCCCCGCCTCGCCCAGGACGAGATCAACGAGCTGCTGGTCACGCGCGGCCGCCGGGGCGAGACGGTGGTGCGCCTGAAGGGCGGCGATCCCTTCGTGTTCGCACGTGGCGGCGAGGAGGCCGCCGCCCTCCGGGCAGCCGGCGTGCCGTTCGAGGTGGTGCCGGGCATCACGTCGGCCATCGCCGCGCCCGCCTACGCCGGGATCCCGGTCACGCTGCGCCACTCCTCGACGAGCGTGACGATCGTGACCGGGCACGAGGACCCGGCGGCGGGCGAGGACGGCACGGTCGACTGGCACGCCGTGGCCCGGGTGGGCGGCACCATCGTCATCCTCATGGGGGTCGCCCGGATCGGCCGCATCGCCGCGGCGCTCGTCGCCGGCGGCCGCTCGCCCGACACACCGGCCGCCGCCGTGCAGTGGGGCACCCGACCGGACCAGCGCACCGTGCGGGCCACGCTGGGCACCCTGGCCGACCACGACCTGGGGACGCCGTCGACGATCGTGGTCGGCGACGTGGCCGCGTGCGACCTGGCCTGGTTCGAGAACCGGCCGCTCTTCGGGCGGCGGATCGTGGTGACCCGGGCGCGCGAGCGCGCCGGGGCGCTGGTCGAGCGCCTCACCGCGCTCGGCGCCGCCACCGTGGAGGCCCCCGCCATCGAGATCCGGGACCCCGGGGACGGCGGCGCCGCGCTCGACGCCGCGGTGCGCCGCCTCGACGGCTACGACTGGGTGGTGGTCACCTCGCCCACCGGCGCCGAGCGCCTGCTCGCCGCGGTGCGGGCCGCGGGGCGGGACGCCCGGGCGTTCGGCCGCTCCCGGCTCGCCGCCATCGGGCCCGGCACCGCCGACGCCCTGGCCGCCGGGAACCTGGCCGCGGACCTGGTGCCCGAGCGGTTCGTGGCCGAGTCGCTGCTCGAGGCCCTCCCGCCGGCACCGGAGAGCGGGGGCCGGATCCTGCTGGCCCGGGCGGCGGTGGCGCGTGACGTGCTTCCGGCGGGCCTGTCGGCGCGGGACTGGGACGTCGACGTGGTGGAGGCCTACCGCACCCTCCCGGCGTCCCTCGACGACGAGCGGGCCGATGCCGTGGCGGCCGCCGACATCGTGACGTTCACCTCCTCGTCCACCGTCGCCGGGCTGCTGTCGGCGATGGGCGAGCGCACCCTCCCGCCGGTGGTCGCCGCCATCGGCCCGGTGACCGCGGCGACCGCCCGCGAGCACGGCCTGCGGGTGGACGTCGAGGCGGCGGAGCACACGATCGACGGCCTGGTCGACGCCCTGGTCGCCTGGGCCGGCGCCCACCCCCCGGCGGCCGGGTGACCGGGAGGGGGGCCGACGACCCCGCCGGCGGGCGGGCCGGGCTGGGCGCGCTGCTTCTCGACTTCGACGGGCTCCTGCTCGACACCGAGACCTGCACGTGGGTGGCGGTCCGCGAGGCCTTCGAGGAGCACGGCGAGCAGCTCGACATCTCGTGGTGGCACTCGATCATCGGCACCGCCGACCACCCGCACTGGAGCGACGTGCTGGCCGGGCGCGTGGGCGGGGAGATCGACCTGGACGAGGTCCGCGACCGGGCGCTGGCGCGTCGGCGGGAGCTCCTCGAGCGCGAGACCCTGCGGCCGGGCGTGACCGGGCTGCTCGACGCCGCCGACGCTGCCGGGGTGCCCACGGCCGTGGTGTCCTCGTCGTCGTTCGCCTGGGTCGACGGTCACCTGAGGCGTCTCGGCCTGGTCCACCGGTTCCACCACCTGACCACCCGCGACGACGTCGGCGGCGACCCGCACCGCACCAAGCCCGCGCCCGACCTCTTCCTCCGCGCCGCCGAGCGGCTCGGCGTGGAGCCCGGGGCCTGCGTGGTGCTGGAGGACTCGCCCCACGGGGTCGCCGGCGCCCGGGCCGCGAGGATGGCGGTGGTCGCGGTTCCCGGGCCCATGACCGCGGGCCTCGACTTCAGCGGGGCCGATGCGGTGGTCGGGTCGCTGGCCGAGGTCGAGCTCCCGGCGCTCGTGCGCCTCGTGTGCCGCGCCGGGAGGGCGTGACCGGCCGGCGGGTCAGCGCAGGCGGAGCTCGCGGGCGACCACCGTCGTGGACGCCGACGCATGCGGGGGCCGCCGCTCGCGCAGGCCCCACGGCGCCGACGGGTCGACCACGTAGATCGCGCTGCGGCGGGGTGTGCGACGCGCCTCGGGCGGACCGTAGGGCACGTCCTCGGCCAACCCGTCGAGCCGCAGCTCGTCGAGGGTGTTGACGGCGTTGATCACCCCGGCGCGGGACATGTCCCCCATCGCCAGGGCCTGCTCGATCACCTGCCGGACGACCACGCCCTGCGCGTAGCCCAGGGCGAAGTCGCGGTCGCCGTCGGCCGTGCCGGGGGCGTGGTCGTCGCGGGCCGCGCGCAGCACCGCGGCGGCGCCGCCCGCGTCCTCGGGTGTCCAGTCCACCAGCCCGTCGCCGACGACCACCAGGTGGTCGCGTAGGTAGTCGGCGAGCGGGACCCGGGCGAGCGCGGGGCTCCACGACGCGGACAGTCCCACCCAGCGGGGGGCGTACCACCCGTCAGCCGCCGCCGCCAGCAGTGGCCCGGTCTGGTGCGGGCTCGACCCGAGCACGACGGTCTCGCAGCCGGCCGCTCGGAGCTCGGCGACGGCGACGCGCAGCGCAGCCCTGACGGCGGCCGGGCGCCCGGGGTCGTCCGGGGGCAGCTCCACCACGGTGCCCAGGGTGACGGGCCGGCTGCCGGCCACCACCCGCACGGCGGCCGCGGCGGCCTGCCCCTGGCGGCCCCGCCGGACGGCGGCGCACACGACGTGACCCGCCTGGGCTCCGGCCTGCTCGCCGGCCATCGCGGTCCCGGCGGTGCCCAGCACCGACGACCACCGGACCCGCAGGTCGCCCACCGTCACGACGCCGAGCCCCGCATCGGCGAGCGCCCAGTCGATGCCGTTCGCCACCTGCATCTCGTCGGGGGTCAGGAAGGCGAGCGCGTTCTGCTCCCGCAACCACCGGCCCTCGGTGGCGGCGGGTGCCCCGACCACGTCGTCGGCCTCGAACGGCTCGAGGAGCCCGTCGGCCATGTCCCCGGGCACGTGGACGTACAGCAGCACGTCGTCGCGCGTCGCCTCGTAGGCGTCCTGCGCCGTGTCGCCGTCTGCGACCGGCGCCCGGAGCACCTCCACCGGGTACCGGCCGAGCACGCCGCCGCTGCGGTTCAGCTGGGCGACGTACGCCTCGATGCCCGCCAGCGCTGCGGCGGCCTGCTCGCCCGCCGAGCCGGGTGGCGGGGTGAACGCACCGACGACGATCGTCTCGCCGTCGAAGCCGGGGGTGGAGACCCGAAGCGCCGGCCCATCGCCCGACCCGTCCGGCCGCGGGTCGGCCGCCTCGTCGGGGTCGTCCGGATCGGCGGGCCGTTGGGCGTCCTCGATCGGCTCGCCGTCGCCGGCTTCCGCCGCGCCGGTGGCCCCGTCGGCCGCCCCGTCGGCCGGCGGGGTGTCGGCTGCGCCGCCGCACGCCGCCCCGGCCAGCAGCACGAGCGCGAGGAGCCCGGACGGTGCGCGCCACTCATGTGACTTCACGATCTCCCCTCGGGTGTTGTCCCCAGACGTACCACCAATGGTGCCAGAGCCTCGCAACCCGAGCGTGACGGTGGCTTCGTGGCCGGTGTGCTTGACTGTCGATCGCGTCGACGGGGGGCGCCCGCACCGCATCTCTCGCACCTACAGGAGGACAGTGGCACTACTCGATGTGAACGGGGTGGGGGTCCGCTTCGGGGGCGTGGTCGCGCTCGACAGCCTGTCGTTCACCGTCGACGAGGGGCAGCTCTGTGCGCTGATCGGCCCGAACGGCGCCGGCAAGACGACGCTCTTCAACGTGGTCAGCCGGCTCTACCAACCCACCTCGGGCGATGTGCGGTTCGCCGGGCGTGACCTCCTCACGGTCCCCGCGCACCGCATCGCCGATCTCGGCATCGCCCGCACCTTCCAGAACGTCGCCCTGTTCCCGGCACTCACGGTGCTCGAGAACGTCATGGCCGGGGCCCACCGCCTCGGGCGCACGGGCTTCGCCCGCTCGATGCTGCGCCTGGGCGCAGCGCGCGAGGAGACCCGGCTGGCCCGGCGCAGCCTCGAGCTGCTGGAGCGCCTCGACCTCGCGGATCTGGCGCACCGGCCGGTCGCCGGGCTGCCGTTCGGCACGCTCAAGCGCATCGAGTTCGCCCGGGCGCTGGCCTCCGAGCCCCGCATGCTGATGCTCGACGAGCCGGCCAACGGGCTGACCCACAGCGAGGTCGACGCCCTGGGCGCCACGATCCGCCAGATCCGGGACCAGTTCGACCTCACCATCTTGCTCGTCGAGCACCACATGGCCATGGTGATGGCCATCTCCGAGAACATCGTCGTCCTCGACTTCGGCCGCAAGATCGCCGAGGGCCCTCCCGACACGGTGCGCAACGACCCGCTGGTCATCGAGGCGTACCTGGGAGCGCCTGCGTGAGCGGGGTGGCGCGACCATGAGCCTCCTCGAGCTGTCCGGGGTGAGCGGGGGGTACGGCCCGGTCCGGGTGCTCCACGGCATCGACCTGCGCGTCGAGGAGGGCAACGTCGCCGTGGTGCTCGGGGCCAACGGCGTCGGCAAGACCACGACGCTGCGGGCGGTGAGCGGCCTCATTGCCGTCGAGGGCGCCATCACGTTCGATGGCGAGCGCATCGACGGCAAGGGGCCGGAGGTGATCGCGAAGCTCGGGATCGCGCACGTTCCCCAGGGTCGCGGGACCTTCGCCGAGCTCACCGTCGACGAGAACCTGCGGGTCGGTGCGGTCGGCCGGCGCGACGGCCGCGTCGGGGAGGACCGCGAGCGGTGGTACTCGGTCTTCCCGCAGCTCGCCGACCGGCGGGGGCAGGAGGCCGGGAGCATGAGCGGTGGCGAGCAGCAGATGCTGGCGCTGGCGCGGGCGATGATGGCCCGCCCCCGGCTGATGCTGCTCGACGAGCCGTCGCTCGGCCTGGCGCCGCTGGTGACCCGCGAGCTGTTCGCGCAGATCCGCGAGCTCAACCGGGTCGACGGGCTCACGGCCCTGGTCGTGGAGCAGAACGCCAACCTGGCCCTGGAGATCGGTCACTGGGGCTACGTGCTCGAAGCCGGCCGCATCGCCGTGGAGGGCTCGGCCGCCGAGCTGCACGACGACGAGGGCGTCCGCAAGGCCTACCTGGGGTTCTGATGCAGCTCTTCCTCGAACAGATCCTCAACGGTGTGGGCAACGGGGTGGTCTACGGCTCCGTGGCGCTCGCGCTCGTGCTCATCTGGCGCACCACCTCGGTGCTGAACTTCGCCCAGGGTGAGATGGCCCTCTTCTCCACCTACTTCTCGTGGAAGCTCACCACCTTCGGCCTGCCGGTGGTCGCGGCGATCGGCATCTCGATGGCCTCGGCGTTCGTGGCCGGGGCGGTCATCGAGCGGACGCTCATCCGGCCGGTGGAGGCCGCCCGCAGCCCCCTGAACGTGGTGATCGTGACGCTCGGCCTGTTCCTCGGCTTCAACGCGCTGGCCCAGCTGGTGTTCGGCACCGACCCGCAGGCGATGCCGTCGCCCTTCCCCCGGGGCAGCGTCGAGCTGGTCGCCGGCGCCGACATCCGCAAGGACACGATCGGGCTCGTCATCGTGCTCCTCGCGGAGATCGCGCTGCTGTGGCTGCTCCTGCAGCGCACCACGCTCGGGCTCAAGCTGCGGGCGGTGGCCTCGAACCCCGACTCGGCCCGCCTTCACGGCATCCGGGCCGGGACGATGCTGATGCTGGGCTGGGCCATGGCGGCGGCGCTCGGCGCGCTCGCCGGCTCGCTGGTGGCCTCGGAGCGCACCGGCTTCGACGCCAGCCTGATGCAGGTCATCCTGGTGTTCGCGTTCGCGGCCGCGGCGCTGGGCGGCTTCGACAGCCTGGTGGGCGCGATCGTCTCGGGGCTGATCGTCGGGGTGGCGAACGCGCTCACCATCCAGTACGTCGACTGGCTCGACGGCATCGAGCTGGTGGTGCCGCTCGGCCTGATCCTCGCCGTGCTGATCGTCAAGCCCACGGGCCTGTTCGGCAAGCGGACCGTGGAGCGGGTGTGATGGCCGGTAGCCAGAGCCGAGCCGCGCTCGAGGCGACCCCCGCGGCCTCCGCCGAGCGGCAACCCCCGGCGCAGCCGCCCGCGGGGGGCGTCCCCCTGCGCCGGCCGGTGCCCCAGCCCGTGCGCCTGGTCAGGGTCGTCCTCGGGGTGGTGCTGGCCGCGGCCGCGCTGTACGCGCCCTTCGCCTTCGAGCCGTCGACCAACCGGCTGCTGTCCGAGGCGGTCTACCTGGCCATCGCCGCGATGGGGCTGAACCTGCTCACCGGGTTCAACGGGCAGATCTCGATCGGCCACGGCGCCTTCTTTGGGGTCGGCGCGTTCACCACGGCCATCCTCATGGTCGATCACGGCTGGACGTTCGAGTCCACGATCGCCGTGGCCGCGCTGCTCGCCGGGTTCGTCGGGGTGCTGGTGGGGTTCCCGGCGCTGCGGGTGCGGGGCCTGTACCTGGCGCTCGTCACGCTCGGCCTGGCGGTGCTCTTCCCCCGGCTCACCGTGCGCTTCGTCGAGGGCACCGGAGGCGTGCCGTTCGTGCGCCCGCGGCGGGCGGAGTTCTCGTCGCTGATCGAGGGGCTGGACGACGACCAGTGGGTCTACTTCCTGTCGCTCGCCATCGCGGTGGCGCTCTTCGTGCTCGCCTGGAACCTGGTGCGGGGCCGCGTCGGCCGGGCGATGATCGCGGTGCGCGACCAGGAGCTGGCCGCCTCCACCGTGGGCGTGAACCTGGCGGGCACCAAGGTCGGCACCTTCGCCCTCAGCGCCGCGTACGCGGGCGTCGCCGGCTCGCTGTCGGTGATGGTGCACGGCTTCGCCGACGGCACGAACCCGATCATCTACTTCCAGCGCTCGATCGAGTTCCTGGTCGCGGTGGTCATCGGCGGCTCGGCCACCATCCTCGGCCCCGCGGTGGGGGCGCTGCTCCTGATCTGGCTGCGCCGCAACACCGAGGGGCTCATCGAGGGCAAGGAGATCCTGTCGCCGGCGCTGTACGGCGCGGCCCTCATCCTCATCGTCTTCGTTCTTCCCGAGGGCGTGGTCGGCGGGATCCGTCGCCTGCTCGCCCGCCTCGGACGTCGCGCGGCAGCCAACCGGCCGGCCCCTGCCGCATCCACCGCTGCCGGGCCGGCCTCGGAACCACACGACAGCACCATCCAGGAGGATCAACCATGAGAGGACGTTCAGCGCGGCTGCTCGCCGTCCTGCTGGCACTCGCTCTGGTCGGCGCGTCCTGCACGCGGGACGACGATGAGGACGGCGGCGAGACCGAAGCCGGTGACGAGGAGACCGAGGCGGCGGCCATCCCCACCGAGGACTGCCCGACCGATCCCACCGAGGAGATCGAGGGCGACACCATCAAGCTGGTGTCCAGCTTCCCGCAGTCGGGCCTGACCGCGGCGTTCTCCGAGATCGCCCGCGGCTGGCGCGCCTACTTCCAGATGGTCAACGACGACGGCGGCGTCCAGATCGGCGAGCGCACGTTCACCATCGAGTGGGAGGACCGCGACGACGAGTACAACGCCGCCCGCACTGCGTCGAACATCCAGGAGCTGGTCGGCCCTGACGGGGACCAGGCTTTCGCAGCGTTCAGCGTGGTGGGGACCGCGAACAACCTCGCGATCCGCGACACGCTGCACGACCTGTGCGTGCCCAACCTGTTCGCCGCCACCGGCTCGCCGGCGTGGGGCAACCCCGACTTCCCGTGGATGATCGGCTCCACGCTGTCCCCGTACCCGCTGGAGGGCTACATGTTCGCCCAGCTGCTCGAGGAGGAGGACCCCGACGCCACGGTCGCGATGCTCGTCCAGGACGACGACTTCGGGCGGGCCTACGAGGAGGGCTTCCGCCAGGCGATCGAGGGCACCGACATCGAGGTCGTCGAGGTCCAGCAGTACGAGACCGGCGCCAGCGAGGTGGCCGCCCAGGTCACCAGCCTCGCCGCCACGGATGCCGACGCCTTCTTCAACGGCGGGACGCTGCTGGCGTGCCCCGACGCGCTGAGCGAGGCGGCGCAGAACGACTGGGAGCCCATCACCTGGGTGTCGGGCACCTGCATCTCGAAGACGCTCATGGGCATCGCCGGAGCGGCGGCCGACGGCGTGTACAGCGGCAGCAACCTCATGGAGCCCCTGAACCCGGAGTGGGACGACAACGAGGCGATGCAGCAGTACCGCGACACGGTCACCGAGTACGAGCCCGAGGCCGACGTGGAGAACGGCATCGTGGCCTACGGCTGGACCCAGGCCGCGCTGCTGGTCGAGGCGCTCGAGAACGCCGAGGCTCCCACCCGGCTCGCGGTGATGGAGTCGATCCGCAACCTCGACGGCATCTCCGACGCGGGCGTGCTGCTCCCGGGTGTCAGCATCACGACCAGCCCCGACGACGCCTACATGGGCGAGACGCTCCAGCTGTCCCAGTACAACTTCCAGGGCGAGAACGAGCGCAACTTCTTCGAGCTCCTCGGCGAGCCCGTCGACTTCGAGGGCGAGACCGCCGAGCTCACCCCGGAGGACCTGATCACCGGCTGACCGCCGGAGCCGTCATCGCCGGACGGGGGCCCGCCGGTTCACGCCGGCCGGGCCCCCCACCCGGCCCTCCGCGCCCGGCGGCGGCCGCCTCGTCCCGGACTCGCCCAGTTCCGCCGGTTGCCTCGAGGTGGCGTTGCGGGTTCCGCCGGACGTCCCGTGGGGTGCCTGTCGGCGTCCGTTGAGCGCTTCGGCGGGGCCGCCGCGGGTGCGCGGCCGTCACGCACGTGCCGAGCGGGCCGCGGCGGTCGTAGCATCGGCACGGTGAGCTTTCCCCAGCGCCGGTTGCGCCGGCTCCGCAGGACGCCCGCCCTCCGCCGGCTCGTCGGCGAGACCCACCTGTCGGTCGACGACCTGATCGCCCCGCTGTTCGTGCGCGAAGGCGTCAGCGAGCCACGGCCGATCCCGTCGCTCCCCGGGGTCGTGCAGCACACCCGGGAGTCCCTCCGCAAGGAGGTGCACGAGCTCGCCGACGCGGGTGTGCCGGCGGTGATCCTCTTCGGCCTCCCGGCCGCGAAGGACGCCCGGGGGTCCGCCGCCTGGGATCCGGAGGGCATCGTCCAGGTCGCCCTGCGCGACCTGCGGGCCGAGGTGGGCGACGAGGTCGTGCTCATGGCCGACCTGTGCCTCGACGAGTACACCGACCACGGGCACTGCGGGGTGCTCGACGACCGGGGAGAGGTCGACAACGACGCCACCGTGGATCTCTACGCGCAGGTGGCGCTCGCCCAGGCCGAGGCCGGGGCCGACGTGGTGGCCCCGAGCGGCATGATGGACGGCCAGGTGGCCGCCATCCGGACCGCGCTCGACGGGCGGGGGTACCAGCGGGTGGCCGTGCTGGCATACGGCGCGAAGTACGCGTCGGCGCTGTACGGCCCGTTCCGCGACGCAGTGGACGTGACGATCGCGGGCGGCGGCGACCGCAAGGGCTACCAGCAGGACCCGCACAACGCCCGGGAGGCGCTGGAGGAGATCCGGGCCGACCTGGACGAGGGCGCCGACATGGTGATGGTGAAGCCGGCCGTCGCCTACCTCGACGTGATCGCCCGGGTGCGGGCCGAGGTGGACGTGCCGCTCGCGGCGTACCACGTGTCGGGGGAGTACGCGATGGTGAAGGCCGCCGCCGAGCGGGGCTGGCTCGACGGCCCGGGGGTGATGCTCGAGCACCTGACCGCGATCCGGCGCGCCGGGGCCGACATGGTGCTCACCTACGCCGCCCGCGAGGTGGCGCCGCTGCTCCGCTGAGGCCGGTTCCCGAGGTCATGGGTTCCGG
>JBKHJZ010000013.1:0-35824 GCA_046537875.1 Acidimicrobiia bacterium | reverse complement strand
GCTCACGCCACCGTGGCCGGCTCCGGCACCCGCCGGCGGCCGATCCGGTGCCGCAGCAGGATCTGCGAGCCCAGCCCCACCAGGGCCAGAGCGCCCGCCGTGGCGAACCCGCCCCGCTCGTTGCTGAGGGACACGGCCACGCCCACCAGCGTGGCCCCGAGGCCCATGGACAGGTCGAAGAACACCGAGAAGGTGCCGACCGCATGGCTGCGCTCCCCCTCGGGCGCCGCGAACATCACCGCAGTGAAGAGCGAGGGGTAGAGCAGCGACATGCCGAGCGCGAGGCCGATCGCACCGAGCCACAGCGCGGCGATCGCCGACCACGCCGCCACGAGGGCGACGCCGGCCGCCACGGCGAGCAGCGCGATCGTCGAGCCTCGGCGCCAGCCGATGCGGTCGGGGATCCGGGCGCCGACGATGCGGATCACCAGCACCAGCCCCGCGTAGAGCCCGAGGACGCCGCCCACGTTGTCCATGCCCAGCGTCTCCGCGTGGAGCGGCACGAACGTCACGAAGGCGACGAAGGGGATCAGGCCGAGGAACAGGATCAGCCCCGGCCAGAGCGCGTCGGGCTGCAGGAAGCGGCGCCGCTGCGTCACGATGTACGTCCGGCCGGTCGGGATCCAGAGGGCGGTCACCGACGCCAGCCCCGCGCACGCGCCCATCACCAGCCAGAGCGTCGTGTAGCCGTGCCGCACGAGCGCCTCGCCCACCGGCGGCCCGACGGCCAGGCCCCCGTAGAGCGCGACCGAGAAGTACGACGCCGCCTCTCCCCGGCGGTGGTCGGGGGCGAGGTCCTGCGCGGCGGTGGCCACCCCGACGAACATGGCCGCCTCGCCCACACCGGTGAGCAGCCGGGCGATCACCAGCACCCACAGCGAGCCGGCCAGGGAGTAACCGACGATCGACACCCCCACGATCGCCGACCCCGACACCGCCAGGATCCGCCGTCCCTTCGTGTCACCGATCCGGCCGACGAGCGGCCGCAGCAGCGCGGCCGACACCGCGTACACCCCCACGCCGATGCCCACCTGGGCGCCGCCGCCCCCGAGCTCACCCTCGATGTAGCGGGGGACGGTGGGGAGCAGCGAGCCCATCGCCGTGAAGTAGGCGAACGAGGCGAGCATGACCACGGCGAACTGCGGCGACAACAGGCGCGGCTCGGCGTGCTCGCTCGGCTGCAGGGGGGCATCACCGGGCATGGGGTGCCGACTGCCTAGCATCCGTGTCCCCCGGGGCACCACCCGCGGAGACCGGCCGGCCCGCGACGCACCCCGCACCACCCCAGCGCCACCCCAGCGCCGCCGGCCCCCCGGGACCAACCCGCAGCAGCGTCACCGCTGCTACCCGCCCGCGCCCGCCCCGGGGACCAGCCAGCGAACGGCCAGCGGTGGCAGGGTGAGCACCGCCGAGTCGGGCTGCCCCTGCCACGGCGTCCCGTCGGTGTCGACCTCGGGCTGGCTGACACCGCTACCACCCCAGCGCGCCTCGTCGGTGTTGAGCACGTCGACCCAGCGCCCCGGCACCGGCAGGCCGACCCGGTAGCCGTGACGCGGCACCGGCGTCATGTTGGCGACGCACGCGATCACGGAGGCCCGGTCCCGCTCCCCCGCCCCGACCGGCCTCCCCGGCGCCCCGTCGTCGACCGCACCCCGCCGCAGGAACGCGTAGATCGAGGCCTCGCGGTCGTCGGCGTCGAGCCAGGTGAAACCCTCGGGCCGCGTGTCGCAGGCCCACAGGGCCGGGTGCGCCTCCTCCACCCGGTTCAGCTCGCGGAGCAGGTCTCGCACGCCGGCGTGCAGGGGGTCGTCGAGCAGGAACCAGTCGATCTCGCGGTCGTGGCTCCACTCCCGCTCCTGCGCCAGCTCGGCGCCCATGAACAGCAGCTGCTTGCCGGGGTGCGACCACATCCAGCCGTAGAGGGCCCGCAGGTTGGCGAACCGCTGCCAGCGGTCGCCGGGCATCTTCCCGAGCAGCGACCGCTTCAGGTGCACGACCTCGTCGTGGCTCAGCGGCAGCACGTAGCGCTCGCTCCACGCGTACGTGAGGCCGAAGGTCAGCAGGTCGTGGTGCCACCGCCGGTGGACCGGCTCGTGGGCCAGGTAGCGGAGCGTGTCGTGCATCCAGCCCATGTTCCACTTCTGGCTGAACCCCAGGCCGCCCTGGTCCACGGGCCGGGACACGCCGGGCCAGGCCGTGGACTCCTCGGCCACCGTGACCACGCCCGGGAAGTCGCGGTGCACCTGCGCGTTGAGGTCCCGGACGAAGTCGATCGCCTCGAGGTTCTCGCGCCCGCCGTGCACGTTGGGCAGCCACTCGCCCTCCCGGCGCGAGTAGTCGAGGTAGAGCATCGAGGCCACCGCATCGACCCGCAGGCCGTCGACGTGCATCTCCTCGATCCAGAAGCGGGCGCTGGCGACGAGGAAGTTGCGCACCTCGTTGCGGCCGAAGTCGAACACCAGCGTGCCCCAGTCGGGGTGCTCGCCGCGCCGGGGATCGGGGTGCTCGTAGAGGGCCGTGCCGTCGAAGCGGGCGAGCGCCCACTCGTCCCGGGGGAAGTGCGCGGGCACCCAGTCGACGATGACCCCGATCCCGCGCTGGTGGAGGTGGTCGACCAGCGCCCGGAACCCGTCGGGGTCGCCGTGGCGGGCGGTGGGCGCGAAGTAGCCGGACACCTGGTAGCCCCACGACGGCTCGTAGGGGTGCTCGGCGGGCGGGAGCAGCTCCACGTGGGTGAACCCGAGGTCGGTCACGTGGTCGGCCAGGCGTTCAGCGAGCTCGTCGTAGGGCAGGTGGTGGCCGTCGGGGCGGCGCCTCCACGACCCGAGGTGGACCTCGTAGATCGACATCCGCCCGTCCACCGGCCGCGACCCGGCCCGCTGCGCCAGCCAGCGCGCGTCTCCCCACTCGTGGCGCGAGCGGTGGACCACGCTGGCGTTGGCGGGTGGGCGCTCGGTGGCCCGGGCCAGCGGATCGGCCTTCTGGCGCACCGTTCCGTCGGCCCCGACGACCTCGTACTTGTACCGGTGGCCCGGCCCGGCCGCCGGCACGAAGATCTCCCACACGCCCGACACCCCGAGCGTGCGCATCGGGTGCACCCGCCCGTCCCACCCGTTCCAGTCGCCGATGACCCGCACGGCCCGGGCGGCCGGCGCCCACACCGCGAACGCCGTGCCGTCGACGCCCTGGTGGACGCGGTGGTGCGCCCCGAGCACCTGCCACAGCTCGTCGTGGCGACCCTCGCCGATGAGGTGAAGGTCGAGCTCGCCCAGCGTGGGCCAGAACGACCAGGGCTCGACGGTGGTGACGCGTGCGCCGCCGTCGAGCTCGTAGGCGACCACGTACCCGGGCGGCGGCGGGGCGTCGAGGACGACCTCGAACACCCCGGCGGCGTGCACCCGGCGCATCGGGCGCCCGTCGAGGTGGGCGCCGACCGCGTCCGGGCGCCAGGCCCGCACCACCGCGCCGTCGGGCACCGGGTGCACCCCGAGCACCCGGTGCGGGTCCCGGATGGTGCCCGCCACCACGGCCGCGATCCCGGCCCCGGCGGGGCGCCCGGTCATCGTGACGCGGCCCGGGCCAGTGCCCGGCGGATCCCCGAGGCCGGGATGTCGACCCAGTCGGGGCGGTGGGCCAGCTCGTAGATCACCTCGTAGACCGCCTTGTCGAGCTCGAAGGCCCGCAGCAGGCCCTCCCGGTCGGCACCGGGGGCCGGGAGCAGCGCCTCGATGCCCGGCACGCCCTGGTAGCCCCGCCAGAAGGCCTCCACGGCCCGGGCCTCCCACGCCTCGGTGGCCGCGACGACCTCGGGATCGACGTCGCGGCGCCGCTCCACCAGGCTGGTGCGCGCCGCGTAGTGCAGGGATCGGACCATCCCGGCGACGTCGCGCAGGGGCGACATCGACCGGGGGCGCTCGATCGCGGGCCGCGCCGGCTCGCCCTCGAAGTCCAGGACGAACCACCCGGTGTCCGCGAGGAGCAGCTGACCGAGGTGGAGGTCGCCGTGGATGCGCGTGGCGACGCCGGGGTCGTCCACCGCCACGCTCTGCGCCAGCACCCGGTCCACCGCATCGACGTCGATCAGGTCGGTCGCGGTGACCGGGCCGTCCCGGGTCTCGCCCCGGACGCCCGGCAGCCGGGCGAGCTGCGCCCGGAAGCCCGCCAGCCAGGCGCCGGGGTCGCCCGGCACCGTCCCGTAGATGTCGGCCATCGCCAGGTGCAGCCGGGCGGTCACCTCGCCGAGCGCCACCGCCTCGGGCCCGAAGTCGGCACCGGCCTCCTCGGGTGCCCCGGGCGTGCCGAGCAGGTCGCGCAGCGAGGTGTGGGCGAGCTGCCAGGCGTCCGCCGATCCGAGCAGGTACTCGCGCACCACGGCCAGGTCGGTGCCGTCGAGCCGGAGGTCGGCGAGCTGCGGGACGGCGTGCGGGAACCCGCGCTCGTTGAGGTCCCTGGTGATCTCGGCGTCGGGGTTCCCCTCGGGCTCCACCCGCCGGAACAGCTTGAGGATCAGCCGCTCGTCGTACACCACCGACGAGTTCGTCTGCTCCACCACCAGCGGCCGGGCGACCTCGGCTTCGAGGTCGGGGGCGACCCGGGCGAGCACGTGGAGCGCCAGCTCCGGGTCGACCAGCGCGTCGTAGAACACCCACCCGTCGACGGCGCCCACCGTCATGCGCTCCTTGCCCTGCAGGAAGGTCTCCTGGCCCCCCAGCGGCCGGCCTCCGAGCACCACCTGGTAGGTGGCGGTGACGGCGCCGCCGGCGTCGAGCGTGTCGACCAGCAGCCAGGCGATGACCGGGTCGTCACCGCGGAGGTCGAACACCAGCGCCCGCACGTCGGCGGGCGCCTCGGCGCCCGCGTACCACCGCTGGCGGGCGAGGTAGGGACCGAGCAGCGGTGCCAGCTTGCCGGCGAGGTCGTCGAAGCGGGGCACGCTCACTGCCTAGCACCGGGGAACGGATGCGCACGATCCCCCGGCCGCACCGTCCCGGCGGTGCCCGGTGGCGCACCCGGGGTCGATCAGGCCACCCCCTCCTCGTCGTGCTGGTCCACGAGCTCGAACCAGTAGAAGCCGTGGGGCGCCAGCGTGACGAAGTAGGGCAGCTCGCCGATCGCGGGGAACGGCACCCGCCCGGTCAGCTCGATCGGCACCTTCCCCGCGAGCTGCTCGAGCATCAGCTCGCACGGCTGGGGGAAGCGCGACAGGTTGTTGACGCACAGCACGATGTCCTCGTCGCCGTCGTCTCCGATGCCCCGGCGAAGGTACGCGAGCACCGACGGGTTCTGGGCGTGCAGCATCTCGAACTCGCCGATGGCGAGCACGGGATGCTGCCTGCGGACGGCCAGCATGCGCCGGAGCCAGTGCAGGAAGCTCGAGGGATCGCGCTGCTGGCCCTCGACGTTGATGGCCTGGAACCCGTAGACCGGGTCCATCGGCGGCGGCAGGAACAGCTGGGCGAAGTCGGCCTTCGAGAAGCCCGCGTTGCGGTCGGGGTTCCACTGCATCGGCGTCCGCACCCCGTCGCGGTCGCCGAGGTAGATGTTGTCCCCCATGCCGATCTCGTCGCCGTAGTACATGATCGGCGTCCCCGGCATCGAGAACAGCATGGCGTGGAACAGCTCGGCCTTGCGCTCGTCGTTGTCGAGCAGCGGGAACAGCCGCCGGCGGATCCCCAGGTTGAGCTTCATGCGCGGGTCGGTCGCGTACTCGGTGTACATGTAGTCGCGCTCGTCGTCGGTCACCATCTCGAGCGTGAGCTCGTCGTGGTTGCGGAGGAAGATCCCCCACTGGCAGCCGGGCGGGATCTCGGGCGTCTGGGCGAGGATCTCCGTGACCGGGTGCCGCTGCTCCTTGCGCACCGCCATGAACATGCGGGGCATCAGCGGGAAGTGGAAGCACATGTGGCACTCGTCGCCGTTGCCGAAGTAGTCGACGACGTCGGAGGGCCACTGGTTGGCCTCGGCCAGCAGCACCCGGCCGGGGAACTCGGCGTCGACGGTCTTGCGGACCAGCCGCAGGTACTCGTGGGTCTCCGGCAGGTTCTCGCCGTTCGTGCCGTCGCGCTCGAACAGGTAGGGCACCGCGTCGAGGCGGAAGCCGTCGAGGCCGAGCCCCAGCCAGAACCGCACCACGTCGAGCATCGCCTCGGCGACCTCGGGGTTGTCGTAGTTCAGGTCGGGCTGGTGGTGGAAGAAGCGGTGCCAGTAGAACTGCTCGCGCTGGGGGTCCCAGGTCCAGTTGGACGGCTCGCTGTCGACGAAGATGACCCGGGCCTCGCCCCACCGCTCGCTGTCGTCTCCCCAGACGTACCAGTCGGCCTTCGGGTTCGTGCGGTCCCGGCGCGACTCCTGGAACCAGGGGTGCGCGTCCGACGTGTGGTTCATCACCATGTCGGCCACCACCCGGATCCCCCGCCTGTGGGCCTGGTCGATGAACACGGCGACGTCCTCGATGTTCCCGTACTCGGGGAGCACCGTGTAGAAGTCGGACACGTCGTAGCCGCCGTCGCGCAGCGGCGAGTTCAGGAAGGGCAGCAGCCAGAGGCAGTCGACGCCGAGCCACTCCAGGTAGTCGAGCCGCTCCGTGAGCCCCCGGAAGTCGCCGTACCCGTCACCGTCGGAGTCGTAGAACCCGCGGACGGCGACCTCGTAGAACACGGCGCGCTGGAACCACAGGTGGTCGCCAGGGTCGATGGGCGTCGGCATCGCCCACAGGGTCGCACATGGCGGCGTGTGCCCTGCCAACCGTCGGGCCGGGCGGCCGCGGGCAGGATCGGCGGGGTCGGGTCAGGCGATCAGCAGCGCGAGCACCAGCGCGACCAGCACCACCGCCACCCCGGCGGCGATCCAGAGGGCACGCTGGGCCGGGGGCCGCTGGGTGGCGGTCTCGGGCTGCTCGACGTACGCGCGGAACATCCCGGTGTCCGCGCCGGGATCGTGGTCGTCCGTTGGCATGGAGGGATGCTACGCGCAGCGCCTCAGTGCGCGCGCAGGGACATGATGTGGGCGACCTGGCCGCCGGTGGGATCGAGCCTGACGTACGGGGTCGGGCCGTCCCAGGTGTACGTGGAGTCCCCCAGCTCGTCGCGGACCCGCAGCGGCCCCCGCCACGGCAGCCCCATCGCTCCGAGGTCGAGCTGCAGCAGGGTCTCCTGGGCGTCGTGGGGGTCGAGGTTGACCACCACCAGCACCAGGTCGCCGCGGCCGGCGTGACCCCGCGACCACACGAGGAAGCGGTCGTTGGTCGTGCCGTGGAACCGGATGTCGCGCAGCCGGCGGAACGCGGCGTGCCGGCTGCGGATCTGGTTCACCCGGCCGATGAACGGCGCCATCGAATCCTCGCGGTGCCAGTCGCGCACGCGGACCTCGTACTTCTCCGAGTGCAGGTACTCCTCGTTGGCGTCGCTGGCCGGCTCGTTCTCGAACAGCTCGTAGCCGCTGTAGATGCCGTAGTTGGGGACGAGCGTGGCCGCCAGCACGAACCGGAGCAGGAACGCGGCCGGCGGCCCGTGCCTGAGGGGCCCGGAGAGGATGTCCGGGGTGTTCGGCCAGAAGTTGGGCCGCATGTAGTCGGCCGTGGGCCCGTGCGCCAGCTCCTCGACGTAGGCCCGCAGCTCCCACGGATCGGTGCGCCACGTGAAGTACGTGTAGCTCTGCGTGAAGCCGACCTCGGCGAGCTTGGCCATCACCTTGGGCCGCGTGAACGCCTCGGACAGCAGGATCACGTCCGGGTGCTCGCGCCGCGCCTTCTCGATGAGCCACGCCCAGAAGGCCATGGGCTTGGTGTGGGGGTTGTCGACCCGGAACACCCGCACGCCCTGGTCCATCCAGTGGCGGAGCACGTCGAGGCAGGCCGTCCACAACGCCCGGCGGTCGGCGTCGCGGTCGGGCCAGAAGTTGATCGGGTAGATGTCCTGGTACTTCTTCGGCGGGTTCTCGGCGTAGCGGATCGACCCGTCGGGCCGGCGCCAGAACCACTCGGGGTGCTCGGTCACCCAGGGATGGTCGGGAGAGCACTGGAGGGCGTAGTCGAGGGCCACCTCGAGCCCGAGGTCCGACGCCTCGCGGACGAAGCGCCGGAAGTCGTCCGGCGTGCCCAGCTCGGGGGCGATGGCGGTGTGGCCGCCCTCGGGCGATCCGATGGCCCACGGGCTCCCGGGGTCGTCCGGCCCCGCGACCAGCGCGTTGTCGCGGCCCTTCCGGGCGGTCGTGCCGATCGGGTGGATGGGCGGCAGGTAGACGATGTCGAAGCCCATCTCGGCGATCGCGGGCAGGCGCTTGGCGGCCCCCGCGAAGCCGCCCTCGCTGCGGGGGAACATCTCGTACCAGGCGGAGAAGCCCGCCCGGGGCCGGTCGACCCACAGCCCGACGGGCTCGCTGGCCGTCAGGTCGGCGTCGGGCACCCCGGCGACCAGCGCGGCGACCCGGTCGTCGAGCCCGGCGTTGAGGCGGACCGAGAGGCTGCACGACGTGCGGCGCAGGCCGGCCGCCGCCGCGGCGAGCCGGCGCCGGTGGCGCGCCGGCACCGACCCGGTGAGGTCGTCGAGGATGCGGGCGCCCTCCTCGAGCTCGAGCTCGACGTCGTCACCCACCCCCACCTTGATCTCGATGTCGTGGCGCCAGGTGGCGAACCGGTCGCGCCACGCCTCGATCACCAGCTCGTGCCGCCCGACCACCGAGGCGGTGATCGTGCCCTCCCAGCGGTCGTTGCCCACGTCGACCAGCGGCGCCGAGCGCCAGCTGCCGTGCCCCACCCGCCGCCACCGTGCCCGGGCCGCGATCAGGTCGTGGCCGTCGCGGAAGATGTCGGCCGACACCGGCAGCGGCTCACCCACCACCGCCTTCGCCGGGAAGGCCCGTGTCGGTGTCGCCGGGCGGATCGCGTCGATCGTGATGCGTCCGAGCACGCCCGCCAGGGTACGCAGGGGCCCGCCGTCATCCCTGCGCGGCGCGCACCGAGGGCGCCACCGGGCTGAGCAGCAGCCACCGGTGCAGCCCGTTGGCGATCCACCGGGGCCCCCGGAGGTCGATGTCCCCGGACCGCACGGCGGCGAGCAGGTCGAGCTCACCCAGCCACACCCGGTACAGGGTGGCCACGTCGGCCGCGAGCACGGCGTCGACGTCGAAGCCGGGGTCGGCGACGCACACCGACGCCTCCCCCGGCTCGAGGACCAGCCAGAACATGCGGCGGCGGTCGGTGATGTCGACCCGGATGACGGCTCGACGGTCGATCTCGCCTGCGTCGATGCGGCCGTTGATCCACCACATCAGCACCTCGGGGTCGAGCTCGTCCGGCTCGGGAGGCCCGAACGCGTGCCGGGCACCCCAGTCCGCCAGCCCGAACACCAGGGGGCGCAGCTCCTCGCCCGCCGGCGTGAGGTCGTAGCCGTCGTCGGCCCTGACAACCACGCCGGCCCGCTCGAGCTGGCGCAACCGCCGCGACAGCAGCCCGCGCGAGAGCCCGGGGAGCCCGCGCGCCAGCTCGTTGAACCGCCGGGCGCCGGTGAGCATGTCGCGCACGATCAGCAGGGTCCACCGGTCGCCGAGCACCTCGACCGCCCGCACAACCGGGCAGTACTGGCCGTACGTCCTCACCCGGGCAGTGTCGCACGCCGGGCGGACGCCGCCAGTTCAGTTGTTGAACTGTTCGGCCACTCGTGGCGTTCGTACGGTCGCCCCAGGACGCCACGACGGAGCCCGGCACCCGCCGACCGGGCGCCGGACGAGGCAGCGACCGAGGAGCGACACGATGACCATCGACACCCGGGCCAGCTCGGCCACGATCGACCCCTCTCCCCACGGCGCGCACCGCCATCCCGTGCCGGTGCGCGAGGACGACCGCCTGTTCGCCCCCCTGGCCGCCGAGGTCGGATCCGTGGCCGCCGCCCACGCCGACGACCACGACCGGGCCGCGACGTTCGTCACCGAGGCGTACGCGGCCATGCGGTCCACGGGCTACCTGCGGCTGGCGGTGCCCCTCGACCTCGGCGGCCTCGGTGCCTCGATCCGCCAGGTCTGCTACGCCCAGGCAGAGCTCGCCCGCCACGACGGCGCCAGCGCACTGGCGGCCGCCATGCACCAGTACAACGTGCTCGCCCAGGTCCACCGGCGGGCCCGCGGGGCACCCGACGCCGAGGGCGTCCTCCGCCGGGTGGCCGCCGACGATCTGGTGATCGCCACCAGCGGCGGCTCCGACTGGCTGTGGCCCACGACCGTGGCCACCGTGGACGGCGACGAGCTGGTGGTCAGCGGGCGCAAGACCTTCTGCAGCCAGGCTCCCGAGGCGTCGGTGATCACGACGTCGGCCGTGCTGGGGGAGCCGGGCGACGGGGCCGAGGTGCTGCACTTCGCCGTCCCGCTGGGCAGCCCCGGGGTCCGCCTCGAGGAGACGTGGGACACGCTCGGCATGCGCGGGACGGCGAGCCACGACCTGGTGTTCGACCAGGTGCGGGTCCCCCTCGGTGCGGTGGCCGCCCGGCGCCCCTGGGGCGAGCTCGGTGCGCCGCTCACGCTGGCGGCGGTCCACTTCGCTCCGGTCGTGGCCGCGAGCTACTTCGGCATCGCCGCCGCAGCCCGGGACGTCGCCGCATCGCAGGTCGGGACGCGGGCCGACGGTTCGCCTGCCGCCCGGGCGCGGGCCCACCGCCAGGTCGGGCTGATCGAGGTGACCCTCCGGTCCGCCTGGTGGGGGCTGCTCGGCGCCCTCGACGAGGTGGCGCCGACCGGCACGGTCGAGGCGGCCGACGCCAGCGCCCTCGCCACGGTGATGACCGCCAAGCGGCAGGTGGTGACCGGGGCCATCGACGTGGTGGACCGGGCCATGGACCTGGTCGGAGGGCGCTCGTACTTCCGCCGGAGCCCGCTGGAGCGGATGCACCGGGACGTGCGGGCCGGCACGTTCCACCCGTTCACCCCCGAGGCCACGCTGACCTACGCGGGCAAGATCGCCCTCGGCGACCCGGGTGTGACGGAGTAGACCTCCGGACGGCACCGACAACCGCTCGCACCAGGGACGTGCCCAGCGGCGAGGCGTTCGGACCCACCGCGCGCGACCCGCCACCACGACCGCTACCGTCCGCGGGCGATGAAGGCCCTCCGCAGCTTCACCGTCCGACCGTCCCTCCCCGCCGAGCTGTCGGCCCTCGAGGAGCTGGCGTTCAACCTGCGCTGGTCGTGGGACGACCAGACCCGTGACCTGTTCCGCTGGGTCGATCCCGACCTGTGGGACGCCACGGTGCACGACCCGGTGCGGCTGCTGGGCTCGGTCAGCCGTGACCGGCTCGACACCCTGGCCGCCGATGTCGGGTTCAAGCGGTTCCTGGGTGAGGTGCGCGACGAGCTGCAGCGCTACCTCGACGGCGATCGCTGGTTCCAGAGCCGCGAGGGGACCCCCCTCCGGCTGGTGGCCTACTTCTCGCCGGAGTTCGGCATCTCCGAGGCGGTCCCCCAGTACTCGGGCGGCCTCGGCGTGCTCGCCGGCGACCACATGAAGTCGTCGAGCGACCTCGGCGTGCCGCTGGTCGGCCTGGGGTTGCTCTACCGCCACGGCTACTTCCGTCAGAGCCTCGACGCCGACGGCTGGCAGCAGGAGCGCTACCCCCTGCTCGATCCCCACGTCATGGCCCTCACCCCGTGCGACGGCCGGCGGATCAGCGTCGACCTGGCCGGCGTGCCGCTGTCGGCCCAGATCTGGAAGGCCGAGGTGGGGCGGGCGCCCCTGTACTTCCTGGACGCCGACGTCGACGAGAACTCGGACGACGCTCGCACGGTGACCGACCGGCTCTACGGCGGCGACACCGAGCACCGGCTCCGCCAGGAGATCCTGCTCGGCATCGGCGGCGTGCGCGCCCTGCGGGCCGTGGGCGTCGAGGCGCAGGTGTTCCACACCAACGAGGGGCACGCCGGGTTCCTCGGGCTGGAGCGGATCCGCCAGCTCGTGACCGGCGAGGGGCTGTCGTACCGGGAGGCGATCGAGGCCGTGCGGGCCGGCTGCATCTTCACCACGCACACCCCGGTCCCCGCGGGCATCGACCGCTTCCCGCGCCCGCTCATGGAGAAGTACTTCGGGGGCTGGTGCGACGAGGTCGGCATCCCGTTCGACGACCTGATGGCGCTGGGCCACCGCCCGACCGACCACGACGACGAGCCGTTCAACATGGCGGTCATGGGCCTCCGGCTGGCGAGCAGGTCGAACGGGGTGTCCCGGCTCCACGGCGAGGTCAGCCGGGAGATGTTCGGTGACCTGTGGCCCGACCTGCCCGCCGACGAGGCGCCCATCGGCTCGGTCACCAACGGCGTCCACGCCCCGACCTGGACGTCACCCGAGATGAGCGACCTGCTGGCCCGCCACATCGTGCCCTCGTGGAACGAGGCGGGCCCCGACGAGTGGGCCCGGATCGCCGATGTGCCCGACGACGAGCTGTGGCGCGTCCTCGAGCAGGGCCGCGAGCGGCTGGTGGCGTTCATCCGCCGCGAGCTGCGGGCCGGGCGCGTGGGCGCCGGGCCGGGATCGGCGTCCGGCGCCGAATCCGCCGCGTGGGCCGATCAGGTGCTCGACCCCCGGGTGCTGACCATCGGGTTCGCGAGGCGCTTCGCCACCTACAAGCGGGCCACGCTGCTGCTCTCGCAGCCCGAGCGGCTCAGGGAGCTGCTGCTCTCACCCGACCGCCCGGTGCAGGTCGTCTTCGCCGGCAAGGCCCATCCGGCCGACGAGGCCGGCAAGGAGATGATCCGGCAGATCGTCGCCCTTTCGCGCGACCCGGAGATCCGCCACCGGATCGTGTTCGTCGACGACTACGACATCGCGGTCGCCCGCCTGCTCTACCAGGGCGCCGACGTGTGGCTGAACAACCCGCGGCGGCCGCAGGAGGCGTGCGGCACCTCCGGCATGAAGGCGGCGCTGAACGGCGCCCTCAACCTGTCGGTCCTCGACGGCTGGTGGAACGAGACCTACGACGGCGCCAACGGGTGGGCCATCCCCTCCGCCGAGGACGTCGAGGACCTCGACCGCCGCGACGAGCTGGAGGCCGGCGCCCTGTTCGACCTGCTGGAGCACCAGGTCGTCCCGCTGTTCTACGAGCGCTGGGGCGGACCGGTGCCCCGGCGCTGGCTGAAGATGGTGCGCCGCTCGCTCGTCTCGCTCGGCCCCCGGGTGACCGCGTCGCGCATGGTGGCCGACTACGTGCGCGACCTCTACGAGCCGGTGGCATCGCGCACCGATGTGCTGACCGCCGACGGCTCGACCCGGGCCCGGGCACTGGCCGCCTGGAAGGCGAGGGTGCGCGACGAATGGCACGGGGTGCATGTCGACCGGGTCGACGCCGAGGTCACCGCGGCGGAGCTGGGCGTCGACCGAGCGGTCGACGCCGTGGTGTCGCTCGGCGACCTCACCCCCGAGGACGTGGACGTGCAGCTCGTGCACGGGCCGGTCGGCCAGGGCGGGGAGCTCACCGAGCGGTCGTGGACGTCGATGCGGCTGGCGGGCCCGGCCGACGACGGCCACGTCCGCTACTCGGGGTCTCTCCGCTGCGAGCGCACCGGCCGCTACGGCTTCACGGTCCGCATCGTCCCCCGCCACGACGATCTGATCGACGGATCGGAGATGGGCCTCACCACCTGGGCGTGAGCCTTGGCTAGGTGCCGGTGAAGGTCGCTTTGCCCGGGCCGTGTTCGAGGAACGACGCGACGCCGGCGCGGGCGTCCTCGGTGCGGAACACCTCCACGAAGAGATCCTGCTCGAGCGCCAGCCCGTCGGACAGGGTGCCGTCGAGCCCGCGGTCGATCGCCCGCTTCGCCAGGCCCTGCGCCACCACCGCGCCCCGGGCCAGCTCGCCGGCCAGCGAGAGCACCCGGTCGTCGAGCTCGTCCGGGGCCACCACCTCGTCGACGAGGCCGAGGCGCAGGGCCTCGTCGGCCGCGACCTGGCGGCCCGTGAGGATCAGCCCCTTCGCCGTCGACGGGCCGACCAGGCGTGCGAGCCGCTGGGTCGCCCCGCCGCCGGGGATGATGCCGAGCAGAACCTCCGGCTGGCCGAACCGGGCCCGGCCGGACGCGATGCGCAGGTCGCAGGCGAGGGCCAGCTCGCACCCACCCCCGAGCGCGTAGCCGCTGATCGACGCGATGACGCACCGGGGGATGGCGGCCACGGCACCGAGCGCCCGGGTGAAGCAGGCACCGATCTCCCGGGCCTCGTCGGGACCGGCGAACTCGGCGATGTCGGCGCCCGCAGCGAAGACCCGGTCACCCCCCGTGACCACCACGGCCCCGGGCGGATCGTCGGTCAGGTCCCGGGCCGCCGCCTCCAGCTGACGGAGCAGCGCCTGCGACAGCGCGTTGACCTTGGGGTTGTCCAGCCGGACGACGGCCACGCCGTCGTCGCGGCGCTCGACGTGCACCAGCGGCGTGTCGGACATGGGCGCACCCTACGCGCCCGCCGCCCCGTCCGGATCGGGCGGCGCATCGACCCCGACGGCGTCGACCCCGGCGGCGTCGAGCAGCTCGTCGACCGCCGACCACGGATCGATGCGGCCGTGCGCCACGCCGTCGGCCAGCTTGCGCGCCTCCGGGGATGCGGTGATCGACCGGGCACGCTCCATCAGCCGGGCGGCGATGAGTCGGCTCATCTCGTCGACCGCCCGCTCACGCCGCCGCCGATCGAGGTCGCCGCTGGCGGCCGTGTGCTCCCGGTGGTCGAGCACCGCCTGCCACACGGCCTCCGCACCCTCGCCGGACAGGGCGGTGGTCGGCAGCACCGGCGGTCGCCAGGTGGCCCCGCCGGCCTCCGCCATCTCGAGCATGCGCTCGAGGTCGCGGATCGCCTCGTGCGCCCCCGGCCGGTCGGCCTTGTTCACGACGAAGACGTCGGCGATCTCGGTGAGGCCGGCCTTCGCCGCCTGGACGGCGTCACCCCAGCCGGGATTGACCACCACCACGGTCGTGTCGGCGTGCCGCACCACGTCGACCTCGACCTGGCCGACGCCCACGGTCTCCAGGAGCACCCACGGGAAACCGACCGCGGTGAGCAGCCGGGCCGCCTCGGGCGCCGCCACCGCCAGGCCGCCGAGCTGGCCGCGTGACGCCATCGACCGGATGAACACGGCGTCGTCGGTGTCGTGCAGGTTCATCCTGATCCGGTCGCCCAGGATCGCCCCACCGGTGAACGGCGACGACGGGTCGACCGCCAGGACGGCGACCCGGGGACCGGCTCCCGCCGGGGCGCCGCGCCGGATCACGCGCACCAGCGCGCTGGTGAGCGTCGACTTCCCCGCCCCGGGCGGGCCGGTGATGCCCACCGTGTGGGCGTCGGCCCCGGCCGCGTAGGAGAGCCGGCCCACCGCCCTGGCGGGGGCGCCTCCCCGCTCCACCAGCGAGAGGAGCCGGGCGAGGGCCGAGCGATCACCCCCGCGTGCCGCCTCGAACAGCTCGCCGGGCTCGGGCCGCGGCATCGGACCGGCTAGAGGCCGACGGAGGTCTCGCTGGGCGCCGCCACGTCGACGATCTCGGTGACGCCCGGGACCCGGTCCTTGAGGATGCGCTCGATGCCGGCCCTGAGGGTGACGGTGGAGGCGGGGCACGACACGCAAGCGCCGACCAGCTCGACGCGGACGGTCCCGGTGTCGACGTCGACGCCGCGCAGGTAGATGTCACCGCCGTCCGCCTGGATGGCGGGCCGGATGACCTCGATGACCTCGCTCACCTTGTCGCTGTCGACCACGTGCTCTCCTCGCCTCGTCCGGGCGCGTCGCATGGTCGCGGACCGACCACAACGATGGCAACACCGTGGCCCGCCTCGGTGTTCCCTACCCGCCGGGGCGCTCCCGACACGGCCGATCGGCCCGGGGTGGCCGGCTGGCGGCCCCGCGGTCCGGTCTGAGACCCTGGGCGCGGTGGTCTCGACGCTGCTCGCGCACCAGGGCGGTTGGGACGAGGTCCTGCTCGTCGCATCGCCGATCGTCGTGTTCGGCGTGTTGCTGACCATCGCCAACCGCCGCCACGGCCCCGAGCTGTCGGCCGACGAGACCGGCGCAGGCACCGCCGGGGTGGACCGCGCGGGGACCGGCGACCCCGACGACACGCCGGCCACCGACGACCGGTCGTGAGCCACCGGACCGGCCGCCCGGCCCTCCACGGCCTGGCGGCCGTCGCACCGGATCGTCCGTGACGAGGTTGTTGGATCCGCCCCGGGCGGGTAGACGCGGGTGACGTCGATCCAGAGGAGCTCCCATGCTCATGCTCACCGAGAACGCGACGAGGGTCATCGGTGCTCTCTTCGACAGCCCCGAGGTCCCCGAGGGCGCCGGGCTCCGGATCGCGAGCGCCCCGGAGGGCCTGACCGTGTCGCCCGCCGGGGCACCCGAGTCGGACGATCAGGTGGTCGAGGACCGCGACGCCCGGGTCTTCCTGGAGACCAGCGCCGCGGAGACCCTCGACGACAAGGTGCTGGACGCCCAGGTCGACGACTCGGGCCAGGTCCAGTTCCTCCTCGCCCCCCAGTAGCCCCCCGGTTCGGCGGGGGCGCGGCGGGCTCAGCGGCGCAGGCGGGTGGTGATGAAGCCGATCAGTGCGCACTGGGCCACGACCGCCGTGACCAGTGCCGGTGCGGTCGGCAGGACCACCAGCGCGGCGGCGATCAGCGCGGCGCGCCCCCACACGGCGAGGAAGACCAGGCCGTCGAACCCGGTCGCGGGTGGCCGGTGCGGTCCGGACCCGCCGGGGTCGGTGGCCCCCTCCGGCTCGGCGCCGCCCCCGAGGAGCGACGAGAGGTCCTCGGGTGGGTGGTCACGCAACAGGTCGCGGCGCCGCCGGTACACGGCCACGCCGGCCCGCTCGCAGGCCGCTGCGAGCCGGCGGTTCCGGGTGACGACGGCGGTGATGCGTGCCTGCTCGGCGCGGAAGCCCCGCTCCCCCATGAGGACGAGCCCGGATGCCTCGACGGCGCCGAACACCCGGGCGCTGATCATCCCGGTGTCGGCGGGCGAGTACCAGGCGTAGATGCCGCAGTTGCAGCCGGTCTGGGGGGCGGGGTGGTCCCCGGCGATCGGCGGCGCCCACGGGGCGGGAAACCCCACGTCGCCCGGCTCGCAGCGCGCCCGCAGCACGGGTGGCCACACGATGTGCCGGCGGGTGACCGAGGTCAGGGGCAGGCTCTCGGCGTCGGCCGACGCCCGGGAGCGCCGGAGGCGCCACGTGCGGTACCCCCGCAGCACCCCGGGCACGAGCGCGCGCCCGGCATCGCCGCCGCCGCACGCCTCGGAGATCTGGCTCATGACCCGTCCGGCACGGGCTCCCGGGGTTGCCTCTCGGGCGAGCCTGGCGGGGCCTCGACGGGAGACGGCTCACGCGGGGCCGGGCGCTCGGGCAGCGGCTCGAAGATGATCTCGCGCCGGACAGGACCGATCCGGCCCGCCCGCAGCGCCCTGCGGACGAACGAGAGGAGGGACGTCGCCATCGCATCATCCTCCTGGGGGGAGTTTCACCGCGAGCGTGCCCCGGATCGACCACCGGCCGCAAGGGGGTCCCCCCGAGTTCTGGTGCCCGCGACCAGCGATCGCGCCCGCGATCGCCGCCCGCTGGCAGGCGCCGGCGCACGAACGGCACCGGGTTCGGGGCGACGGTCAGATGGTGGCGATCCAGTCGGCCACGGCCGCGGCCACGCGCTCGTCGGCGGCCTTGAGCTCGTGGCGGGCGCCGTCGATGAACACCCGCGTGACCGGCCCGGGGATCACGGCCGTGTGCTCCTCGAGCTCGGCGGGCGTGCCGAACGGGTCACGGGTACCCGAGACGAACAGGCAGGGGACCTCGAGCGCGGGAAGGTGGTCGATCCGCAGCCGGTCGGGCTTGCCCACCGGGTGCAGCGGGTAGCTCACCAGCACCAGCCCGGCGGCGGGCAGGCCGGCGGCCACCGCCATCGAGCACATGCGGCCACCCAACGACCGCCCGCCGAGCACGATCTCGTCGGGGGCGACGCCCGCCCGGTCGGCCAGCGCGGCCGCCTCGTCGCGCACGCACGCCAGCAACCTGGGGGGCTTGTCCGGCGCCTTGCGGCCCTCGCGCCGGTACGGGAAGTCGGCGCGCACCACCACACGGGGTGCGACGGCCTCCTCGATCGCGACCAGCGTCGAGTGCGTGCGGTCGCTGCCCGCGCCCGGGAACAGCAGGGCGGCGCGGGCCGTCATCCCACCAGCAGGATGCGGCGGGCCTCGGCCAGCTCGGCGAGGCGCTCGGCGGCACCGGCCGACGTGGCCCCGTGATCCGGATGGGCCAGCCGCACGAGCTCGCGGAACCGGCGCTGCACCGCCCGGCGGCCCGGCCGGTCTTCCTCGCCCAGATCGAGGACCCGCAGGGCCCAACCGACCGGGTCGCGGTAGGCGTCGATCGACCACTCGTAGTGGCGGGGTACCCCCGCCAGGTGTGCGATGAGCGTGCTGTCGACACCACCGCTCCACCGCATGCCCCGGCGGATCGCCTCCATCACCACGGTGCGCACGCCCACCGGCAGCTTGCCCGCCGCGTACACGGCGGCGAGGACGTGGTGGGCGGGCGACCCCTTGTCGTCGAGCTCGAAGACGAGCCGCTCCCCCACGGCCACCATGCGGTGCACGCTGCGCTGGAGGCCGATGCGGTCGGTCTGCAGGCGGTGCCGGAGCCGCGGCTGGGGGATGCGCACGCCGGCCTCGAGCTGCACGGTCAGCCGGTTGAGGTCGTCGAACAGCTCGGGGTCGAGGGCGGGCATGTGGGCCGCCACGATCCCGCCGAGCAGCACACCGCCGAAGCCCGGAGCGGGCGACACCGGCAGGTTCCGGTAGCCCAGCGCCACCCGGCGCGTCGGCGCGATCGGGCGCGAGTGGAACACCTCGAGCTCGGCCACGATCACACGGCGCATGGTAGTGGCGTTGCGCGACGATCCCCGGACGCCCGCGACCCCCGGGATCAGACGTAGGGACGCAGGGCGGTGCGCAGCTCGCCGGCCGCCGCCATGGCGGCATCGTCGTCGACCATCGGTGCGCGCAGGTGGTCCGCAAGCGCTCGGGAGAGCTCACGGAGCCTGTCCCACTCGCGTGGCGGCAGCCCGTAGGGTGGCCCGCTCGTCGACAGCTCCTGGTCGAGGTCGAGCAGCGCCGCGACGCCCTGCTGGTGCCCGATGTCGTGCTGCAGGCGATCGGCCACGACGAACAGCTCACCGAGCAGCTCGCCGCCGGCCGCACCGTCGTCGTCCTCTGCGGGCAGCTCGTGGGGGTGGGCGACCCGGTCGACGAGCTCGTCGACCACCTGCTCGTCCTCGGCGTAGACGAACAGCTCGTCGCCGTCCTGCTCGTGGTCGACGCCCGATGCGTCCAGCTCGGCCAGGAGGGCCGAGAGCTGGTCGTCGTCCCACTCGGACAGGTCGTAGGCGATCTGGTCGCGGTCGGGGTCGAGCGGCTCGCCGGGAAAGCCCGAGAGCGTGAACGCGGCCCCTTCGTCGTCGGATGTCTGGTAGGGATCTGAGAGCTGGCCCACGGCCGCCCATTCAACCAGGCGCGGAGTATCTTGCCGCCCATGGCCGAGAAGCAGCCCCCCGACCGCAACCTGGCCCTGGAGCTCGTCCGCGTCACCGAAGCCGCAGCGCTCGCCGGGTCCCGCTGGATGGGGCGCGGCGACAAGACCGGCGCCGACGGGGCGGCGGTCGACGCCATGCGGATCGTGCTCGACACGGTGCCGATGGACGGGATCGTGGTGATCGGCGAGGGGGAGAAGGACGAGGCCCCGATGCTCTACAACGGCGAGGCGGTCGGCGACCGCACCGCCACCCAGACCGACGTCGCGGTCGACCCCATCGACGGCACCACCCTCACCGCCCTCGGCCGGGGGAACGCCATCTCGGTGATCGCCGTCTCCGAGCGGGGCACCATGTTCGACCCCGGCCCGTGCGTCTACATGGAGAAGATCGCCGTCGGCCCCGAGTGCGCCGGAACCTGCGACATCACCCGCCCGCCCGCCGAGAACATCGCAGCCATCGCCGAGGCCAAGGGCACCTCCACCCGGGGCGTCACCGCCATGATCCTCGACCGGCCCCGCCACCAGGACCTCATCGCCGAGGTGCGGGCCACGGGCGCCCGCATCCGCCTCATCACCGACGGCGACGTGGCGGGGGCCATCGCCACGGCCTGGCCCGAGTCGGGCGCCGACGTGCTGCTCGGCATCGGCGGCACCCCGGAGGGGGTCATCGCCGCCGCCGCGCTCAAGGCGATGGGCGGCGAGATGCAGGGACGGCTCTGGCCCCGCAACGACGAGGAGAGGGCTGCCGCCGTCGCCGCCGGCTACGACCTCGATCGCGTGCTCACGACCGACGACCTGGTGGCCGGCGACAACTGCTTCTTCGCGGCCACGGGCCTCACCGACGGGGAGCTGCTCCGGGGCGTGCGCTACACGCGGCGGGGGGCCAGCACCCAGTCGCTGGTCATGCGCTCACGCTCGGGCACGGTCAGGCTGATCAACGCCGAACACCAGCTGTCGAAGCTCGCCCGGTTCTCGGCCATCGACTTCGAGTAGCTCCCTCACGCGCGGCGCAGAGCCCGCCACCACAGCTGCGTGCCCTCGACCCGGGCGGCGTCCGCACGGGCCGCCGGGCCCCACCCGGCCCCCTCCAGCAGCGCGGTGACCGCGGCGGGGTCGGCCCCCGGGGCCCGGACATCGCCCGCCAGCGTCGCCGCCATGTACGCGCACCCCGAGCGGCGGGCGATCCCCTCGGCGGCCCGCAGGAGGTGCCGGCCGATGCCCTGCTGCCGCGCCCCCGGCGCCACGGCGACCACATCGAGCCAGGCGACCGGCCCGAGCAGGCGCCCGGCCAGCGCCCCGACGACGGTGCCGTCGCGCCGCGCGGTCACCGCCAACCGGTCGCCCGCCCCGGGTGACCGGCCGGCGTCGCCCTCGCCCGGTGCCCGGGGGCCGCCCGCCACCAGCAGCCCGCCGGGGAGGGAGTCACCCTCCCGGACCTCGTCGACCAGCCGCCAGGCCTGCACGTCCAACCGTCCGGAGATCGTCAGCTCCAGCGGCAGCCCACCCCGGCTCACGACGGCCGGGGTGGCGAACGGGGCATCCGCGATCGGCTGCCACACCCTCCCGGGCCCCTCGCGCAGCAGGTGCACGCGACCGACGCTGACGTCGAGACGGAAGTCCGCCAGCGCCGAGACCGCCGCCTCGATCCGCTGCGGCGCCAGCTCGTCGGCCACGGTCACGTGGGGAACGAAGGCGTGGGTGAGCGTCCGCCACAGCGGCGGCCGGAACACCCGGTCGCGCAGGACGTCCAGGACGTCGACGTCACCGCCCACGGCCAGGTAGGCGACGGGGTTCACGGGGAGAAACGACATCAGCGGGCCGAGCCGCAGCCGCAGCGGGGCCGCGTGCGCCACGGCCGCGCCCGCCGCCCGCAGGAGCGCCAGGGCGTCGCCGAGGCGCTCCGACGGCACGTTCACCGGCGGCACGAGCGTCAGGTGGGGCGGGATCCGGCGGAACGTCCCGTCGCCCAGCGCGCGCCGCAGGCCGTCGACCTCGCCCGCCACATCACGCGGCAGCAGCAGCGCCACCCCGAGCCGATCGCGCGGCATGGTGGCACCCTACGGCGGTGCCGGCCGGGCTGCCCGGGCGGGAGAGCGAATCTACGAGCCGCAGGTGCTCACCGGCTCGGCGCCCCCGGCCAGCCCGTCGAGCCACTCGAGGCCGTCCGTCAAGGCCCCCGGTGCCGCCTCGCCGTGCCCCAGCCCGTCCTCGTAGACGCGGCGCTCCACCACCTGGCCGAGCTCGCACATGCGGCCGACCATGATCTCGCTCAGCGCCGCCGGCACCAGGTCGTCGGCGGCGCTGTGGAGCACCAGCACCGGCCCGTCGGCGACCACCCGGCCGGGATCGTTCTCGGCCATGAGGTCGGTCCACGGCTCGGTGGTCGCGGCCTCCGGCTCGATGAGCTGCTCGCCCGCGCTCGCGAAGCCGCCCACCACGTCGCCCACGCAGCCCTCGTCCACCTGGTCGAGGGCGGCCTCCCCCGCGGCGGTCAGCACGTCGGCGGCGTCGGCCTCGGGGTACGCCTCGGCGAACCCGGCGATGATCATCATCACGAACCCGGCGACCGGCCCGGCGGAGCCCGCCCGCAGGATGACCGGCAGCTCGGTGGCCGGCGCACCGGCCACCGTGCCCAGAACCTCGTGGTCGGGCGCCCACGACTCGGCGAGCTGGGCCGCCCAGAGCGCCCCGTGGCCGCCCTGCGAGTAGCCCATGATCGCGAGCTCGCGGCCCGCGTCGGCGCCCGGCAGCTGCGCGGCGGCCTTCGCGGCGTCGAGCACGCTGCGTCCCTCGCTCTCGCCCACCAGGTACGGATGGCGGCCCGGCGTGCCGAGCCCCTCGTAGTCGGAGAGGGCGACGAGGTAGCCGCGGTCGGCGGCGGGCCCGAACAGCAGGCCCTCGGACGCCCGCGGGCTCTTCGACGGGGCGCACTCGTCGGCGATGCCGGTGGTGCCGTGGGCGATCGTCAGCGTCGGCCGGCCCCCCGGCGGGGCGTCCCCGTCGGGGATCGCGGCCAGCCCGGTGACCGCGATCGGCTCGCCGGCGACCGACTCCGACAGGTACATCATCCGAAACGTGGCCGGGCCCGCGTCGCCGGCGCCGTCGACCGGCTCGTAGCGGATGAGCGTGCCCGGCTCCCCCTCGGGCAGCGGGTCGGGAACCTCGTAGAAGTCGTCGCCCTCGAACGGGGCCAGCGAGGTGGTGGTCCCGGCGGCCGCCGCGGCCGAGCCGTCGCCGCCGTCGCCGCCGTCGCCGGCGTCCGGGCCGACCCCGCCGCCGCCCGAGCAGGCCACGAGCGTGGCGGCGAGAAGAACCGCCGGCACGGAGCGGGGTCGCAGGTGCATGCCCCGATGATGGCTCATGCACGACGCGTGCACCGACCCGGGCGGCGCCGCGTCGCTTGCGGTGCGCCGCCCCGAGGGTCAGCCGCCGAGGCTCGCCAGCCCGCCCGCGGCCCGGAGGCGGACGTGCGCCCGGCGGGCGGCCGCCTCCACCTCCGCGTCGTGGCGGTGGCGCAGGGCCTCCTCCGCCCGCTGCTGGGCCGCCCGGGCGCGCTCGACGTCGATCTGGCTGGCCAGCTCGGCCACGTCGGAGAGGATCGTCACCCGGTCCTCCGAGACCTCCACGAACCCGCCGTGCACGGCGACGAGCTCGTCGCCCTCCTGCGAGCGGACGGTGACCGTGGCGATGTCGAGCGCCCCCACGAACGGCGTGTGCCCCGGCAGGAACGCGATGTCGCCCCCGCCCAGCGTGCGGGCGATCACCATGTCGGCCTCGCCCGAGTAGAGCACGCGCTCCGGCGAGACCAGCTCCACCTGGAGCGTCGCCACCGGCTACGCCCCCGCCTGGCGGCGCAGCTCGTCGGCCTTCCGCCGGGCGTCGTCGGCGCCGCCCACGTTGAGGAACGCCTGCTCGGGCAGCTCGTCGAGCTCGCCGTCGACGAGCGCCTGGAACGAGGCCACGGTCTCGTCGACCGGCGTGAAGATGCCGGGCAGGCCGGTGAACGTCTCGGCCACGAACATCGGCTGCGACAGGAACCGCTGGATCTTGCGGGCCCGGGCCACGGTGACCTTGTCCTCCTCCGACAGCTCGTCGAGCCCGAGGATGGCGATGATGTCCTGCAGCTCCTTGTAGCGCTGGAGGATCTCCTGCACCTGGCGGGCGACCGCGTAGTGCCCCTCACCCACCACGTCGGGCTGGAGGATCGTCGAGGTCGACGCCAGCGGGTCGACCGCCGGGTAGATGCCCAGCGCCGCGATGTCGCGCGACAGCTCGGTGGTGGCGTCGAGGTGGGTGAACGTGGTGAACGGCGCCGGGTCGGTGTAGTCGTCGGCCGGCACGTACACGGCCTGGAGCGAGGTGATCGAGCGGCCCCGCGTCGAGGTGATGCGCTCCTGCAGCTCGCCCATCTCGTCGGCGAGCGTGGGCTGGTAGCCCACCGCCGACGGCATCCGGCCGAGCAGGGTCGACACCTCCGAGCCCGCCTGCACGAACCTGAAGATGTTGTCGATGAACAGCAGGACGTCCTGCCCCTTGGAATCGCGGAAGTACTCGGCGATGGTGAGCGCCGACAGCCCGACCCGCAGCCGGACGCCCGGCGGCTCGTCCATCTGACCGAACACCAGCGCCGCCTTCTCGAGCACGCCGGATTCCTGCATCTCGAGGTAGAGGTCGGTGCCCTCGCGGGTGCGCTCCCCCACCCCGGCGAACACCGAGACGCCGCCGAACTGCTCGGCCACCCGGCGGATCATCTCCTGGATCAGCACGGTCTTGCCGACGCCGGCGCCACCGAACAGGCCGATCTTGCCGCCCCGCAGGTAGGGGGTGAGCAGGTCGATGACCTTGATGCCGGTCTCGAAGACCTCCCTCCTCGGCTCGAGCGCGTCGAACTCGGGGGCCTCGCGGTGGATCGGCCAGTAGGCCTCGATCTTGCTCTCGTCGAGCTTGGGCACGTCCAGCGGCTGCCCGATCACGTTGGTGACGTGGCCGAGCACGCCCTCGCCGACCGGCATGGTCAGGCCCGTGCCCAGGTTCCGCACCGGGGTGCCCCGCCTGAGGCCGTCGGTCGGCTTGAGGCAGATGGCCCGGACCCGCGACTCGCCGATCTGCTGCGCCACCTCGGCGCGCACCGCGACGTCGTTGCCGTCGACCACGATCGTCATCTCGAGCGCGGTGTTGATGGCGGGCACGGCGTCGGGCGGGAACTCGACGTCGACGACCGGTCCCGCGATCGCGACGACACGGCCGTCCTTGTGGGTGACCCGGTCGGTGCTGGTGTCGGTGGCGGTCATGCGAAGTGCTCCCTTGGAGTGTGCGCTCTCACGAGCGGGAGAGGTCGAGGCTGTCGGCGAGGATGTCGGCGGACATGAGGACGTGATCGGGCAGAAGGTCGCTGCGGTCGACCTGCGCGGCCCGCATGGCCTCGGCACCGCCGACGATCTCCATGATCTCGGTGGTGATCGCGTCCTGGCGGGCCCGGTTCATCGCCCGGCTGTACTTGACGATCAGCTCCTCCGCGTTGTCGGTGGCCGACTTCATCGCCCGCTGCCGCGCCGCGTGCTCGGAGGCGGCCGCGTCCAGCATGGCGGCGTACAGCCGGGCCTCCACGTAGCGGGGCAGCAGCTGCGCCAGGATCTGGTCGGGCGCCGGCTCGAACTCGTAGTCGGCCTGGGGCCCCTCGGCCGCGGCCACCTCGACCCCGGTGAGCGGCATGAACTGGCGGACGACCACCCGCTGTGACGCCACCGACAGGAAGCGGGTGAAGACCAGGACGACCTCGTCGACGTCGCCCTCCTCGAACGCCGCCCGCACCACCTCGGCGACCTGCCGGGCGTCCTCGTAGGTCGGCCGGTCGCTCATGCCGCTGAAGGCGTGGTCGATGCGGTAGCCGCGGAAGCGGAAGTAGCTCTCGAGCTTCTTCCCGACGAGGACGAGCGAGTAGTCGGCGCCCTCGGCCCGCCGGGCCTGGAGCTCGCGCTCGGTCGCCCGGATGACGCTGGCGTTGTAGGGCCCGGCGAGGCCGCGGTCGCTCGCGATGGCCACGAAGGCCACCTTGATGCCGTCGGTGTCCTCGGGCGGGCGCAGGAGCGGGTGCTCGATCGCCCCGCCGACGGCGGCGAGGTTCTGGATCACCGCGGTGATGCGCTCGCTGTAGGGGCGGGCGGCCGCAGCGCGCTGCTGGGCGGCCGTCACCCGCGTGGCGGCGATGAGCTCCATGGCCCGGGTGATCTTCTTGGTCGACTGGATGCTGCGGATCCGTCGCCGCAGCGCCCGCTCCTGGCCACCGGCCATCAGGCGGGTCCCTCCTCCCGGCTGATCTCCTCCTCGGGGAGGATGCCCTCGCTGCGGCCACCGGCCAGCTCGCGCTCCTCCTCGCCCTGCTCGCGGGCCTCGGGCGCCCCGAGCGGCTCGCCGTCGACCACGAACTGGTCGCGGAACGCCTCGATCGCCGCGGTGAACGCCTCGACGTCCTCGATGTCGCCGGTGGTGCGGATGCCGTCGAGCATGGCGCTGTGGCGGGTGCGGAACCACAGGACCAGCTCCGACTCGAACCGGGCCACCTCGGACACCGGCACCGGGTCGAGGAACCCGTTGGTGCCGGCGTAGAGCGACAGCACCTGCTCCTCGACCGGCATCGGGCTGTTCTGCGGCTGCTTCAGCAGCTCGACCAGCCGGTAGCCGCGGTCGAGCTGCGCCTGCGACACCTTGTCGAGCTCCGACCCGAACGAGGCGAAGGACTCGAGCTCCCGGAACTGCGACAGGTCGCCCTTCAGCGTGCCGACCGCCTTCTTCATGGCCTTGACCTGGGCGGCACCGCCCACGCGCGACACCGACTGGCCCGTGTCGAACGCGGGGCGCACGCCGGACTTGAACAGGTCCTCCTGCAGGTAGATCTGGCCGTCGGTGATCGAGATCACGTTGGTGGGGATGTAGGCCGTGATGTCGCCGGCCTTGGTCTCGACGATCGGCAGGGCCGTCAGCGAGCCGCCGCCGTTCTCGTCGGAGAGCTTCGCTGCCCGCTCCAGCAGGCGGCTGTGCAGGTAGAACACGTCGCCCGGGTAGGCCTCGCGGCCCGGTGGGCGGCGCAGGAGGAGCGAGATCTGCCGGTAGGCCTCCGCCTGCTTCGACAGGTCGTCGTACACGACCAGCGCGTGGTCGCCGCTCTCCATCCAGTGCTGGCCCATCGCGCACCCGGCGTAGGGCGCGAGGTACTTGAACGGCGCCGGGTCGGAGGCGCCGGCCACCACCACGACCGTGTACTCCAGCGCCCCGAACTGCCGGAGGGTCTCGACGGTGGTGGCCACCGTCGACTCCTTCTGGCCGATCGCCACGTAGATGCACTTGACGCCCTGGCCACGCTGGTTGATGACCGTGTCGACCGCGATGGTGGTCTTGCCGGTCTTGCGGTCGCCGATGATCAGCTCGCGCTGGCCCCGGCCCACCGGCGTCATCGCGTCGATCGCCTTGATGCCGGTCTGGAGCGGCTCGTGCACGGGCTGGCGGCCCATGATGCCGGGGGCCTGGATCTCCATCCGTCGCTCCTCGACGCCCACCAGCGGCCCCTTGCCGTCGACCGGCTCGCCGATCGCGTTGACGACCCGCCCGAGCATCCCGTCGCCCACCGGCACCGACAGGATGCGGCCGGTGGCCTTGACCGTCTCGCCCTCCCGCACGTCGGCGGCGTCGCCCAGGACCACCGCGCCGATCGACTCCTCGTCGAGGTTGAGGGCCAGGCCGAGCACCCCGCTGTCGAACGCCAGCAGCTCGTTGACCGCGGCCTCGGGAAGCCCCGCGACGGTGGCGATGCCGTCGCCGACCTCGATCACCCGGCCGACCTGGGCGGTCTCGACACCCGGCGACCACCCCTCGAGGTTCCTGCGGAGCGCGGCGGCGATGTCCGCCGTGTTGATGGTGAGCTCTGCCATGGCGTGTGAATCCTCGTCCTGGTCGTGTCAGAAAGCGTGCTTGAGCTGGTCGAGGCGGCTGCGCACCGACCCGTCGATGACCGTGTCCCCGACCTGGGCGACGATGCCGCCCAGCACCGACGGGTCGACGATGACCTTCACCTCGACCTGCCGGCCGGTCGCCTCCTCGAGCGCCTTGGCCAGCCGGTCCCGCTGGTCGGCGGTGAGCTCCACGGCGCTGCGGACCTCGGCCACCTCCTTGTTGGCCTCGGCGGCGCTCATCTCGACGAGCCGGCGGATGATGGACGGCAGGTCGCGGCCGCGCCCGGCGCCGACCACCATCGACACCAGGGCCGTGGTCGTCGGAAGCGCCCGCCCGCCCAGCAGGTCCTCGACGATCTGCTGGCGCCGGCTCGCCGGGATGCCCGCGTCGGTGAGCGCCTCGCGCAGCTCGTCGGACCCCTCGAGCGTCTGCGAGAAGCGGAACAGCTCGTCCTCCACGTCGCCGAGGGTCCCCTCGGCGCGGGCCACCGCGAAGAGGGCCTCGGCATAGGCGAGCGTGCGGTCGTCTGCCATGTCGGCGTGTGCTCCTGGTCGACGTCGGTGCCGTTGCGCGCCCTACGAGCGCTGGGCGGCCACCTGGTTGATGTACTCCTCGACGAGCTGGGTCTGGGTCTCGGTGTCGAGGCTGCGCTGGACGACCGTCTCGGCGGCACCGATGGCCAGGTCGACCACCTCGGTGCGCAGGTCGGCCATGGCCTGGGCCTTGGCCGCGTCGATCTCGCTCACGGCGCGGGCGCGCATCTCGGCCAGCTCGGCCTGGAGGCGGGCCTCCTGCTCGGCCTTGACCTGGTCGGCGGCCTGGCGGGCCTCCTCGATGATCCGCCCGGACTCGGCCTTGGCGTCGTTGAGCTGGGCCCGGTACTCGGCCAGCAGGCCGTCCGCCTGCTCGCGCTGGGACTCGGCGGCCTGCAGGTCGCTGCGGATCCGCTCGGTCCGGTCGTTCATCGCCTTCCTCATCTGGGGCACGCCGTACTTGGCGAGGACGAAGAAGACGATGGTGAAGCTGAGAGCCCCCCAGATGATCTCGTTCACCTCGGGGAACAGCGGGTTGGGGGCCTCCTGGCAGTCGTCGATGCTGCCGCCGCCCTCCAGGGTCTCGATGCACTCCTCCTCGGCGTGCCCGATGTCCTCGCCCTCCTCCTGGGCGCCGGCCGGCCGGGCGAAGCCGAGCACGAGCACCAGGCCGAGCGTCGCCGGGAGCAGGAGCCTGAGTGGTCTCATGGCGCGATCGGCCTCCGCTCAGCCCTGGCCGAGGAAGAACACGACGAAGCCGATGAGGGCGAGCGCCTCGGTGAACGCGATGCCCAGGAACATGGTGGTGCGCACCATGCCGGCGGCTTCGGGCTGGCGGGCCATGGCCTGGACCGACTGGCCGACGAGGTAGCCGATGCCGATGCCGGGGCCGATGGCGCCCAAGCCGTAGGTCAATGCGGCCAGGCCGGTGTTGTCGATGCCACCCGCGGCCTCCTGGGCCAGGATGGACAGGTTGGCAAGCATGTCGCTTTCCTTCTCCTGTTGTGGTCGTCGGGGACGGGTGTCAGAGGTCGGTCGGCGGACTGGGGGCGCGGCCGGCGGTGGCCGCAGTGCGGGGGCGGTGCCGGGCGGGTGGCGGCGGGGGCGGGGAGGTCATGGTCCCGTGGTCGGCGCTCAGTGGTCGTGGGCGACGGCCAGCCCGACGTAGACGGAGGCGAGCAGCGTGAAGACGTAGGCCTGGAGGAACGAGACGAGGATCTCGAACGCGGTGAAGAAGATGACGCCGAGGAAGGGCAGGGGCAGGATCACCGCGTACCACTCCGTGGTCCACAGCGACGCCGTCAGCACGGCGAACGTGACGAGCAGGATGTGGCCGGCCAGCAGGTTGGCGAAGAGACGGACGGTGTGGGTGAACGGCGTGATCACGAAGTTGATCAGCAGCTCGATGGGCACCACCAGGATCAGCAGCGCCTTGGGGACGCCCGGCGGCACGGTCCGGTGCTTCAGGTACCCGAGGGGCCCGTGCTCCTTGATGCCGGCGCCGTGGTAGAGGACGTAGGTCAGGAGCGCCAGGAACAGCGGCAGCGCGATGCGCGCCGTGGCCGGCATCTGGATGAACGGGACGATCTCGAAGATGTTGGCGAAGAAGATGAAGAAGAACAGCGAGGTGAAGTAGGGGGTCCACCGCAGGCCGTCGGTGCCCATGCCGGGCAGCGAGATCTGGTTGTCGATGAACTCCACCGACATCTCGGCGAAGTTCTGGGGGCCGGTCGGCACCAGCTGCTTCTTGTCGCCGAGCCGGAAGATCAGGATGGTCAGCGCCGCAGCCAGGGCGTAGACCAGCACCACCTTGTTGATGCCCCAGATGTCGTCGCCGACGACCTCGGGCCAGTTGACGATGTGGCTGAGGGGCGGGAACTCCAGGCCGAGGATCACCGGGACGCAGTCTCCTTGGTGGCACCGGGCTTGAGGCCCGGGAAGGCGAGCGATGCCGAGACGTACCTGAGCTCCCACAGCAGGAGCCCGAGATGGGTGATGATCAGGGTCGCGCCCAGCGGGACGGGCTCGACCCACCCGGCGTCCCGCACCGCGAACACGGCCAGGGCGATCAGCCCGAGGCGGAGCAGGTAGCCGGCCAGCGCCACGCCCATCATCAGCGTGTAGCTGATGCGTGCCGCGGTGGCGAGCAGGTAGGCGGCGAGCAGGAAGTTGGCCACCACGATCGCGACGGCGTACGCGGTGGAGGCGGCGCCCGCGACGCCCCAGGGGATCGCCGCGAGGGCCACGAGCACGGGTGCGTACGGCAGGGCCCGGCGCACCATGTCGGCCGCGACCTCGGGCTCGGGTGCGGGCGCGTCCGGCGCACGCCCTGCCGATGAGGGAGCGCTCACCGGGCGCCCCCGGCGGTCGCGCCCGGCGGTCCGGGCGTGACGGGCGGTCCGGGCGTGACGGGCGCTTCCCGCGTGCCGGACGGTTCCCGCGTGCCCCGGGGCACGACGATGCCGGTGTCGGGCTTCTCCGGGGGTGGCGTCACCACGATCCCCCGCCGGGTCGGCACCGCAGCCTCCTCGGCGCGCATCTGGCGGTCGTACCGCAGCCAGATCTTGACGAAGATCCCGGCGGCGCCGAACGCGCCGAGCGCCAGCATGAAGGCGGGGCGCGTGCCCAGCCAGCCGTCGAGGGCGCGGCCCGCCAGGCCGAACAGCAGCGGGGTCAGCACGATCTCCACCGCGCGCGCGAAGCCGTCGTCGTGGCCGCGGTTGAGCTTTCGCCTCGCTGCGAGATCGAACACGGGAACCCCGATGCCTGGCGACGACCACCCGTCGCTGCGCTTGTGAAGCGATTCGCAATCTACGGAGCGGGGCGACCCACCTGCAAATCCGCAGACCCGAACGGCGCGGCAGGTTAGCAACCGTGCTGGGTGGTCACGGCATGGGCGGCCCGCCGACCGCACCGGCGTGCCGGCGCACATCCTCACGACGGCGCTCCGCCACGTCGGGGGCCGGCTCTCCGGCGGTCCGCTCCTCGGTTCCGCGCCGGGCGGCCCGCACCCCCGGGGCGAACAGCGTGTAGAGGAGCAGCCCCAGGGCGGCGACCGCCACGGGCACGAACGACGCCCCCTCCCCCGTGTACACCGGCAGCAGCACCACCGCCGACAGCAGACCCGTCCAGGTCCACAGGATGATCACGCTCCGGCGGTGCCCGTGGCCCAGGCGCATGAGCCGGTGGTGCAGGTGCTCCTTGTCGGCGATCGTCAGGCCCCCACCGCCCCGGGCGCGGCGCAGCAACGCCCAGACCGTGTCGAGGATCGGCACGCCGAGGATGACGAGGACCAGGAACAGGGGGGCGAAGAAGAAGTAGGTCTGGCCGATCACCTCGGCGTCGGTGTTGCCGCCGATGGCGATCGTGGCGGCCGCCATGAGCAGCCCGAGCGTGAGCGCGCCCGCGTCCCCCATGAACAACTTCGCCGGGTGGACGTTCCAGGGGAGGTAGCCGAGGCAGGCACCCAGGACGCAGGCGGCGATGAGCGCACCGATGTTGTCGTCGCCGATGGCCCCGTCGTTGTCGAGGTGCTCGGCGAACAGCAGCATCGCCCCGGAGGCGATCGCCACCACCCCCGCGGCCAGGCCGTCGAGACCGTCGATCAGGTTCACGGCCTGGGCCATCCCGACCACCCAGAGCACGGTGATCAGCGTGGACAGGTCGGGCGGCAGCGCCACCAGCCCCACGAACGGGATGCGGAAGAACAGGATGGCCACACCGGCGATGGCGAGGCCGCTGCCCGCCAGCACCGACCCCGCCGTCTTCGCCGGTGCCGACACGTCCCGGACGTCGTCGAGCTGGCCCACCGCGAAGATCGTCACGGTCGCCAGCACCACGCCGAGCGGCGGTGCGATCGTCCGGAAGACCGCGCTGAACTCGCCGGTCAGGTAGGCCACGCCGAAGCCGACGAGGAACCCGGCCACGATGCCCGCCCCGCCGAGGAGCGGGGTCGGGCGGGTGTGGATCCGCCGGGGGTCCGGGTGGACGATCGCCCCGGTGCGGTACGACAGCCTGCGCAGCAGCGGCATCGACGCGCAGCTGACGACGAACGCCGCTCCGATGACCGCGAGGTAGCCGAGCACCGTCCGACGCCCGGCTACGCCGGGTACGGCGCGTACTTCGAGCAGAGCGCCAGCACGTCGTCCCGCACGGCGGCGACCTCGCTGTCGTCGTCCCGCCGCTCGAGCACCCGGTGGATGAGCCCGCCGATGTGCGCCATCTCCGGCTCCCGCATCCCCTGGGTGGTGACCGCCGGCGTGCCGATCCGGAGGCCGGAGGTGATGTACGGGGGCCGGGGGTCGTCGGGGACGGTGTTCTCGTTGAGGCTGATGCCCGATCGGTCGAGTGCCACGCGGGCCTTCTTCCCCGACAGCTCGGCGTCGAAGCTCCGCAGGTCGACCAGCATCAGGTGGGTGTCGGTGCCGCCGGACACCAGGCGGAAGCCCGCACCTGCCAGGCTCTCGCCCAGCGCCGCGGCGTTCGCGACGACCTGCCGCGCGTACCCGGCGAACTCGGGCTGGGCCGCCTCGTGGAAGGCCACCGCCTTGGCGGCGACGACGTGGTCGAGCGGTCCACCCTGCAGGCCGGGGAACACCGACTTGTCGATCTGCGAGGCCAGCTCGGCCCGCGACAGGATGCAGCCGGAACGCGGCCCGCGCAGCGTCTTGTGCGTGGTGAACGTGACCACGTCGGCCCACGGCACCGGGTTGGGATGCACCCCGCCCGCGATCAGGCCGGCCAGGTGCGCGGCATCGAACATGTAGAGCGCCCCCACCTCGTCGGCGATCCGGCGGAAGGGCTCGGGGTCGATGGTCCGGGGGTACGCCGTCGCGCCGGTGACGATCAGCTTCGGGCGGTGCTCGTGGGCGAGATCGCGGACCTGGTCGAGGTCGATGCGCTCGTCGCTCGGCGTCACCCCGTAGGAGACGAAGCGGAACAACCGACCGCTGGCGTTGACGGGCGACCCGTGTGTCAGATGACCGCCCTGGTCGAGGCGCAGACCGAGGATGGTGTCGCCCGGCTCGAGGAGGCCGAGGTAGACCGCCATGTTGGCGTTGGCCCCCGAGTGGGGCTGCACGTTGGCGTGGTCGGCACCGAACAGCGCCTTGGCCCGCTCGCGGGCGAGCTCCTCGACCTGGTCGATGACCTCGTTGCCGCCGTAGTAGCGCTTCGAGGGGTAGCCCTCGCTGTACTTGTTGGTGAGCACCGAGCCGGTGGCCCGCAACACGGCCGGCGACGTGAAGTTCTCGCTGGCGATGAGCTGCAGCGTGGTGTTCTGACGTTCGACCTCGCGGTCGATCAGGGCGAACAGCTCGTCGTCGTGGGCGTCGGGCCAGGGCATGGGGGCTCCTCGGCTATCGGGGCGGTCGCAGGCTACTTCCGCGCCGCGCGGTCATCCCTCGTCCTCGATCTCGGCGATCTGGTCGACGCGGCCCTGGTGGCGACCACCGGCGAACGGTGTGGCGAGCCAGAGCGTGAGGATCTCGTCGGCCAGGGCGGATGCGACGACCCGCCCGCCCATCGAGAGCACGTTGGCGTCGTTGTGCTCGCGTGACATGCGGGCGGTGTACAGGTCGTTGCAGAGGGCGGCGCGCACGCCTCGCACCTTGTTCGCGGCGATCTGCTCTCCCTGACCGGACCCACCGAGCACGACCCCCCGCTCGACCTCGCCCTTGGCGACGGCCCGACCCACGGCGGCGCAGAGCGGCGGGTAGTCCACCGGCTCCTCGCCGTCGGTGCCCAGGTCGATGACATCGTGGCCCAGGGCGCGGAGGGTCCCGATGAGGTGGCTCTTGAGGCGGAATCCTGCGTGGTCAGACGCGATGGCGACGCGCACCTGCCGTCTCCGTGCTCTCGTCGGCATGGTCCCGCCCGCTCGGCACCGGGCCTCCGCGCCCGCCAGGGCCCGGCCCGCACGGCACCGCCGGTCGGCGTTGCTGTCCGGATTGTAGGACCGCCGGCCCGTCCCTAATGTTGACCCACCGGTCAAGGCCGCACGCAGGAGGCCCGAATGGCGCTCGATCCCCGCACGCCCGTCATCATCGGCGTCGGCCAGTGGTCGAACCGCGTCGACCGGGGCGATCCCCCCTGCGAGCCCGCCGACATGATGGCCGAGGTGCTGCGGAGGGCCGCCGGCGACAGCGGCGCCGGCGGCGCCGGCCTGCGCCGCCTCGACGCCGTGCGAGTGGTCCGCACCCTGTCGCACCGCTACCGCGACCCGGGCGCGCTCGTGGCCGCCCGGCTGGGCGCCAGCCCGGCCGACACCGCCGTCAGCCCGATGGGCGGCAACGAGCCGCAGGCGCTGGTGACCGGTGCCGCGCGTGACATCGCCGCCGGCGACGCCGATCTCGTGGCGATCTGCGGGGCCGAGGCCTGGCGGACCCGCACCGCGACCCGCGACAACCCGCCGGACTGGACCGTCCAGGACGACACCGTGCCGCCCGCCCGGACCACGTCGGCCGACTTCGACATGCACCACCCCGCAGAGGTGGCCAGGGGCATCGTGCTGCCGGCCCAGGTCTACGCCCTGTTCGAGCAGGCCGTCCGTCACGCCGCCGGCCGGACGATCGACGACCACCTCGTGCACCTCGGCGAGCTCTGGTCCCGCTTCAGCGCGGTCGCCGCCGGCAACCCGCACGCCTGGGTGCGCGAAGCGCTGAGCCCCGAGCAGGTCCGGACCGCTTCGCCCGGCAACCGGTGGATCACCTGGCCCTACACCAAGGTGATGAACGCCAACAACGCGGTCGAGCAGGCTGCGGGACTGCTCATGGCCTCGGCCCGGCAGGCCGAGGCGTTGGGCGTGCCACGCGACCGGTGGGTGTTCCCGGTGGCCGCCGCCAGCGCCCACGACCACCTCGCGGTCTCCCACCGCGCCGACCTGCACTCGTCGCCTGCGATCCGCCTGGCCGCGCGGGCGCTGCTCGATCTCGGCGGGTGCGGGGTCGACGACCTCGCCCACGTCGACCTCTACTCGTGCTTCCCGTCGGCCGTGCAGATCGCCGCCGGCGAGATCGGGCTCGGCCTCGACCGGCAGCTCACCGTGACCGGCGGGCTCTCGTTCGCGGGCGGGCCCTGGAACAACTACGTGACGCACGCGGTCGCCACCATGTGCCATGTGCTCCGCGAGGATCCGGGGACGCCCGGCCTGGTCACCGCCATCGGCGGGTACGTCACCAAGCACGCGCTCGGCCTGTACTCCACCGAGCCACCCGCGGGCGGCTTCCGGGTCGGGGACGTGCAGGCGGCCGTCGACCGCTTCGCCGGCCGGGAGCTGGCCGAGACCCACGAGGGCCCCGCGACGATCGAGGCCTGGGCCGTCGAGCACGACCGGGCCGGCGAGCCCCGGCGGGCGATCGCCGCCTGCCTGACCGAAATCGGGCGGCGCTGTTGGGCCACGACCGACGACGCCGCAGCGCTGGCCGAGCTGCGATCGGGGGCCGAGCAGATCGGACGCACGGTGAAGGTCGACGCCGACGGCACGCTGTTGCTGTGATGTGACGCACGCGGTGCGGGGGTCAGGCGCGCCACGCCACCTGGAGCTCGCCGTCCCCGCTGTCGTCCTCGCCTTCGTGCCCGCCGTCGTCCCCGCCGTCGTCCTCGTCCCCACCGTCGTCCTCGTCCCCGCCGTCGCCGTCCCCGACCTGCCGCTCCGGCTCGGACCCTCCCGTGTCGCCGGCCTCGATGCCGAAGCCGCCGGCCTCGCCGGTACGATCCGCGTCCGCATCACCGAGGGTCGTGGTCGTGGTCTCCGGCACCGACGTGGTCGTCGGGTCGGGCGCGGTCGTGGTGGTGGTCTCCGGCACGGTCGT
>JBKHJZ010000121.1:0-10256 GCA_046537875.1 Acidimicrobiia bacterium | reverse complement strand
GAGGTCATGGGTTCCGGATGTGGAACCGATGACCTCGGGCTCGACCTCGCGGAACCCGATGCCTCGGGAAGCCACGGTGACGGAGGTCCGGACCGGGCGGCTCGGGCCCCCGACCCGGGGTTCGCGAGCTCCCCGACGCTCAGCCCTCGGGCTCGGCCGACCAGCCCAGCGTCACCACCAGCGGCGGGTGGTCGCTGAGGTCCTCGCCGGCGGGCGAGCGGAACCGCTCCTCGGGGAAGTCGTGGGCCCTCGCCTCGATGGTGACGCCGCCGCCCGACCGGTAGGCGAGCTTGTCGATCGCGTCGGTCTCGGCGCAGTCGAGGGTGGCGCACGCGTCGGTCAGGCCGGTGCGCTCGAGGAAGCGCTGCCAGATCTCGGTGTCGGCCCCGCCGCCCGCGTCCTCGTGGTCGCTGTCGGTGTGCAGGTTGGTGTCGCCGGCGACCACCAGGGCGCGCCCCTCGGCCCGCTCGGCGATGAACTCGGCGAGCTGGTCGAAGTTCTCGGCCTGCAGCCGCTGGTCCTCGTCGGTGCCGCCGGCCTCGGCGTGCAGGTCGATCACCTCGATCTCCACCCCGTCGGCGAGCGTGACCGTCCACGCGGCGAACCCCTTCATCGCCAGGCAGTCGGCGGCGCCCCCGTCGCTCACGTCGAACCCGCCGAAGCACCCGGTCCACGGCACCCGCTCCTCGTCGGCGAGGGGGAAGCGCGAGAGGATGCCGAGCCCGTCGCCGACCTGCAGGTCGGGGCGGGACCCCTCGTCGAGTCCCACCGCGGCGGGCCCCGGGTGCTGTGCCGAGCGGTGCTCGTGGCCGGCCTCGGCGCGCAGCCGGTCGTGGTAGTTGACGAAGTCGAGCTCGTCGAGCGCCGGCACCCACCAGTCGAAGTCCTCCTGGGTGAGCACGATGTCGTACTCGTCGAGCAGCGGGCTGATCAGCGGGATGTGCTCCTCCGGGTTCTCGGTGGAGACCTCCTGGGGCAGCCCGGCCACGTTGTAGCTGAGCACGGTGAGCTCGCCGGCGGCCTCGCCCCCGCCACCGTCCACGCCGTCGTCGCCCCCACCGCCGTCGCGGTCGCTGCCGTCACCGTCGGAGCCGGAGCAGGCGGCCGTCGCGAGCACCAGCAGGGCCGCCGCCGCAGCCACGCATGCCCGCCGCACCGCGCCGGTCGTGGTCGCTGCGGGTCGCCGTCGTCGTTCCCCCACGGCCGGCGATCGTAGCCCCGCACCCCCCGGGGCCCCGGAGCCCCGTGCCGCGTGCACCCGGCGTGCGACCCGGGCGCCGCCGGGGCGGCCGCGACTCGCCGTTGCCGGGGTCCCGATCCGTAGGCTCCTCGCCCGTGGTCACCAACGACGATCTCTTCGCCAGGGCGCAGCGCGTCATCCCCGGTGGCGTCAACAGCCCGGTTCGCGCCTTCGGGTCGGTGGGCGGCACCCCGTACTTCGTGGCGCGCGCCGAGGGGCCGTACGTCTGGGACGTCGAGGGGCGCCGCTACGTCGACCTGGTGCAGTCGTACGGCGCGATCATCGCCGGCCACGCCCACCCGGCGGTGGTGGAGGCGGTGCAGAGGGCGGCCGCGGGGGGCACCAGCTACGGGGCGCCGACCGAGCGCGAGGTGCTGCTCGCCGAGGAGATCTGCGCCCGGGTGCCGTCGTGCGAGATGGTCCGGCTGGTCTCCAGCGGCACCGAGGCCACGATGTCGGCCATCCGGGCGGCGCGCGGCGCCACCGGGCGGCCCACCGTGGTGAAGTTCGCCGGGAACTACCACGGCCACGGCGACCTGCTGCTCGCCGAGGCGGGGAGCGGGGTCGCCACGCTGGGCCTGCCGGGCTCGGCCGGGGTCACCGAGGCCGCCGTGCGCGACACGGTGGTGGTGCCCTACAACACCGTGCCGACGCTCGACGAGCGGACGGCGTGCGTGATCGTCGAGCCGGTGGCGGCCAACATGGGCCTGGTCCCGCCGGCCGAAGGCTTCCTCGCCGGCCTGCGGGGCGAGTGCGACCGGGTGGGCGCGCTGCTCGTCTTCGACGAGGTCATCACCGGGTTCCGGGTGGCGCGGGGCGGTGCCCAGGCCCTCTACGGGGTGATGCCCGACCTCACCACGATGGGCAAGGTGATCGGTGGCGGCTTGAACATCGGCGCGTACGGCGGCCGGGCCGACGTGATGCGCACGGTCGCCCCGCTCGGCCCCGTGTACCAGGCCGGCACGCTGTCGGGGAACCCGCTCGCCACCGCGGCCGGCCTCGCGGTGCTCGACCTGCTCGACGACGAGGCCTACGCGGTCCTGTGCCGGCGGGCCGAGGCGCTCGCCTCCCACCTGCGCACGGCGCTGGAGGCGGCCGGCATCCCGGCGCACGTCCCCGTGGCCGGGACGCTGGCGGGCCTCCATCTCGCGCCCACGCCGGCGGTCGACTACGACGGGGCGCGGGCGGCGGACGACGAGGCCTACGCGCGGTTGTTCCACGGCCTGCTCGACCGCGGCGTGGCCGTCGCCCCGAGCGCCTACGAGGCGCTGTTCCCCGGCCTGGCGCACACCGACGACGTGCTGGACGAGGTGGCGGCCGCGGCCACGGCGGCGGCCGCGTCCGCGGTGACCCGCTGACGGCGCTCACTCCCGGGGCTCGTCGACCTCTCCCCGCATCGGCTCGAGGTGGCACGACCACGCGCCCGAGTCGGTCGCCGGCTCCTCGTCCATGACCTCCACCCGGCAGCGGATGTCGTTGACGAGCCACCCGGCGGTCACGGCGGGGTCGACGCTCGCGCCCGTGCTCTCGTCGGGGCGGTCGGGCCGGAGGGCCCGGACCGCCACCAGCCCGTTGAGGGCCACGGCCCCGACGAGCAGCCACAGCACCCGGCGCCGCTGGTCGGTGGCGCCGATCCACAGCAGCAGCGCCACCAGGCTGGGGAGCAGGTGCCCGACCTTCCACGGCACCACGAAGAACAGCGCCTCGGTCGCCACCAGGGCCAGCACGCCGGCGCGCACGAGGCCGTCGGTGCGCCAGCGGCGCAGCGAGCGCAGCAACGCCGGCAGGAGGAGCGCGACCGCCACGATCAGTGCGATCCCGGCGAAGGACACGTTCTTGTACGCGAACCGGCCGAGGTTGTTGGCGAAGCTCCGGTAGCCCTCGTCGTGCGAGAGGAACTCGAGGGTCCGGTCGAACGACAGCCACGCCGGCACGTACAGGGCCGCGGCCAGCGGCAGGGCGACGGCACCCGCCACCAGCGCCCGCCGCCGGTGCGCGGGCACCCAGGCGTCGGCGATCAGCACTGCGGCCGCCAGCAGGGCCGTCGAGCTGCGGCTGCCGATGCCGAGGGCGAACAGGATGCCGGCGAGCACGCTCCGGTCGTGCCACAGCGCCACCAGCGCCCAGAGCGCGAAGGCGAGCGCCCACACGAAGTCCACCGTCGACGTGCCGGCCACGAGCGCCAGCGGAGAGGCCAGGAACGCGAGCGCCACCAGGTCGCCGTGCGGGTGGCCGGCGGTGCGCACGAGGCGGGCGATCGCGAGCACGCCGGCGACGAGCGCCCCGGCGGTCGCCAGGTTGATGGCCACGTGACCGATGGGGTCGAGCGCGGCGACCACGGCCTCGAACACGGGAACGCCCGGGTTGCGCGATGGGGCGTAGTCGCCGCTGCGGATCAGCTCGCCGGTCTCCCGCACGGCCGCGATGTCGATGTCGGTGCCGTACCCGAGCCAGACCAGCGGCAGGGCGAGCACCGCGGTGACGAGGGCGAGGGCCCGGTCGCTCAGGACCCAGCGCCCGCCCGCCGACGGCGGTTCGGTGCCGCGCCGGGCGGCGGATGGGGCCCCGGCGGGGGGCTGGCCCGGCGGACGGCCGACCGTCGCGGGGGAGGCGGTCGCGGGCCGCTGCATCGACGGGACAAGGTAGTCCCGGCCGGCGGGGGGTGCGGGGGCAGAGGCTCGTGCCGGAGATCTCCGGTGCTCGCGGTGCGTGCGGCGGCCGATCGCTGGTAGCAACTGGTGGTGTGATCCTCGACGACACCCCCGAGCGTCTCGGCCCCCTCACCGAGGGCGCCGGGCGCGCGCTCGACGAGCTGGCGGAGCGCGACGCCGTCGCCCGGGCCTGGGCCGGCGACCACACCCTGTGGCGTGAGGATCCCACCGAGATCGCCGACCGCCTGGGGTGGCTCACCGTGGCACCCGACATGGCCGCCCGGCTCGACGGCCTCCAGGCGCAGTGCCACGGGCTCGCGGGCCGCAGCGATCACGTGCTGCTCATGGGCATGGGCGGGTCGAGCCTCTTCCCCGAGGTGGTCGCGCGGTCGCCGGCGGCCGGCGCAGGGGACGCCGAGGTCTCGCCGGCGTCCCCGGCCGCCACCCCGCCGCCGGGGGGCTGGCCGGCCCTGGCCGTGCTCGACACCACCGACCCCGCCACGGTGGCTCGCCTGGGCGCCGAGCGAGCGCCTGACCGCACCCTCCACCTCGCCGCGTCGAAGTCGGGGACCACGCTCGAGACGCGCAGCCACCTGGCCTGGGCCTGGGACCGGCATCCCGACCCTGCGCAGTTCGGGGTGATCACCGATCCGGGCAGCGAGCTGGCGACCCTGGCGGCCGACGCCGGCTACGCCGCCCGCTGGGAGAACCCTCCCGACATCGGGGGCCGCTACTCGGCGCTGTCGCTGTTCGGCCTGGTGCCGGCCCTGCTCGCCGGCGTCGACGTCGCCGGCCTGCTCGCCTCGGCGACCGCGATGGGCGACCGGTTGCGGTCGTCTCCGCCGGCGAACCCGGCGGCGCGCCTGGCCGCCACGATGGCGGCCGGTGTGCGAGCGGGGCGCGACAAGCTGACGATCCTGGTGCCCGAGAGCGTGGCCGGCTTCGGACTGTGGCTCGAGCAGCTCGTCGCGGAGTCCACGGGCAAGGACGGCACCGGCATCGTGCCGGTGGTGGGCGAGGCGGTCGGCGTGCCGGAGTCCTACGGCGACGACCGGGTGTTCGTGGCGGTGGGCGACCATCCAGAGCTCGACGTGCTGGCCGACGCGGGCCATCCGGTGGCGGTGCTGCCGTGCGAGGGTGCCCTGGCCGACCTCGGCGGCCAGGTCCTGCTGTGGGAGCTGGCGACCGCGCTGTGCGGCGCACTCCTGGGCATCCAGCCGTTCGACCAGCCCGACGTGGCGTCGGCCAAGGCCGCGACCGCCCGGGTGCTCGAGCGCGGGCACGCCGACGAGGTGCCGTTCACCCCGTTGACCGAGCTGCTCGGCACCGTGCGGCCCGGCGACTACGTGGCGATCCAGGCCTTCGTCGATCCGGGCGGCCCCGCCGCGCCCCGGCTCGAGGAGGTCCGCCACGCCCTGCGTGACCGCCTCCGGGTGGCGACCACGCTGGGCTTCGGCCCGCGCTTCCTGCACTCGACGGGCCAGCTCCACAAGGGCGGTCCCGACTCTGTGGTGTGCGTCCAGGTGGTCGGCGACGACCCGGACGACGTGCCGGTGCCCGGCGCCGGGTACGGCTTCTCGCGGCTGAAGCGGGCCCAGGCCGACGGCGACCTGGCGGCGCTGCGCGAGCGGGGCAGACGGGCGGGACGGGTGGCGCTCGGCGAACTGCTCGAGGCCGGGACCGGGTGAGCGGCGGCATGACGACGTGCGGGAGACGGGGGCGCAGGTGAGATGAGGGCAGGCATGGTGGGGCTGGGCCGGATGGGCGGCAGCATGGCCGAGCGCCTCGCCGCCGCCGGGCACGAGGTGATCGGCTACGACGCGTTCAGCGAGGCCTCCCAGGTCGGGTCGCTGGCCGAGCTGGTGGCCCGCCTCGACCCGCCACGGGTGGTGTGGGTGATGGTCCCGGCCGGCGAGCCCACCGGGTCGGTGGTCGGCGAGCTGGGCGAGCTGCTGTCGCGGGGCGACGTGGTGGTCGACGGGGGCAACGCCAACTGGCGCGACTCGGTGCGGCGCGCCGCGGCGCTGGCCGAGCGGGGCGTCGGCTTCCTCGACTGCGGCACCAGTGGGGGCGTGTGGGGACGCACCGAGGGCTACTGCCTCATGGTCGGGGGCGACCCCGACCACGTGGCGCTGGCCCGGCCGCTGTTCGAGGCGCTGCGGCCGGGCGACGGCGGGTTCGTGCACACGGGGCCCTCCGGCACCGGGCACTTCGCCAAGATGGTGCACAACGGCATCGAGTACGGCCTGATGCAGGCGTACGCCGAGGGGTACGAGCTGCTGGTCCGCTCCGGGCTCGACATCGACGTGGCGGGCGCGCTCGGGGCCTGGCGGTCGGGCTCGGTGGTGCGGTCGTGGCTCCTCGACCTGCTGGTCCGGGCGCTGGAGGAGAACCCGCACCTCGAGGGCATCGCGGGCGTGGCGCACGACTCGGGTGAGGGCCGCTGGGCGGTGCAGGAGGCGGTGGAGCACGGCGTGCCGATGCCCGCCGTCAGCGCGGCGCTCTTCGCCCGCTTCGTGTCGCAGCACGAGGACTCGATCGCGATGAAGGCGATCGCCGCGCTGCGCAACCAGTTCGGCGGCCACGCGCTGGTGGCCGAGACCGAGCAGGCCGCCGGCGGGGAGGCGGGGTCGTGACCCCGGCGCTGCGGGACGACGCATGGGCGCTGTTCGGCGGCGGGGAGGCGCGGTCGTGACCCGGGTGTCCCGCAGCGATGCGCTGGTGCTGTTCGGCGCCACGGGCGATCTGGCGCGCCGCAGGATCTTCCCTGCGGTCTACGAGATGGAGCGGGCTGGCCACTGCGGCGTGCCGGTGATCGGGGTGGCGTCCTCGGAGTGGGACGACGAGCGGCTCCGGTCGGCCGCCCGCGACGCCATCGCCTCGAACGGCGAGATCGACGACGCCACCTGGCGGGCGCTGGCCGGGCGGCTCAGCTACGTGAGCGGCAACTACCGCGACCCCGCCACCTTCGACCTGCTCGCCGAGCGCCTGCAGGACGTCGAGCGCCCGCTCTTCTACCTGGCGATCCCGCCCGCACTCTTCGACGACGTCGTGCAGGGGCTCGCCCGCGTGGGACTCACCGGCGAGGGCGCCCGGGTGGTGGTCGAGAAGCCGTTCGGCCGCGACCTGGCCTCGGCCGCCGAGCTCAACGAGGTGCTCCACGCCGCCTTCCCCGAGGAGGCCGTGTTCCGCATCGACCACTTCCTCGGCAAGGAGTCGGTGGAGAACCTGCTGGTCTTCCGGTTCGCCAACTCGATGCTCGAGCCGCTGTGGAACCGCAACACGGTGTCGAGCGTGCAGATCACGCTGTCCGAGGACTTCGGCGTCGAGAGCCGGGGCCGGTTCTACGAGACGGTCGGGGCGCTCCGCGACGTGTTCCAGAACCACCTGCTGGAGATCGTGGCGCTGCTTGGCATGGAGCCCCCGGTGTCGTCGGACGCCGACGCCCTGAGCGACGAGCGGGTGCGGTTCTGGCGGCAGGTCAAGCCGCTCGACCCGGCGAAGGTGGTCCGCGGCCAGTACCGGGGCTACACGGACGAGCCCGGCGTCGACGCCGGCAGCGACGTCGAGACGTTCGTCGCCGTGCAACTCGAGATCGAGTCGTGGCGCTGGGCCGGCGTGCCGTGGACGATCCGCGCCGGCAAGCACCTGCCGGTGTCGGCCAACGAGGCCGTCGTCACCTTCGCGGCCCCGCCGCGGCTGCTGTTCAGCCCGCCCGGCGCACCCCGCCCCCAGCCGAACCGGCTCAGGTTCCGGTTGGGCCGCGACGACGGCGTGACCATCCACCTGCAGGCCAAGGCGCCCGGCGACGAGCTCGTGGGCCGCCCCCTCGACCTCGAGGTGTCCTACGCGTCGGTGTTCCCGCACCGCCAGCCCGCGTACCAGCGGTTGCTGGAGGACGCGATGGAGGGCGACCACCGCCGCTTCGGTCGGGCCGACGGCGTCGAGGAGCAGTGGCGCATCGTGCAGCCCGTGCTCGACCACCCGCCGCCGATCGAGCTGTACCGCCCGGGCACGTGGGGCCCGGCGGGGGCGGAGTCGGTCGCGGCCCCCTTCGGTGGGTGGATCGAGCCGCTGGCCGAGGGCTGATCCCGCCCGTTCCCGGCCCGGGCGGCGGGCCGATCCCGTCCGGGCTCGCGCCGCTGGTCGGCGGGTGTTTCCACGGTTCGGCTACCACGCGACGGCGATCTCGACCACCATGGGGGCGTGTTCGCCGCGATTCCGTACACGACGTTTCCCGACATCGACCTCGGTCCGCTCACCCTGCGGACGTTCGGTCTCATGGTCGCGATCGGCGTGCTGGTCGGCGCGTGGGTCGCCGCCCAGCACATCGAGCGCTTCGGCATCTCGCGTGACGAGACCTACCGCACCGCCACCTGGATGGTGCTGGCGGGCATCGTCGGCGCCCGCCTCACGTGGGCCGCGACCCACACCGAGGAGATCGACAACCCGATCGACGTCATCGCGATCTGGGAGGGGGGCATCCAGTTCACCGGTGGCTTCATCGCCGCCCTGATCGTCGGGGTGCCCTTCTTCCGCCGCTGGACCCGCCTGCAACGCTGGCGCAGCCTCGACGGCTACGCGCTCGGCCTCACCATCGGCCTCGCGATCGGCCGCATCGGCTGCTACGCGGTCGGGGAGCACTTCGGCCGCACGTCCGACTTCTTCCTCGCCACCCGCTACGAGGGCGGCGAGGTGCGGGAGCCGCTCCTCGGTGACATGCGGCTGGTGGAGGGCACGACGTTCCACAACACCGCGCTGTACGAGTTCATGTACCTGCTCGTGCTGTTCGCGGGCCTCACCGTCGCCCTGCTGCTGCGCCGCCGCCGGGGCGGCGAGCTGGCGCCGGGCACGCTGATGGGCGTGTTCGCCCTGTACTACGGCGTCGCCCGGTTGCTGAGCGACACCCTGCGGGTCAACGACGAGCGGGTGCTGAGCCTGACCGGGGCGCAGTGGTTCACCCTGGTGCTGATCCCGGCCGGCCTGTGGATCCTGCTGCGCGTGCGCCCGCGGCTGGCGGCCCTGGCGGCCGCCGGACCGGAGGCCGGGCTGGAGGAGGAGCCCGACGCTGCGGCCGCAGAGCCGGCCGCAGCCGACGAGCCGGGCGCCGAGGAGCCCGCTGTCGGGGAGCAAGCGACCACTGCGGCTGGGGAGCCCGAGGCCGCGGAGCGAGCGACCACTGCGGCCGGCGAGCCGGACGCCGAGACGACTGCTGCCGTGGAGCAAGCGACCGCTGCGGCCGGGGAGCCGGACGTCGAGACGACCGCCGCCGCCACGCCTGCCGCTGCGGAGGGAACGACCGCCGAGTCTGCCGGGGCGGCCGAGCGCGGGTCTGCCGGAACGGCCGAGCCCGAAAGCGCCGAGGCAGCCGGGGGCGCCAAGACGGCGGAGCCCGAGGCCACGGGGGCGGCCAGCGACGAGCGCGCGGTGGCGGCCGAGCCCGAAAGCACCGAGGCACGGGCCGACGCGGAGCCCGCCGTGGCCGGTGACCCGGCAGCGGTCGACGAGCCGAAGCCGGAGGAGCCCGCGGCCGAGGAGTCGACCACCGGGTCGCGCACGGGGGGCCCCGAGAGCCGCTGAGGCGGGGGCCCACCCGGGGCCGCGGCCCGGTTCCGGGTCTTCGTGCGGGGGCCCGGGTGGCCTCCAGCGGTTCCTTGGGCGGATCCGGTGGTCCTGCCACCCGATCCGCCCAGAGTCGCGATCGCGAGCACCCAGCGGCTGCTGCGCTGAACCCGTGCGGTCGCCGCCGGCCCTCCCAGGGTCACCGGCCGACCGCCCCCATGGCGAGCGCACGCTCGACCTCACGGACGATGCGTTCGGGGTGCCGGCGGTAGTCGCCCCACGTGAACCGCAGGATGGTCCACCCGGCGAGGACCAGCGCGTTCTGTCGCTCGTGGTCGGACTGCCACACGTCGCGGCGCAGGTGGATGGAGCCGTCGGGCTCGATCGCCACCCTCGCCTCGGGGTAGCAGAGGTCGGTCCGGTACGCGTGCCCGCCGATCGTCACCGGGTGTTGCAGCGTGGGGCGCGGGAGACCGGCCTCCCGCAGCAGGATCACGACCAGGCGCTCGAGCCCGCTGTCGGGGGTCGAGCCTTGCTCCAGCTGCTCGGCCAGGAGCTCGCGCAGTGGCCGGACACCCCGGCGCCCACGTCGCGCGTGCCGAACGAGCGTGCCGAGCAGCCGGTCGATGGTGGTCAGCCCCGCGCGGAGGGCATGGTCGAGCGCCAGCTGCACGCGGGTCGGCGGCACGACCGCCCCGAGATCGAGCAGCGTCCGCTCGATCGGCGTGGTGGGGACGCCGCTGCGCTGCACCGGTGCGATCAGGTGCAGGTCGGTGCTCTGGTGCACCCGGGCGGTCGCGGGC
>JBKHJZ010000012.1:0-36564 GCA_046537875.1 Acidimicrobiia bacterium | reverse complement strand
GGTGCTCGGCCGAGTGGCATCGCTGGACGGCCGACGACGGGAAGCCCTGACGGCCTCACCGGGCGCCAGCTGTGGTCACGGTCCCCCACTGCGTCGATCGTGCGAACTGACAGCACGACGATGCGGTCGGCGGTTCGTATCGTCGACACCCGCTGCGCCACGACGACGTGTGCGGCATCGCCGATGTCGGTGGCCAGCGCTGCCCGCAGCGCCGCCTCGGTGGCGTTGTTCCGCCGGCAGGCGGACGACTGACCGGCTAGCACGATTGTGGGACACCTGTGGCGTCATGGGAGGCCGCGAGAACCGCCGGCGCGAGCACGGGCGATCACGCCGGCGCCGTCGTCGCCGTGTAGACCGTGCTGGACGACATGCCACCGGTGTGGGGGTTGCGGAACTCCACGACGTGCGTTCGGGGAGCGTCGAAGACGTCGGCCAGCACCGCGACGAACTCGTCGTCGGGCCCGTCATCGGACCAGAGCGCGAACACCCCGCCCGGCCGGAGGTAGCCCGCCATCCGCTGCAGCCCCGCCGGACGGTAGAAGCTCGCGTGGCTCGGGTCGAGCACATGGCGAGGCGTGTGGTCGATGTCGACGAGGACCGCATCGACGCGCGCGTGTCCATCGCACGTGAGCTGGGCGCCGGCGGCGACCCGGGTGAAGAAGTCGCCGTGGACCAGGTGACACCGCGGATCGGCCGCGAGGCGCGCGCCAAGGGGGACGAGGTGCCGGTGGTGCCAGTCGATCACCGCGTCGAGCGCCTCGATGACATCGAGGCGGCGCACCCGGGGATCGTCGAGCACGGCTTGTGCCGTGTAGCCGAGGCCGAGCCCACCCACGACCACGTCGAGGGCGTCGCCCTGGGCCCGGGCCAGGCCGAGCCTGGCGAGCTCGGTCTCCGAGACGGTGAACAGGCTCGACATGAGGTACTCGTCGCCCAACTTCACCTCGTACACGTCGACCTGCAGTGATGGTTCGAGCCGGCGGCGCAACACGACCTCACCCATCGGGGTCGTGCGGCGGTCGAGCTCTGCGAACAAGCGGCTCACCCGAGAGCTCGTGCTCTCGGGCGGTCGACCATCACCACACCCTACCGGCGCGGGAGAAGATGCTTGCCAACCCCCAAACGAAGACTCGGCGAACGCACCGCAGCATCCCTCCGGAGGGCCCCGGCGGGTGGGCACGGCAGCACGCGACGGACCGGAGTTCACGACGTCACAGACCGTGCGCGCGCCACCGCGCCCGGACGCTGTCAGTCGGCCGCCAGCTTGGCGAGGATGTGATCCATGACGGCGGTGTGCTCGGCCTGGGGGCTGAACATGATCAGCTCGGCGTCGCGCTCGACGCGGACGCTGTGGCCGGGAGGCCAGTAGAAGACCTCGCCGGTGCGGCACTGCTCGGTGGTGCCGTCGAGGTAGGTGACCACGACGTCACCGGCGAGCATGTAGCCCCAGTGGGGACCGTGGCACATGTCGCCGTCGAGGCCCTGGAGGAGCGGCGCGAGGTCGGTGCCGGCGCTCATGGAGAACCACTCGGCCCCGATCGGGCCGGAGGCGACGCCGAAGTCCGGGAGCTGACGGGCTGTCGCACCGGGTGCGTCGATCTTGACCGGGATGTCTTCCTTGGGGAGTCGCATGGGTTCGGTCCTTCCTGTGTTGGTTGCTGTGGTGGTCGCTGTGTGGTTGCTGTCTTCGGTCCGGGTGGCGGCTGGTCAGAGCGATCGACCGCTGAAGGCGACGAGGCGCTCGAGCCGGCTCGCTGCCGGCGGAGCCGTGGTGGGGTCCTTGAACGTGTCCCCGTCGCGCATCTCGTCGGTGATGGCGGCGCGGGCGAACTGATCGACCGCGGCGACGACCTCGGCGGGCGGCTCGTAGTTCTGGCCAGTGGCCGATGCGAGATCCCAGCCGTGGACCAGCCCGTCGAAGGCCACGAGCCGTGCGAAGGTCTCGCCGGGCATCTCGCCCATCGGTGACGACACCGTGCGCTCCATGGCCCCGGGTGACCTCACGCCGTCGAGCAGGTCGTCCATGGTCGAGCGGAGCTCGGCCGCGGGCACGCGGCCGTCCGTGGCCGGAGGCCTGATCTCCGGCGCCTCCTCGCCCCGGAAGGCGTAGGCGAACGCCCCGCCGAGCACCAGCATGTGGTCGAGCACGCCGCGGACCGTGAAGTCGGTGCAGGGTGTCGGATCGTCGAGCTGCGACGGCTGGATGCCGTCGACCAGGTCGCTGACGGCCGGGAGGATGTGCGAGAGCTGTTCGATGGGGTGCATGGAGGTGCCTTTCGTTGTCCTCTGTAGGATCACTGCTCCGGCGTGAACCGGCGCGACAACGAGAAGGCGTGACAATCGATGTCACAATGCGACAGCGGGCATGACCCCGGCGCGTCTCCGGATGTGTCGCGGGCTCCCCACTCGGGAGTGGATCCGATGAGCCCGGGCGCCCGGCTGACCGGGGTGCGCACGGCGGTCGAGCGCGGGGACTGGCAGGGCGCGCTCGACCTCCTCGACGCCTCGGGGACCGACGCCCGCACCCCTGCCGGCCTCGAGCTCCGAGCGCAGGCCGCGTACGGCAACGGCGACTTCGAGGCCGCGGTCGGGGCCTGGGAGGACCTGCACTCGCTGTTGGTGCTCCAGGGCGACGCCGCCGAAGCGGCCCGAGCGGCCGCGATGGTCGCGATGTACCTGATGATGGACACCGGATTGATGGCCCCGGTTCGCGGGTGGCTCAGGCGCGCCGAACGGCTGCTGGCCGGGCACGGTGAGACGCCGGCCCACGCCCTGATCGCCATGGTCCGCACCTACGAGCGCTTCATGTGCGGCGACATGGACTCGGCCCGCGGCCATGCGGCGCGGGCGATCGAGCTCGGTGATCGCCTCGGGGTCCAACCGGCCGTGGTGATCGGCCGGGTCGCGTCGGCCCGTACCGAGATCTACGCCGGCGACGTCCAGCGGGGCCTCGACCTCCTCGAGGAGGTCGGTGCGCTGCTGATGTCGGGCGACGTCGACCCGCTGACCACCGGCATGATGTACTGCGAGCTGATCTGCGCGGCGCAGGGCCTCGGGCGCGTCGACCTGGCCCGCGAGTGGACCGACGTCATGGAGCACTGGCGGCACGGTGTGGCGTTCGGCGGCATCAACGGCCGGTGCCGCGTGCACCGTGCCGAGATCCTCCGGATGTCCGGCCCGTGCGACCTCGCCGAGGAGGAGGCGCTCGGGGCGTGCGACGAGCTGCGTCCGTGGATGCGCCGCGAGTTCGGCTGGCCGCTCGCGGAGCTCGGCAACATCCGCTTGCGGAAGGGCGATCTGGCGGGTGCCGAGGAGGCGTTCGTCGCCGCACACGGCCACGCCTGGTCACCCCACCCCGGGCTCGCCCTGGTACGGCTCGCGCAGGGGGACGTCGAGGCGGCGTCGGCGCTCATCGCCGATGCCATCGCCCACCCCTTCGACATCCCGTCCAAGGAACGTCCCCCGTTCGGTGACCTGCGCCTCGCACCCCTGCTCGACGCCCAGGCCGAGATCGCTGCGGCCGCCGGCGACGTGGACACCGCCCGACGGGCCGCCGACGCCCTCCGGTCCATCGCCGACGCCTACGACAGCCGCGGGCTCGATGCCGCTGCGTCACTGGCCGGGGCGAGGGCGGCGTTGATCGGCGGCGATCCCGAACGCGCGATCGACGATGCCGGATCGGCGGTGGCCGCCTGGGCCGACCTCGGGGCACCGTTCGAGACCGCGGTCGCGCGTGTGGTGCTCGGTGAGGCGCACCACCGGCGCGGTCGGGCCGACCGGGCCCGGATGGAGTGGCAGGCGGCCCGCGTCGCGTTCGAGGAGTTCGGGGCGGTGGGCTGGCTCGAGCGAGTCGAGGGTCTGCTCGCCGGCCAGCATCCCGCGCCGGCCCCGCCGGCGGCCGGCGTCGGGCCGCAGGCCGCCGAGGGGTCGACGGCGACGTTCACCTGCACCGGCGACACGCGGACCATCTGCTTCGGCGGCCGCACGGTGCTCGTCCGCGACCTCAAGGGCCTTCGCTACCTGGCCCGGCTGCTGGCCGAACCGGGCCGGGAGTTCCACGCACTCGACCTCGTGGCGGTGGAGAACGGCACGCTCCCGGTCAGCGCCGCCCCTCGGGCGGAAGAGCTGGACGGCGAGGCCGGTGCCGGCCTGCCCGTCATCGACGAGCAGGCACGAGATGCGTATCGCCGCCGCCTGGCCGAGGTCGAGGACGACATCGAGGAGGCCGCTCGGACCAACGACCTGGGTCGACTCGAGCTCGCGCAACGCGACCGCGACTACCTGGTCGCCGAGCTCGCACAGGCCGTGGGGCTGGGCGGGCGCAGTCGAGCGACCGGCGGCACCGCGGAGCGGGCCCGCACCAGCGTGACCCGGTCGCTCCGCTATGCGATCACGCGCCTCGCCGAGCACCATCCCACGCTCGCGACCCACCTCGAGCGGGCCGTGCGCACCGGCACCTACTGCAGCTACACGCCCGACCCGCTCGCACCGGTGGCGTGGCAGGTGTCGGCCACGCCCTGACGCCGGTCCAGCACCCGGCGATCGCCTCACGGGGCTCACTTCACGTGAAGGTAGGGTCGTCGCGGCGTTGTCGGCCCGAAGGCGTCCGGCGCCAACCAGGGCCCGTCGAGAGGAGTGGAGGTGGTCCATGGATGGTGCCAGGAGCGCCACGCCGCCACTTGTCGACGTGCTGAACGCCTACTCCGGCGCCCTGCTCGGCGTCGCCGTCGGTGACGCGCTCGGCGCCCCGCTGGAGGGGCGGCCCGGTCCCCTGCCTCTCGACGAGCTCACGCAGGTCGAGGAGTCGTACGCCCTGCTGCCGCACACCGACGACACCGTGATGACCATCGATGTCGCGGGGTCGCTGCTGTTCTGCGGCGGTCTCGACGAGGACCACCTGGCCAGAACCTTCGCCGCCTCGTTCGCGCGGGATCCCCACCGCGGCTACGGCCGCGGGACCGCTTCGTTGCTCACCCGCATCGCTGCGGGCGACGACTGGCGCACCGCGGCGGCCGAGCAGTTCGGCGGTCGCGGCTCGCTCGGCGACGGCGCTGCGATGCGCGTCACCCCCGTGGCCCTGTTCACCGCCGGGGACCCCGCGATGGCCGCCGAGCTCGCCCGCCGCTCCGCCCGCGTCACCCACACGCACCCCCTCGCAGTCGACGGGGCTGCAGCCCAGGCCGCCGCCACGGCCGTGCTCCTGGACACCCCGAGCCACGAAGCGGTCGCAGCCGACGACCTCGCCGGCCTCCTGCACACCGTCGTCGCCACCGACGAGCATCACACCGCGCTCGAGCGCGTCGTCGAGGTGTGCCGCGACGCCCCTGCCGCCGAGGTGGTCGACGCGCTCGGTAACGGCGTGACCGCCGTGGAGGCGGTCCCCGCTGCCCTGTGCACCTTCCTCCGCCACCAAGGCTCCTTCGAGGACACGGTGCGTTTCGCGATCGGGCTCGGCGGCGACACCGACACGATCGCCGCGATGGCCGGGGCGCTCGCCGGCGCCCATCTCGGACGGGGCGCCATCCCGACCGCGTGGCTCCAGCACCTCGAGGGCCGGGCGCACCTCGACGAGATCGCCCACCGCTTCGCCCGGCGACGCATCGCACTGCGCTGAGCCGGGCACCGACTCCTTGCCGGGGTGCCGATCCGTCGCGATCCTGGGTCGGTGCGCGTCAGAGCGCGGCGGCCAGCCCGAGCCCGGCGCCTGCGGCCGCCAACCCCAGCACGCTGCTCGCCGCCGCGTTGGCGAACGCCTCGAACGTCGACCCGTCCTGGACCAGCCGCACCGTCTCGTAGGCGAAGGTGGAGAACGTCGTGTAGGCACCCAGGAAGCCGGCCCCCGCGATCGTGTGCACGTTGTCGTCGAGCCCGTGGTGGAGACCCAGGCCCACGACGAAGCCGAGCCCGAGCGAGCCGGTGAGGTTGACGGTCAGGGTGCCGAGCGGGAGCGCGGCGTCCGTACGGCGCTGCACGGCGACGTCGACGAGGTACCGGCAGACCGCCCCGGCGAACGCGGCAACGGCCACGAGGAGTCCGGTCACGGCTCTCGACGCCCGATGTACGTCACGATCTCCACGTGGTCGCGCACCACCAGTCCTTCGGTGATGAGCTCGTCCAGCTCCGGCAGGAACGCATCGATCCGGTCGGCGCGGTCCACGATGACCACGACGACCGGCAGGTCCTCGGAGAGGCTGAGGATCCGGGTCGTGTGAACGTGGCGCGATGCGCCGTAGCCCTCCAGGCCCCGCACGACCGTCGCGCCGGCCAGCCCGGCGGCATGGGCCCGGTGAACGATCTCGCTGTAGAGCGGCTTGTGGTGGTGCTGGTCGGTCTCACCGATGAAGATCGTGAGCCGGTCAGCGGGTCCTTCGAGTCTCACGGGGACCTCCTGATGTCCCGGCCGGCAACAGTCGTGCCAGCCCGATGCCCACGTAGGTGGCCGCCAGACCGGTCACCAACCCGGCAGCGAGATGGCCGGCGGCGAGACCCGCGTGCCCGTCCCGGACCAGCAGGGCGGCCTCGGTCATGAACGTGGACCACGTCGTGTAGCCGCCGCAGACGCCGATGCCGACGAAGGCACGCACGTAGCGGGTCGGCGGCCAGCGCTCGAGGAGCAGGACGACCACCATCCCCAGCAACAACGAGCCGGACGCGTTGATCGCCACCGTGGGCCACGGAAGCTCGCCGTCGCCGACCGACCAGCTCTGCCCGATGCCGTAGCGGGCGAGTGCGCCGAGCATCCCCCCGGTGCCGATCGCCAGCAGCGTCTTCGCCGGCGGCCGGACGCGACCGGGACGGCGCGGCGACCCGTGAGTGATCTCGGTGACCGCTGTGGGCTCGCGCTGCATCAGGCTCCGGTGGCTTGTCGACAGGAGCCATCAGCCCGAGCGGGCGGTTGTGGCGAGCTCCATCGCCACTCGTCAGCCTATGTCGATCCGCGTCGGGAACGGTGAGGCGGACGGCCACCCGACCAGGCGCACTCGACCTCGTGGGCGGGAACCGTGGCTACGGGGCCACGTGGCCGCTGTGCCATGCTTCACTGCCGGCGGTGCGGGACGTGCCGTGTGCACGTGGGAGATGGCGTGACGACACTGGCGTTCGAGGACGTCGAGATCGACCTCGACCGGTACGAGGTGCGTCGGAGCGGCGACGTGGTGCCGGTCGAGCCCCAAGTCTTCGACGTCCTCGTTCACCTGGCGAGCAACGCCGGCCGGGTCGTCACCAAGGAGGAGCTCCTCGACGCCGTGTGGGGCGACCGCTTCGTCAGCGAGTCCGCCCTCACGAGCCGGATCAAGGCCGCGCGCCGGGCGGTCGGCGACGACGGGCGGCGGCAGCGGGTGATAGCCACCGTGCACGGTCGTGGCTACCGCATCGTGCCGACCGTCGGTGCGGCTCGCCGCACTGCGGTAGCTGCGCCGGCGGGCGACGGGGCCTCCGTCATGACGGGCGCCGAGCCACTCGTCGAGCGGGCCGACGCGATGGAGCAGATGAGCAGCGCGCTCGCCGCAGCGGCGACCGGGTCCGGTCGGATCATGTGCGTCGCCGGCGAGGCGGGCATCGGCAAGACGGCGCTCGTTCGGTGGATGGTCGAGGCGTTCTCGCGGCGGGCCGTCGTCCTGGTCGGGGCGTGCGACGACCTGGCGACGCCTCGGCCGCTCGCTCCGGTCCGCGACGTCTCGGACGGCTTCCGTGCCGAGGGGATGCCACTCGACGGCGATCTCGGAGGCGAGGCGCTGCTCGCCGCCGCCCGCGCGCTGGCGGATGAGCGCGGCAGACCCGTGGTCATCGTGCTCGAAGACCTGCACTGGGCGGACGACGGAACCCTCGACATCGTGCGCTACGTGGCGAGGCGCATCCGGTCGTCGCCGCTGCTCCTCGTGTTGACCTACCGAGAGGAGGCGCTCCAGCTGGGGCACCCACTCCGCTCGGTGCTCGGACTGCTGCGCGGTCCCGACGTCTCGCGCGTCGCGCTCGAGCCGCTCACAGCCGAGGGGGTGGCGGATCTGGCGGCAGGCACCGCTCTCGACCCGCACGAGCTGTTCGCCGTCACCGGCGGCAATCCCTTCTTCGTGAGCGAGCTGCTGGCAGGCGGGTCCGGCGCCGTTCCGCAGAGCGTGAGGGACGCTGTGCTGGCACGCCTCGCCCAGCTGCCGGCAGATGCCGTCGCTGCTCTGCGTCGCCTCTCCATTGTCCCCGGCCGGGTCGAACGGTGGCTGGCGACCGAGCTGGTGGACGGCGACGAACGGTCGCTCGCGACCGCGGAGGCGGCCGGCATGCTGGCCGGCACGGGACCCCACGTCTGGTTCCGCCACGAGCTCGCCCGACGCGCCGTCGGGGAGACGCTGACCTCGTTCGAGTGCCTGCGCTGGCACCGTCGAGCCGCCGAGCTCCTGCGGGAGCGCACTGCCGACCCGTCCCGGGTCATGCACCACGCCATCGCCTCGGACGACGCCCGTCTGGTGATCGAGGTCGGGCCCGAGGCGGCCGGCGCCGCCGCCGCCGCCGGCGCCCACCGGCAGGCCGTGGAGCACCTCCATGAGGTGCTCCGCCACCGCGAGTCGCTTCCCCGCGCCCTCGTGGCGTCGCTGCTGGTCCAGCAGGCGAGCTCGCTGTATCTGCTCAACCGCTTCGGGGAGTCGCAGCGCGCCGCCGAGGAGGCCGTGGAGGCCGCCCGCGCCCTGGGTGACCCGACCGCCCTCGCCCGCGCCGAGATCACCCGCGCCCGCACGGTGCTGTGGGCGCGGGGACCGAACGCCTCCCGCCTCGCCGCCCGGCGGGCGCTCGACGTGCTCGGCCCCCACGGTGACCCGGAGCTTCGTGCGATCGCCCACGCCGACCTGGCCCGCGCCCTCGGCGAGTTGACGACGGTGGGTTCGGTGGCCGAAGGGTGCGAGGAGGCCGTCGCCGAGGCGGGAGAGGCGCTGGCGTTGGCGCAGGAGCTCGGTCGCGCAGACCTGGAGGGCTATGCGCTGATGTACCTGGGCTGCGAACGGCTCGCCCTCGGAGACGAGGCCGGTGCAGAGGACCTGGACAGCGCGATTCGCGCACTCCGCTGCTTCCCCCGCACCGAGCTCGCCGTCCGGGCGTGCGTGAACGCCTCGGGCGCGGCGTATCGAGCGGCGCGGTTCGACGAGGCCGAGAGGTACGTCGAGGTCGGCCTGCAACTCGGCAAGGACGCCGAGTTCGCATCGGGTGAATACCGCCTCGCGCTCACGCGGGCATCGGTGCGGTTCAGCCGAGGCCGCTGGCTGCAGGCCCGGCGGGAGCTCGAGGCGCTCGTGGGGCAGGGTGGCGAGCCAGGCATCATGGGCCCGCTCGCCCGCAGTGTCCTCGCCCGCCTCGTGGCTCGTCAGGGCGAGCACGCGGCGGCGGCCACCGTCCTCGAGCCAGCGCTCGACGCGGCCGCCGGCAGCGACGAGGTCCGCCTGGTCGGCCCCGTGACCATCGCCCGGGTCGAGCTGGCCTGGCTCGCAGGCCGCGGCGATGATCTCGTGCACCTCGCCGAACCCGTGCTGGCAGCACCATGGATGCCCGGCTCGGTGGTGAGTCGCGCCGAGCTGTGCCGCTACCTCCAGCGGGCGGGGCACGCAGTGGCGGGGCCCGCAGGCGCCCCCGAGCCGTGGCGAACCGGACTGGCCGGCGACTGGCGGACCGCTGCCGGTCTCTGGGCAGCGCGGGATGAGCCCTACGAACAGGCTCTCGAGCTCGTCAGCGGCGACGACCGCAGCGCAGCCGACGCCGGGATCACCATCCTGCGCACGCTGGATGCGACCGGTGCGGTCGAGGCGGCGTCGCGGCCGGCGCCCCGTTGCTGACACGATCTCCGTCGCGGGCCGTCGACGTTCCGAGGACCCGCCGGCGGCGGCGGGATCACATCGGCAACCGGAGGAGCCCGTCGGCGACCGCCACGAGGTCCGGCCCGGTGACGTCCGGGCGCTCGAAGACCTCGGGAAACGCGCTCGCGGATCGCGAGCACCAGCCGGTGACGAGACCTGCACGGCTCGCCCCGTGGACGTCCCAGGGATGGACCGCCACCAGGGCGACCTCGGAGGCCCGGCAACCGAGACGGGTCGTGGCGTGGACGTACGGTCGGGCGGCCGGCTTCCACCGGCCGGCCTCGTCGACGGAGATCACCCGCTCGACGTAGCGGTCGAGGCCGGCGGCGGCGAGCAGGTGCTCCGTGTTGCCCGCCCCGCCGTTCGTGAGCGTGACGACGGGGACGCCGGCGGAGACCAGCCGCTCGACGGCCGGGGCCGCATCGGGCTGCGGCGGGAGGCGCGAGAAGGCGTCGAGCACAGCCTCACGCTCGGCGTCCCCACTGCCCGGCGCCAGGCCGTCGAGAGCGGACGCTGCCACCGACCGGAACGGCCGGTGGTCTCCGGCGGCGGCGAGGGCGAAGCCGTCACGGAGGAGCCACGCGAAGAACAGCGGCAGTGGCACCCCCAGCGGCCGGAGGGCGTCGTCGACGGGAGCGAGCGAGAACAGGGTCTCGACCACGTCGAATGCCACGACCTTCGGGCGCTTGGCGCTCACCGGTCGACCTCGGTCGCCACCTCCGGGGTGTGCCACCCACCGGCGACCTCGGCGACGGACGCTGCCGCGGCCGGCCCCCACGAGCCCTTCGGATACGTGCTGACCGGGCCCGGGTCGTCCAGCAGGGGTTGGACCACGCGCCAGGCGGCCTCCACGCCGTCCTGCCGGGCGAACCGGACCGGGTTGCCGTCGAGCGCGTCGCCGAGCAGGCGCTCGTAGGCGCTGCGGCGTGCTCCGAGCGCGTGCTGGAAGTCGATGTCCAGGTCCACGCCCCGGCTGGTCAGCCGGTCACCGGGCTCCTTCGCCTGCATGCGGAGCGTGACGCCGTCGCTACGGCCGAGCCGGAACCGCAGGTGGTTCGGGTGGGGCCGGCAGCCGTCCGGCGAGAACAGCAGGCGGGGCGGCGCGTGGAACTCGACGACGGCTTCGAGCGCGGTCACCGGCAGCGCCTTGCCCGCCCGGACCAGGAAGGGCACGCCCGCCCACCGCCACGAGTCGACGTGCAGGCGCAGCGCCACGAACGTCTCGACCGACGATCCCGCGGCCACCCCGGGCTCGTCGAGGTAGCCCTCGTACCGGCCCCGCACCAGCTCGGCGGGGTCGGCCGGGCGCATGGCCCGGAAGACCTTGACCTTCTCGTCGCGCAGCGCATCGGCGTCGTCGGAGACCGGTGGTTCCATCGCCAGCAGCGCCACGACCTGCAGCAGGTGGTTCTGCACGACGTCGCGCACGGCGCCGACCGAGTCGTAGAACCCGCCGCGCCCCTCGACCCCGAAGTCCTCCGCCATCGTGACCTGGATGCTGGAGACATAGCGCCGGTTCCACACGGGTTCGAGCAGCGTGTTGCCGAAGCGGTACACGAGCAGGTTCTCGACCGCCTCCTTGCCCAGGTAGTGGTCGATGCGGAAGATCGCCGGCTCCGGGAACGCCCGGTGCAGCACCTCGTTCAGAGCCCGCGCGGAGGCCAGGTCACGGCCGAACGGCTTCTCCACCACCACGCGCGACCGCCGCTGCAGGCCCTCGCCGGCGAGCCCGTCGACGACCGTCTCGAACAGGGCCGGTGGGATGGCGAGGTAGTGGACCGGCTTCTCGGCCCCGCGCTCGGCCAGCCGGCTGGCCAGCGCCCGGAACGTCTCGGCGTCCCGGTAGTCGCCGGCCACCATGGCCAACCGGCCGAGGAAGGTCGCCAGCACCGCCTCGTCGATGTCGGGGACTGCACGTTCGACCGCCTCCCGCGCGTGATCACGCAGATCCCCGTCGCGCCACGCCGTGGCCGCGACACCGATGACCGGGCAGTCGAGCTGACCCCGCACCGCCAGCCCGTACAGCGCCGGGAAGAGCTGCTTGCGCGCCAGGTCTCCGGTGGCGCCGAACAGCACCAGGGCGTCGGCCCGAGCGGACGTCACGGGGCACCCCGGACGTGCCGGTAGGCGCTGACCGGCGCCGTGGTGAGGCTGTCGTGCACCGGGACGGCCACGTCGCTACCCGGTCACCGTCTCGGCGTGGCCGCCGAACTGCTTGCGCATGGCGGACAGGAGCCGGTCGGCGAAGTCGGCTTCGCCGCGCGAGCTGAACCGCTCGAACAGCGCCGCGGTGAGGACGTGGGCGGGCACGCCCTCTTCGACGGCGGCGAGCGCGGTCCAGCGGCCCTCGCCGGAGTCGGACACCCGCCCGCTGAACCCGGCGAGCTGGGGGTCGTCGGCGAGGGCGCCGGCTGTGAGGTCGAGCAGCCAGGAGCCCACCACGCTCCCCCGTCGCCACAGCTCGGCGACCTCGGCGGTGTCGATGTCGTAGCTGTAGAAGCGTGGCTCGGCCAGCGGGGCGGTCTCCGCGTCGGTGGCGCGTGCCTCGGCGCCGGCGCCGGCCCGGCGGAGGATGGCCAGCCCCTCGGCGTAGGCGGCCATCAGGCCGTACTCGATGCCGTTGTGGACCATCTTCACGAAATGGCCGGCACCCGTGGGCCCGCAGTGGAGATAGCCCTCCTCGGCGGTCGAGCGCCCGTCGCTGCGGCCCGGGGTGGGCGGGGCGGCGTCGCGCCCGGGTGCGAGCGACGAGAACAGGGGGTCGAGCCCGTCGACGACGGGTGTGTCGCCTCCGATCATCAGGCAGTAGCCCCGGTCGAGGCCGAACACGCCACCGCTCGTGCCCACATCGACGTAGGCGATGCCGGCGGGCGCCAGGCGTTCGGCGCGGGCCATGTCGTCGCGGTAGTAGGAGTTCCCGCCGTCGATCACGATGTCTCCCGCCGCCAGGAGCGGTGCCAGTGCGTCGATCGTGGCGTCGACGAACGTGGCGGGCACCATGATCCAGACCGCCCGCGGGGGGCGCAAGGTCGCGACGAGGTCCTCGAGGCTGCGGGCACCGACTGCGCCCTCGCTCTCGAGCCGTTCGACGGCGGTCTCGTCGAGGTCGTGCACGACGCAGTCGTGGCCGTCGCGCATCAGGCGGCGCACGAGGTTGGCGCCCATCCGGCCGAGGCCGATCATCCCGAGTTGCATGGGTCGTGCTCCTTCTTTCCTACGGAGCGGATGGTTCGAGTGCCCGGATCTTGTCGTTCACGCACGTGAGCAGCGCCGACCACGACGCCGAGAAGGCGGCGGCACCCTTGGCCTGGAGCTGTGCGGCGAGACCGTCGAGGTCGACGCCTGCGTCGGCGAGGCGGGCGAGGGTCTCCTCGGCGGCCGCCTCGTCGGGTTGGAGCAGGTCACAGACCGCACCGTGCTCACCGAAGGCGAGCAGCGTCGGCTCGGGAACGGTGTCGATGGTGGCCGGTGCGGCCAGGCGCCCCAGGTAGTAGGTGTCGGGCAGGTCGGGGTTCTTCGTCGACGTGCTCGCCCACAGGACCTTCTGGGGCAGTGCCCCGCCGGCCGCGAGGCTGCGCCACCGGGCGGAGGCGAGCAGGTCGCAGTAGGCGGCGTAGGTCTTCTGCACGACGGCGAGGCCGAGCCGGCTGCGCAGGCCGGCGGGCAGCGTGGGGTCGGCGGCCGCGTCCCAGCGCGACACGAACAGCGAGGCGACCGAACCGACCGGCAGGGGCAGACCCCGCGCTCGACGGCCTTCGATGCCGCGCAGGTAGGCCTCGGCCGCCGCCAGGTAGTGGGCGGTGGAGAACAGCAGCGTGACGTTGACCGGGACGCCCGAGCCCACCAGCTCCTCCACCGCCACGAGCCCGGGCGGGGTGCCCGGCACCTTGACCAGCAGGTTCGGCCGCCCGGCCCGGGCGAACAGCGCACGCCCGGCCGACACCGTGGCGCCGGCGTCGTGCGCGAGGTCGGGCGGCACCTCGACCGACACGTAGCCGTCTGCGCCCCGGGTCGCGTCGAAGGTGGGCCGTAGCAGGTCGGCAGCCTCGACGAGGTCCTCCAGGGCCAGTGCGAACACGAGGTCCTCGGTGTCCCGGTGACCGGCAGCCAGGTGGGCCCGGACGCTGTCGTCGTAGTCGGCGCTGCCGGAGATCGCCTTCTCGAGGATCGTGGGGTTCGACGTCACCCCGGTGACGGCGTAGTCGGCGATGTAGCGGGAGAGGGTCCCGCTGGTGAGCAGATCCCTGCGGATGTTGTCCAGCCAGACGCTCTGCCCCGCCTGGTGGAGCTGTTGGAGGCCGTTCACGTGGTGCTCCCTTCCTGCTCGCCGGCGCCCGGTGGGGCCGCCTGGCCCTGCGCGAGCAGGTGGCGGACCCGCTCGGCCACCGCGTCTGCGGTGATCCCGAGGTCGGCGTAGAGGACGCCGGCCGGCGCCGATGCGCCGAAACCCGACAGTGCGACCACGTCGTCGACCAGGTCACGCCACCCGAACGGCGATGCGGCCTCCACCGCCACCGACGGGACGCCGGGCGGCAGGATCCGGTGCCGGACCGCCTCGTCCTGCTCGGCGAACACCTCCCACGACGGCAGCGACACGACGCGGGCCCCGACGCCCTCGTCGCGGAGCACCTCGGCGGCGGTCAGCGCCACCTCGACCTCCGAGCCGGTGGCCACGATGGCGGCGTCGTCGCCCGGCGCCAGCACCGACGCACCGGACGAGACGTCGACCAGCTCCGGGGGCAGCACCGGCAATGCCTGGCGCGACAGCACGAGCGCTGTCGGGCCCGGGTGGTCGAGCGCCTGTGCCCACGCCTGCGCCGTCTCGTTGGCGTCGGCCGGGCGGACCACCCGCAACCCGGGCATGGCGCGCAGCGAGGCGAGGTGCTCGACGGGCTGGTGGGTGGGCCCGTCCTCTCCCAGCCCGATCGAGTCGTGGGTGAACACGTACACGACGGGCAGGCGCTGCAGGGCGGCCAGGCGGATGGCGGGCCGCAGGTAGTCGCTGAACACGAAGAACGTGGCGCCGTACACGCGCAGGCCGCCATGGGCGGCCATGCCGTTGAGGATCGCCCCCATGGCGTGCTCGCGCACGCCGAAGTGCACGTTCCGCCCCGCGAACCGGCGCGGCCCGACGTCGTCTCCGTCGTGGAGGTAGGTGAGCGTCGACGGCGCCAGGTCGGCGGCGCCGCCGACCAGTTCGGGGACGGCCGCGGCCAGGGAGTTGAGCGCCTGCCCCGAGGCGCGGCGCGTCGCGATCCGGGCCCCGGGCTCGAAGCGGGGCACGGCCTGCTCCCAGCCGTCCGGGAGCCGGCCGGACTGGACGCGTTCGTGCTCCGCCGCCAGCTCGGGATGCGAGGTCCGGTAGCGGTCCATCGCCGCGAGCCACTCGGTGCGTGCCCGGGCCCGGCCCGAGACCCCCTCGCGCCAGTGGTCGTACACCGCTTGGGGGATCTCGAACGGCCGATGCGGCCAGCCGAGAGCCCTCCGGGCCGACGCTGCGCCCGCCTCCCCGAGCGGAGCGCCGTGTGCTGCGGCGGTGTCGACCACCGGTGACCCCATCCCGATGTGGGTGTGGACGATCACCAGCGTCGGCCGGTCCCCATCGGCCTGCGCATCCGCGACCACCTCGTCGATCGCCGCCGCGTCCGCCACGTCGAAGAGACGCAGCACCTGCCAGCCGTACCCGGCGAACCGGGTGCCCACGTCCTCGCTGAAGTGCAGCCTGGTCGAGCCCTCGAGCGAGATCCGGTTGTCGTCGTAGAACACCGTGAGCCGGCCCAGGCGCAGGTGCCCGGCGAGCGACGCAGCCTCGCCGGCCACGCCCTCCATCATGTCGCCATCCCCGGCGAACACCCACGTGCGGTGATCCACGATCGCGTGGCCCGGACGGTTGAACCGCGCTGCCAGCATCCGCTCGGCCAGCGCCATCCCCACCCCGTTGGCGACCCCCTGGCCCAACGGGCCGGTCACCGCCTCGACACCCGGCGTCACCCAGGGCTCGGGATGCCCCGGCGCCCGCGAGCCCCCCTGTCGGAACCGCCGCAGGTCATCGAGCGGCAGGTCATAGCCCGACAGGTGCAACGCACCGTAGAGCAGCATCGACGCATGGCCGATCGACAACACGAACCGGTCCCGATCGGGCCAGCGGGGATCGGCGGGGTCGTGGCGCAGATGCCGCGTGAACAGCGCGTGAGCGAGCGGTGCGAGGGCCATGGCCGTGCCGGGGTGCCCGGACTCGGCCCGCTCGACCGCATCCACGGCCAGGAACCGCAACGCGTTCACGGCCCCGCCCGTCGGACCCTCGGGCGTCGGAAGATGGCCGGCCAGGGCGGCCACACCGGCGCGGGAGCGGACCGTGGCGACCTCAGCGGTCACCCCGGCCCCCCGGCGGACGATCCCGGGCACCTGAGGTGGCTGTCATCGTTCCACCTCTCGATCACCGGTGCGCCGCGGTCCCAACCGAGCACGCCGACCGCGGCGGTCCCGAAGAGCAACGACTGCCCGGCGGACACCGGCAGATCGATCCAGCGTGCAGCCAGTGCACGCGACAGGTGACCGTGCGAGAACAGAGCGACATCGCCCTCGACGGCACACAGCTCGCGAATGAACGCATCCACCCGCTCGCGCACCTCGTCGGGCGTCTCGCCGCCCGGTGCGCCGTCCGTCCACAGCGACCAGCCCGGCGCCGACCGGCGGATCTCGGCGGTGGTCAGCCCCTCGTAGTCGCCGTAGTCCCACTCGGCCAGCTGCCGTCGCACCTCGGCACGCGGCCCCAGACCGACCAGCTCGCAGGTGGCGCGCGCCCGCTCCAGCGGGCTGGTGAAGACGCGGGCGAACGTCCGGGGCGCCAGCGCCCGATGGAGCGCCTCGGCCGCGGCGCGCCCGTCCGGCGTCAGGGGAAGGTCGGTCCGGCTGGTGTGTCGGCCCGCGGCGCTCCACGTCGTCTCACCGTGGCGCACGACGACGACCCGCTGGGCCGGCCCGACCGACCTGCCCCCGACGCTGTGCTGTGTCATCAGTCGGTCCCTCGGTCGGCGGCGCATGTCGCCGGCCACGCCGCAGCCCCGACCAGCCCGGCGTCGTCCCCGAGATCGGCGCCGACGACCGGGATGTGGCCGGAGCGTACGGGTCCCTGCTCGGCGACGGCGGCCCGCACCGGCCCGAGCAGGAGGTCACCGGTACGTCCGACACCGCCGCCCAGGATGATCATCTCGGGAGCGAACAGGTGGGCGAGGTTGGTCGCCGTGGCCGCGACGGCGGCGACGACACCCTCCCACACCGCCGTCGCGAGGGCGTCCCCGGCCCGCACCGACTCGACGACGGCGGCGCCGTCGGCGGGCAGGCCGGCGTCGCCCGCGGCGCGAGCCAGGGCCGTGCCGGAGCCGAGCTGCTCCACCGTCGCCGGCCGACCGTCCCGGCGGGCGGACAGGTCGAGGATCGTGTGGCCGACCTCGGCGGCGGACCGCCGGCCGTGCACGAGCTTGCCGCCGAGCACGACGCCGGCGCCCACCCCGGTGGACACCGTCAGGTAGACGACGTCGCGCAGGCCACGGCCGGCGCCGAACCATGTCTCTCCGAGCGCCGCCATGTCGGCGTCGTTGGCGAGTGCGACCGGAAGACCGAGGATGGCACCGAAGTGAGATGCCGAGATGGTCTCCGCCCAGCCAGGGGGGAGGTTGGGCGCGTGCTCGAGCCGCCCCCGGTGGTAGTCCACGAGCCCCGGGACACCAACGACGGCACGCGCGGGGAGGCCGTTCCCGCGCACGTTCCCGACGAGCTCGTCGAGCGCGTCGGGGCAGGGCGAGCCGCGTGGCGTCGGCTGCTCGTGGCGGTGCACGATCGCACCGTCGGGTCCCACGAGGGCGACCCGCATCCGGGTGCCCCCGAGGTCGACCGCGAGAACGACCGGCTCCCTCAGGGGATCGCCCCGCGTCGCACGTACCATCGGGACGGTAACCCGCTCAGCCGCCGTGGGCTTCCCCCGCTCGGCCGGAATTCGCCGCGGCGGCTGGTCCGTTCATCCCGGATCAGACCGGACTCGGCTGCCGACGAGAACACCCACGTTGGAGACGACGAACGGGACCAGGTACGTCGCGGTCGACTTGATCCACACCGCGGCCGTGGCGTCACCGCGCAGGACCACGTCGAGCTGGTTGATGCAGAACAACACCGTCCCCACGACGAGAGCGATGGCCACGGTCCGCCGGAGGTGCGGGCGGTGGAGAACGACGCCGACCGCCTCCCGCCACGTCGTCCAGGTCGGCGGGCCCGCCCGGGGGCCGGTGGACCCGGGCGCGGCAGACCTGGGCCACACGGGTCGCATTGCCATGCCCCGACGTCCTAGCAGGAGCGCCTGTGGCGGCCAACGCCGCCGGGAAGCAGGCCGCGTCTGGCAGGGTTCCTGCACCATGACCGCAACGTCCGGTGGCGCCGACCGCCACGCCGATCTCGTCGTCGTCGGTGCCGGCGCGGCCGGCCTGGCTGCCGCTCGCGCCGGCGCCCGGCGAGGCGCCAGGGTCCTGCTCGTCCAGCAGGGACCGCTGGGCGGCGATTGCACGTTCACAGGCTGCGTGCCGTCCAAGGCGCTCATCGACGCGGCCCGGCGTCGCCTCCCCTTCGATCGGGCCATCGCCGCCGCCCGACGTGCCGTCGACGTCGTCGCCGCCACCGAGACCGACGACGTGCTGCAGCGCGAAGGGGTGGACGTCGCCCACGGCTGGGCGACGTTCCGGGAACCGGGCGTTCTCGAGGTCGACGGGACACTGGCCCGCGCCCGGCGGATCGTCATCGCCACCGGTGCCCACCCCGCGGTCCCGCCGATCGACGGGCTCGGCGACGTCGACCACCTGACGACCGAGACGGTGTGGGGCCTCGACGCAGCGCCCACGTCGCTGGCGGTGCTCGGCGGCGGGGCCACCGGGTGCGAGCTGGCCCAGGCCTTCGCGCGGCTCGGCTCCACCGTGACCCTGGTCGAAGCGCTCGATCGGGTCCTGCCCCACGAGGAACCCGACGCGTCCGCCGTCGTGTCCGAGGCGCTGAGCGCCGACGGGGTCAGCGTCCGGACCGCGGACGCCGTCGTCCGGGTCGAGCCGCTTGCTCGGAACGGGGGCGCGCGGCTGAATCTTGCGGGCGGCGGAACCCTCGAGGTGCAGCGGGTGCTGGTCGCCGCCGGCCGCACCGGGACGATCCAAGGGCTCGGGCTCGACGCTGCGGGTGTCGAGACCACCCGCGGGTTCGTCGCCACCGCCGACACGCTGGCGACGACGGCCAGCGGCGTGTGGGCGGCCGGCGACGTGACGGGTCGCCTGCAGTTCACGCACGCGGCCGACGAGATGGGTCGCGTCGCCGCCGCCAACGCGCTCGGGCGATCGGGGCGCCGGCGGTTCCGCACCGACGCGGTGCCGTGGGTCACCTTCACCGATCCCGAGGTGGGGCGGGTGGGCATCACCGAGACGGAGGCAGCCGAGCGGGGCGGCCGCGTCGCCTACCTGCCGATGACCGAGGTCGACCGCGCCATCGCCGCGGGGGAGACCCGCGGGTTCGTGAAGCTCATCGCCGGACCCCGGCGCGTCCTGCGCAACACCGGCGGAGGCCGCGTCCTCGGCGCCACGATCGTCGCAGGCCGCGCGGGAGAGATGATCCACGAACCGGCACTCGCCATGCGCACCGACATGTTCGCCGGCCGGCTCGCGCAGACCGTGCACGCCTACCCCACCTGGTCGGTGGCCGTCCGCCAAGCCGCGGCCCAGCTCTTCATGGAGACGGGAGGCCGACAGGCCACGGCGGCGCACCGGTGAACCCGCGCCGGCCGGCGCTCCCGGCCCCCCGGGACGTTCCGGCTCCGCGACCGGGTTCCCTTGTCATGGAGCGTGCGGCACATCCCCCGGCTCGACGTGCGGTGCCCCGCCTCGTCCTGGCCGGGCTGCTGCTCGCGATGGCCGCCGGTCAGCTGAGCAACCCGGGCGGCTTCGTCGACATCGTTGCGTCGTACGATCTCGGCGGCACGGCCGTCGCCCGGGTCGGTGCAGCAGCCCTGATCACCGGCGAGCTGATCGCGGCCGTCGGTCTGGTCTCGCGCGACACCTCCCGGCGGCACCGGGCGACATCGGTGGCGCTCGCCGTGGCCCTGACCTGGAGCCTGCTCGCCGCGCAGGCCTTCGCCCGCGGCCTCACGCTCGACAACTGCGGCTGCTTCGGCGTCCACCTGGCGCAACCGCTGCGATGGTGGATCCTCGTCGAGGACCTCGAGTTCGTCGCGCTGGCGTGGTGGGTCCGTGCCCGACACGCGACGGTTGCCGCGCCCTACTCGCCGCGTGCCGGGGCACCCGAGCGCCCGCGCGTCTCGTAGCAGAACGGGAGCACCACGAGCAGCGCCCCGCCGATCACGTTCCCGATCCCGGCGGGTACCAGGTTCCAGCCGAACGCCACGTCCCAGCCCGGGCCGCGCCCGGCGGCCTCGACGATGGAGAAGAACCCGATGTTGGCGGGGCTGTGCTGGAAGTTCGCGGCGACGAAGGCAGTGACGGCCAGGAAGACAGGGATGTACTTGCCGACGACCGTGCGGCCCATCGTCGCGAAGAAGGCCGCCATGCCCACGAGCCAGTTGGCGAGGATCCCGGAGAGCAGCACCTGGAACCAGGCGCCCGTGCCGCCGATGCGCCGGTAGGAGAGCTTGCGGTCCACGATCTCGTCGAGAAGGGCGTCGACGTCTGCCGGATAGCGCTGGGCCAGGTGGAGGGCGTAGCCGACGAGCAAAGCGCCGACGACGTTCCCGACCAGGGCGAGGCCCCAGAAGCGGGCGATCCTCGCCGCCGTGACCCCCGGCTCGCGGCGGACGGCGGTGGCCGGCATGACGACGTTCGCCTCGGTGAAGAGTGCGGCGCCTGACAGGATCACGAAGAAGAAGCCCGCGGAGAACCCGAACCCCTCGAGGAGCCGTTCAATCCCCGGGTTCTCGGTTCCGGTGGCGAGCAGCGCCGAGAACAGCGCACCGATCGTGATGAACGCTCCCCCGACGATCCCCAGCACCAGCACCTTGGGCGTGGTCAGGGTGCGGAGCCGGCGCGCCCCGTGGGCGCCGAGCTCGTCGATCACGTACTCGGCGCTCAGGTACTGGGCCCCCGGGACGCCCGGTCGGATCGGCTCCTCTGGAGTCACGGACCGCACGGTAGGCATGTCGCCCGCCATGCAGCGACCACCGGACGACGGGTGGGGCGGTCGCCTCAGGGCGGCACATGATCGTCCGAGCGCGGAGGCGATGCTGCGCAGCCGCCGGCCCCAGTGGCGAAGGGTTCCCAAGCTGCCGGATGACGGGCGGCCCCCGGCGGGTTCCCTACGCACCCGGGCAAGCCGCCGCACCGGACGGTCCGACGATCAGCGAGGGCCGTCCGGGGGCTTGCCCGGCAGATCGAACCCGAGACCGGGTGCGCCGGCCCCGACAGGAACGGAGCGATGACATGCCGGAACCGCGTCGACGCGTCGACCGTGACGAGGTCTTCCTCGAGACGACCAAGAGCATCTGCCCGGTGTGCAAGGCGGTGGTCGACGCGGAGGTGAACATCCGCGACGACAAGGTGTTCCTTCGCAAGCGCTGCGGTGACCACGGGACCTTCGAGGCACTGGTGTACGGCGACGCCGAGATGTACGTGGACATCCAGCGGTTCAACAAGCCCGGCACGATCCCGCTGCAGACCCAGACCGAGGTCCACGACGGCTGCCCCCTCGACTGCGGCCTGTGTCCCGACCACAAGCAGCATGCGTGCCTCGGGATCATCGAGGTCAACACCGCCTGCAACCTCGACTGCCCGGTCTGCTTCGCCGACTCCGGTCACCAGCCCGACGGGTTCTCGCTCACCGCCGAGCAGGTCGAGGCGGGGCTCGATGCCTTCGTCGCCGCCGAGGGCGAGCCCGAGGTCGTCATGTTCTCCGGCGGGGAGCCGTCGATCCACCCCCGGATCCTCGAGTTCTGCGCGCTCGCCCGCGACAAGGGGGTGCGGACCGTGGTGCTCAACACCAATGGCATCCGCCTCGCCCGCGACCCCGGCTTCGCTCCGGCCCTGGCCGAGCTGGGCGTGAAGGTCTACCTGCAGTTCGACGGCATCGACGAGGCAACCCACCTGGCGCTGCGGGGTCGCGACCTGCGGGCCGCCAAGAACCGGGCGCTCGACCGCTGCGCCGATGCGGGTGTCACCGTGATGCTCGTCGCCGCCGTCGAGGCCGGCGTCAACACCCACGAGCTCGGCGCCGTCGTCCGCCGCGGCATCGCCCACCCCGCCGTGCGCGGCGTGGTGTTCCAGCCCGTCACCCACGCCGGCCGCCACACCACCTTCGATCCCCGCCAGCGTCTCACCAACGCCGAGGTCATCCACGGGCTGGTCGACCAGTGCCCCGACTGGTTCCGCACGAGCGACTTCATCCCCGTCCCCTGCTGCAGCCCCACCTGCCGGTCGATCACCTACCTGCTCGCCGACGAAGCCGACGTGGTGCCCATCCCCCGGCTGCTGCCCCTCGAGGATCACCTCGACTACCTCACCAACCGCGTGCTGCCCGACCCCGGCCTGCGCCACGTGCTCGAGGGCCTCTGGAGCGCCTCCGCCGTCCCCGGCACCGACACCATGGCCGAACGCCTCGCCGCCACCCTGGCCCAGCTCGGGCTCCCCGACGAGCTCAACGACATCGCGGCGGCCGCCCTCGAGAACTGCCTGGCCTGCGGCCTCGACCTCCCCGACGCCTTCGCCGACCTCGCGTCCAAGGCGTTCATGATCGTCGTCCAGGACTTCCAGGACCCCTACACCCTCAACGTCCGCCAGCTCATGAAGTGCTGCGTCGAGGAGATCACCCCCGACGGACGGCTCATCCCCTTCTGCGCCTACAACTCCGTCGGCTACCGCGAGCAGGTCCGCGAGCAGCTCTCCGGAACCCCGGTGCCCACCGTCGTCCCCAACGCCGCCGAGCTCACCGACCTGCTCGTGCCGACCCGCCACGGCTCGCGCACCGCCGACGACCCCACGGCCGGTGCCCGACCCGCGACCGTCCAGGTCAACCTGGGCAGGACCCTGCGATGACCACCAGCCCCTCCTCGTCGCCCTCCCTCGAACGGCTGATCGGCCACCTCCGGGACACCGACCCGGCCGACGCCGAGGCGCTCAAAGCCTGCTGCGCCACCACCTACGGGCTCGATCTCATCGGACTGCTCCTCGGTGACAGCTACCACCCGGGCGGCGTCGCCCTCACCCGGCGGCTCGCCGACGCCATCGGCCTGCGACCCGGCGAGCGCGTGCTCGACATCGCCAGCGGCATCGGCACCACCGCCCTCCTCCTCGCCGCCGAACGGGACGCCGCCGTGGTGGGCATCGACCTCGGCGACGCGCAGGTCGCCCGCGCGACGGCCCGCGCCGCGGACGCGGGGCTCGACGGGCGTACCCGCTTCGAAGTCGGCGACGCCGAGCGGCTCCCCGTCGACGACGCCGGGTTCGACGCCGCCGTGTGCGAGTGCGCCCTGTGCACGTTCCCCCGCAAAGACACCGCCGCCGCCGAGCTCACCCGCGCCCTTCGGCCCGGGGGCCGGGTCGGCATCACCGACGTGTGGCTCGACCCCGCCCGGCTCGATCCCGGCCTGCGTGGCCTCGCCGGGCGGATCGCCTGCCTCGCCGACGCACGCCCCATCGACGAGGTCCGCGGCACCCTGGAACGAGCCGGGCTCACCGTGAACCGGGTCGAGCGCCACGACCACGCCCTCGTCGAGACCATCGAGCGGGTGGCGGCCCGGCTGCGCGCCCTGCGGCTGCTCGACCTCCCGATCCTCCGCCCGTTCGACCTCGCCCGCGCGATCGACCTCGCCGGCCGGGCCGCTGCGGCCGTCGAGCGCGGCGAGGCCGGCTACATGCTGCTGACCGCCACCAAGCCGTGACCCACCGGGCCGTCGGCCCGCGTCCGCTCGGGGCGGCCCCGCTCGCCCGCTGGTGGGTCAGGGCAGGACCCCGGTGGCGGGCTGGAACGACGCCCACGCGAACCAGAAGGTGTCGACATGGGCCACCGGCTCGAGCGCGCTGCCCGCCAGCGGGCCGTCGACGGCCTCGCCGAGCACGTTCCAGCGGGTGCCGGTCTGGTCGTCGACGAACTCGTCGCCGTCGCGCTCGAAGGAGAGCTCCCGGTCGCCTGCGACGGGTTCGAACACCCCCGTGGCGCCGACCTCGCGCCCGTCGGCCACCGATCCTGCGTCCAGCGCGGACACCGCACCCGGGCTCACCCACACGACCAACCGGGTGCCGGCGACGTCGACATCGACCACGCCCCGGTCGGCGGCCTCCTCGAGGCGCAACGCCACGGCGTCACCGTCGCGCTCGATGCCCACCACGCGCTCCATCGCGGCCAGGCGACCGTCGACCTCCCCGTCGAACAGGAACGGCGACGAGTCGACGTCGTCGTACCCCGGGTACGGGTTCCGCCCGTAGTCTCGATCGAACCCGGTGTCCCGGCTCAGCACCAGCCCGTCGGGATGGGCGTCGCGCCACTCCGCCCACGACACCGTGGCCATCGGGAACACGTCGACCCGCTCGCCGGCCAGATGCCCGATGATCGCCTCGCCGGTGAAGTGGTTCCACAACGACTCGGTCTGGCGGTCGTACATCACGAGGGCGGAGTTGAAGAGCAGCCCCGATGTCCCGAACTCCAACACCCGGTCCCCCAGCCGGCGGTCGTAGGCGATCGCGGAGTTGCACAGCGGGCAGTAGGTCACCGCGACGGGGACGCCGTCGATCGTGTCGTTGACGATCTCGTGCCAGATCAGCACCTGCACCGGGTACGCCCGGGCCTCGCCACCGATCTCGACGGCCAGGACCGGCTCCGAGTCCGCCAGGAACCCCACCTCGTCGGCCTGCAGGAACGTGGGCTCGTCGATCGACGGGATCCCGTCCGGTGGCGGGCCACCTGACAGCAGCTCGTCCGGGTCGACCAGGGGCTCGGGGAAACTGTCGTCGCGGGGGTCGGCAAGCGCCGAGGGGACGTCCTCGGCGGGGCTGGCCGCCACCTGCTCCACCGGAGTCGGGGTGCCGCGATCGACGCCGGACGGCTGGTCCGCACCGCCCGGGTCGCTCCGGGCCCCCGGACCTCCGCCATCGCCGCCGCACGCAGCGGCCAGCAACCCGAGACCGGCCACGGCGGCCAGGGCCCGTCGCGGCCTCCCGATCGACCGCCGGACGGAGGCGCGGATGCGAGGAACCACGGAAACGGAACCCGGTCGGCGTCGCGGCCATTCCCGGGGCTCCGCCCCCGGCCGGGCGCGCCCAGGCGAGCGGTGGGCGAACCAGGTGCCCCGACCGTCGGCGAACATGGGCCGTGTCCGCCCTGCGCTACTTTCCCGGAGCGACCCGTGACCGACGATCGGTGGGACGACTACCTGGCCCGCTTCCACCACGATCGGGCCGGCATCACCGAGGCGATCCTCGGCCGCGCCTCGGGCGACGACGGCACCGGCCCGTACGACTGGGTCGTCGAGGCGCTCCCCCCTGGCGGGGTCATCGTCGACGTCGCATGTGGCAGCGCACCGCTCGCCCGGCCGGTCAGGGGCTGGATCGGGTTCGATCGCAGCCCGACCGAGCTCGATCTGGCGGCTCGCGTCGCACCCGGGAGGGTGTGCCTCGCGGACGCAGCGTCGGCGCCTGTGCGCACCGGCTCAGCCGATGCGGTGGTCTGCTCGATGGCGCTGATGCTGGTCGACGATCCGCTCCGCGCCCTGGTGGAGATGAGGCGACTGCTCCGGAGCGGTGGCCGTCTCGTCGCCCTGCTGCCGGCGACAGCCCCGCTGACCGTTCGGGATCGGGCCCGCTACATCCGCCTGCTGGCGGCACTTCGGCTCACGCGCCTCCCCTTCCGCCACCACCCGGTGGTCGACGACCCCGCGTCGTCGCTGGCAGCTGCCGGGCTCACCGCCGTGAGCGCGGACCGGCGGCGCTTCTGCTACCACCTCGACGGACCGGAGGACGGCGTCCGATTCGTGCGGTCGCTGTATCTGCCGGGTCTGGGGCCGGGCCGGCTGCGCACCGCGCGGCGGCTCACCCGGCGGTGGACCGGATCGTCGATCGGACTGCCGCTGCGGCGCCTGGTCGCCACCAGGGAACCGTGACGCGGGCCGGAATGACGACCGTGGGAACCGGGTTCCCTGCCCCGTGGGAGCGTCCCCGGACGAGCGCGTGCTGACCGACGACGAGGCGTTCGAGCGGCACGTGCTCCCCGAGGTCGAGGTGATGCTGCGCGTCGCCATGTCGCTGACCCGCAACACCGCCGATGCGGAGGACCTCGTCCAGGAGACGATGATCCGCGCCTACCGGGCGATCGGTCGCTTCGACGGCCGCCACCCGCGGGCCTGGCTGCTGACCATCCTCCGCAACTGCAACATCAACCGCCAGCGTCGCCGCCGGCCGTCGCTGCTCCGCGACACCGACGCCGCCGACCGGCTGCTCGAGAGCACGGCACCCCACGCCAGCGCCGAAGACGTCATCGTCGGGGAGACGTTCGACGCGACCGTCCTGTCGGCGCTCGACCACCTCCCCGACCGCTTCCGTCGCGTGGTGGAGCTCGTGGACATCGACGGGCTCGGCTACCAGGAGGCGGCCGATGTCCTCGGGATCCCGATCGGGACGGTCATGAGCCGCCTCCACCGGGCCCGCCACCGCATCCGCACCCGGCTCGCCGCAGCCGGCCTCGTCCCCGGAAAGCACCGATGAGCCCCCTGCGCCGAACCGGCATCGCCGATCGACCGCTCTCCTGCCGCGAGGTGGGCAAGGTCCTCCAGCGCTACCTCGACGGCCACGTCGACGAGCTGACCGCCGAGAAGGTGGCGGAGCACCTCGAGGACTGCCGCCGCTGCGGTCTCGAGGTGACGGTCTACACGGAGATCAAGGCGTCGCTGGCGAGGCACTCACCGGAGCTCCCCGAGACCGCGCTGGTCCGCCTGCGCCGCTTCGGCGAGGAGCTGATCCATCGCGGATCCGAGCCGGAACCGTCGGACCGCCCCTCGGACACCGGCCCCGACTGACCGCGACCGCTCGCCCCGGCAGGGCGGTCACCGTCCGACTCGGCGTCTCGCCAGCAGTGCGCGGGACACCGTCCGTTCCGAGTCCGACCACGGCGGGGGGCGGGAGGCCGCACCCGAGCGTCCTGGCGTCGCAGTCGGAGACGGGCTCGTCGGGCCTCATCCCGGCGGCGTGGCAACGCCTCGAAGCGGTCAGCTGGCCTCGAGGCGCGCCTTGAGAGCCTCCATTCCGTCCTCCAGCACCGGCTCCATCGCCCCGGCCAGCTCGTCGGGGCTGATCTCGGTCACCCACCTCACCCGGGAGCCGCCCCCCGCGGGCTCCACCGCCATCGAGGCGTGGTGGTGGTCGAGCGGCAGCGGGGACGCCGTGATCCGGTACGTGTAGCGGCGTGCGGTGTCGTCGCGGTCGATGATCTCCTCGCGGAGCGTGCCCCCGCCCTCCAGCGTGCACTCGCGGATCCCGTCCCCGAACGACGACGCCGCGATGGCCGGGACCCAGCTCGAGATGGCGCCGAAGTCGCCGACCACGCTCCACACGTCGTCGGGTGGGCGCTCGATGGTGATGGTCTTCTCGATGCGAGCCATGGTCGATCCCTTCTGCTGTGTCCTGGACTTGGCGCAGTGGTGCGTGGGACGGGAACCGGCACGGGGCACGGGCAATTCCGGGGAGCTCGCGAGCCCGACCGACCGGGAGAGCCGGCACCTGCTCGCGCGCACACCGTCGGTCACCCGTTCGTGCCGAGGCCGTAGAGCTCGGCGAGCCGGTCGCGGAGAATGGGCTCGGGGACGGCTCCGCCGTCGACGTGCAGGAGCTCGCCGGCCTCGTCGTAGAACGCGGTGATCGGCATGCCGCGGCCGCCGAGCGCGGCGTGCAGGCCGCTCCCGTTGCGCCCGCCGATGTCGCGCGCGAGCGGCCACCAGGTGATCCCGTGGCGTTCGGGCATCAGCAGCGGGTCACCAGTCTCCAGGGCGTTAACCCCGATGAACGTGACCCGACCCTCGAGCTCGCGCGAAACCGTCGCGAAGCCCGGAAGCTCGGCGTCGCAGGCCGTGCACCACGACGCGAAGAAGTTGACCACGACGGGCCTGCCGGCGAAGTCGGCGAGCCGGACGCGGTCCTCGCCCTCGATCGCCGGAAGATCGAAGGCCTGCGGATCCGTGGACCCCGGGTCGCTCGACGTGTTCACGGCGGTGGCGACGATCGCCACGACCGAGACGATCGCGACGCCGACGCCCAGCAGCGCCCAGCGGAGCGCGCCGGACGGGCGCGTGAGCCGTCCCCGGCCCCCGCCCGGTGCACGGGCGGGCTGAGCTCGGTCCGGACGCCGGCGTGCGGTCCTCTTGCTGGTCATCACGAAGCTCCTGTCGTTCATCCGAGCTCGACGAGGGGGCCGAGCCCCACCGCGTCGAAGGCCTCCTGCAGTCGCGTGGTGACCCACACGAGGCGGTCGAGGGCGAGGATCACGCCGAAGACCGCCAGCGAGGTCGCCGAGGCGACGGTGATGCCGGTGAGATGCCGCTTGACCCAGCCGAGCGCACCGCCGAGGCGCCCGAGGGCGAGGCCGGTGGCGAGGAACGGGACACCGAGCCCGGCGGAGTAGACGGCGAGGAGCAACGCTCCACGCCCCACCCCGTCCTGGGTCGCGGCGAGCGCGAGGATCGAGGTGAGCACCGGGCCGATGCACGGGGTCCACCCGAAGCCGAACGCCACCCCGGCGACCGGCGCGGCGAGCGGCCCGAACCGGGACAGATCCGGGTGGAAGCGCCTCTCCTGGTACAGCCAGGGCGCCCGCGCCACCAGCGACCCCAGCAGGAACAGCGCCATGGCCAGCACGACCAGCCCGGACAACCGGGTGATGATCCCCTGGTTGTCGGTGAGGGTCGAGCCCACCGCGGTCGCCGACAGGCCCAGCAGGACGAACACCGCCGAGAAGCCGGCCACGAACATGCCGGTGTCGCGGGCGATGCGCGGCAGGTTGCCGCGTCCCTGCTCGATGTCCCCGACGTCGAGGCCGGTGATGATCGCGAGGTAGGCCGGGACGATGGGCAGGACGCACGGCGACAGGAAGGAGACGAGCCCGCCACCGAAAGCGGCGACGAGCGTCACCGACTCGGTCATGTCACCACTCGTCGAGCCCGTCGCCGAAGTCTGGCCGCCCCCAGATCCACGGGCCGGCGCTGCGCCAGGCGGCGCAGCGAGCACCTGATGAGCCGCCACGTCTCGGCGTCGCAGCTGCACATCCAGCACTCACGCAGGTGCTCCTCGACCCGGGTGACGAGCGCCCGGTCCGACAGCTCGCCATCCACGTAGGCGGCGATGTTCCGGCGCATCCGGCGGTGCGAGGCATCCAACCGCATCGATCACGAAACCCCGGATCGCCGCTGGCTGTTCCACGGGAGATGCGGCAGCCGGCTCCGGGGACCCCGTGTCCGAGGACCTGGGACGCGGGAACACCACAGCGGCCCAGCGGGTTCCCTGGACATGAGCAGCGATCCGATCCGCGCGGACGTCGTCGTGATCGGCATGGGCCCCGGCGGCGAGGACGTGGCCGGGCGACTCGCCGAGGCCGGGCTCGACGTGGTCGGCATCGACCGTCGACTGGTCGGCGGCGAGTGCCCGTACTGGGGCTGCGTCCCGTCGAAGATGATGATCCGGGCGGCGCACCTGCTCGCCGAGGCCCGGCGCATCCCGGGCATGGCCGGCGACGCCGGCGTGCGGCCCGACTGGTCCCCGGTCGCCCAACGCATCCGCGACGAGGCGACGGACAACTGGGACGACCGCGTGGCGGTGGAGCGCTTCGAGGGCAAGGGAGGGCGCTTCATCCGCGGCGAGGGACGGGTCGTCGGCTCCGGACGGGTGGCGGTCGACGGCCAGACCGTCGAGGCCGGGCGTGCCATCGTCGTGGCGACCGGGACCCACCCGTCGGTCCCGCCGATCCCCGGCCTCGACCGCGTCCCCTACTGGACCAACCGCGAAGCCATCGAAGCCAAGGAGCTCCCCTCGTCGCTCATCGTGCTCGGCGGCGGTGCCGTCGGGGCCGAGCTTGCGCAGGTGTTCGCCCGCTTCGGGGTCGACGTCACCCTGGTCGAGGCACTCGATCGTCTCGTGCCCGCCGACGAGCCCGAGGCGGGCACGCAGCTGGCCGAGGTGTTCACGAGCGAGGGCATCGCGGTGCACACCTCGGCCGAGGTCACGAAGGTCCACCGCGATGGCTTGCGCATCGCGGTGGACCTCGACCGCGGCGACACCCTCGCGGCGGCACAGCTGCTCGTCGCCACCGGCCGCCGCGCCGACCTCGCCGCCGTCGGCCTCGGCGCCGTCGGCATCGACGAGTCCCAGCGCGCCGCCCCCGTCGACGAGCACCTCCGCGTCACCGACGGCGTGTGGGCGATCGGCGACATCACCGGCAAGGGCGCCTTCACGCACGTCGCCACGTACCAGTCCGCCATCGCCGCCGCCGACATCCTCGGCGAGGAACACGAACCGGCCAGCTACCACGCGGTCCCGCGGGTCACGTTCACCGACCCCGAGATCGGCGCCGTCGGCCTCACCGAATCGCAGGCACGCGACGCCGGCCTCCCCGTGGCGACCGGTCTGGCGCTCGTGCCCCAGACGGCCCGGGGCTGGATCCACAAGGCCGGCAACGACGGGTTCATCAAGCTCGTCGCCGACACCGACCGGGGCATCCTCGTGGGCGGCACCGCGATGTCACCCAGCGGCGGCGAGGTCCTCGGCCTGCTCGGCCTCGCCGTGCACTCCCGGGTGCCCATCGACTCGCTCAGGACGATGATCTACGCCTACCCCACCCTCCACCGCGGGATCGAGGACGCCCTCCGGGACCTTGGGTCCTGACCATGCGGACGCCGATGCGGTCGTCGAGGGCGCAGCCGCCACCGGCGTGACCGTGCCGCCCCGGTGGGAACACGACGACAGCAACTTTGGGCGGATCCGGCGGGACAACCACTGGATCTGCCCACAGAACCCTCAGTTACCGCCCCGCTACGGTTGGTCGACTCGCCGCTCGACGGCCTCGGCTCGTGCAGGCTGGTCGAGGCGGACCGGAGCGGCGCCAGGCGTGGCCCGCTTGACCGCGGGGTTGTAGCAGACGCCCTTCATGCCGAGCATCTGGGCGGGCACGCACAGGTTGGAGTTGCGGCACCGGGCGGGCGCCGCGCCGCCGCCGAGGATGCGGGCGGCGAGATCGGGCTCGGCGTAGAACGGCCGGCCGATGCCCACCAGATCGGCGTCGCCGGCGTCGAGGACGTCCTCGACCTCCGCGGCGGTGCGGATGCCGCCCACCGCCAGCACGGGGATCGACACGAGGCGCTTCACCGCCTGGACGCGGCTGCGGTTCCAGACCGGCCGGAACGGGGCGGTCACGCCCCCCACCACGTAGCCCGCCTCGATGACCCGGCGCTCGACCGGCCGCGGCGCCGCGGCCCGGAACCGTCCCGCCATGGCCTTGTTCCGCCAGATCGACGACGGGATCCCGCCCCGCGACAGGGTGGTGTCGGGAAACACCGACACCTCGACCGGCGTCACCGAGTCGTAGCCCCACTCCTCGCAGCGCCGGGCCAGGCGCAGTCCCTCGTCCCACGTCGTACGCGGCGCGAACGGCGGCGCCTTCTCCCCCACCGGCACCTTGACCGTGCACGTGAAGTCCCAGCCGGCCCGCTCGCCGATGCGCCGGCGGATGACCTCCAGCAGCCGGGCCCGCGCGTCGGGTGAGCCGCCGAACTCGTCGGTGCGGCGGTTCCAGAACGGCGAGAGGAACTGATCGATCAGCTTGGCGTTGCTCGACGCCAGCTGGAGCCCGTCGTACCCGGCCTCCCGAGCCCAGGCAGCCACCTCGCCGTACCGCACGCACAGGGCGTGCACCTCGTCGGTGGTCATCTCGTGCACAGGCGCCCGCCGGAACACCGGCCGCAACCACCACCGGGGCGGACTGGGCGACAGCAGGGGGCCCGCACGGCGGGACGCGTAGGGTTCGTGCCACGCCTCCATGGCGAACAGGCCGGCGTGACCCACCTGGATCCAGATCGCGGCGCCCTCGGCGTGGACGGCCTCGACCATCGGCGCCAGGCGCAGCATGCGGTCGCGGGTGTGCACGAGGGTCATCCCGGGTGAGGCCCGACCCTCCTCGTACAGGCACGAGTTGCCCTGGATGACGAGGCCGACGCCGTGGCGGGCGTTCTCGACGAACTGCCGGGCGTAGCGGTCGGCGCAGTCGTCCCCGTCACCCGCGCCCTCAAGCACCGGGGCCCGGTACAACCGGTTCCGGACGGTGGTGGTGCCCCCGATGGCCAGCGGGGTGTGGAGCACGCCGCGCTCCCCCATGGGTCGGCAGGGTAGGCGCGTCGTGATCCGTCAGGCTGAACCAGGTGCGGACTGCGCCCAGGCGCGGGCCTCGTCGTCGGTCATGTGGAGAGCCCGGGCCTCGATGACGTGGCCGTCGCGGGCGAGAAGGATCCGGTCCGGGCGTCGCCAGTCGGCACGTGGCCTCCGGCACCCTGTGCTCACGCGCACCGCCCGAGGTCGTCCCGGTCCCCGGCCTCCGGCGGGTGCGTCAGGAATGCACGTGCCAGCACGTCGCCGGTCATGACGCCCTCGTCGAACCTGATGCGGGCCCCCCGTCGGCACAGCCATGACAGCATCGGGCGGTTGGCGGGGCCCACGTCGAACGTGAACCGGCGGATGCCGGCACGCGACGCCTCGTCGGCGAGTGCCGCGAGCAGCGCGCGGGCGACGCCACGGCGCTGATGATCGTCGACGACGGCGACCGCGAACTCGGCGGTGTCCGGCGCCACGCTGGAGCGCACGAAGCGGGCCTCACCGATCGGCCGATCGTCCGCCCTCGCCACGAGGACGATGTGGCTCACGCCGTCGGGGTCGGCGAGGCGTTCCAGGAACCACGCCGGAATGCTGGGCATGGGCGCCAGGAAGCGCAGGTAGCGGCCCGACGGCGACATGGCGTCGAACAGGCGCGCCATCTCGGCCACGTCGCCGCGGTCGAGTCGGCGGATCGCGACACCGCCACGGACCTCCAGCTTCGGATCCTGACGATCGACGGCGGTCGCCGTGACGGCGTCGGCAACTGGAAGCGAGCTGGTCGACACGGTTCTCCTCCTCCTATTCGGCCGTGCGGTGTGCACGGCGAGGTGGAGGATCGGGGACCCCGCTGTCGCCCCCCTGCCGCGCGCCGGTCGGCGCGCTGACCTCATGCTGGCGAGGACTCGATCTCGGCGAGGAAGCTGGTCACGACCTCGACGATGCGCGAGAGGTCCGCTGCGTCGGGTAGATGGACATCCCCCTCGAGCGACACGAGCCGGGCGTCGGGGAGCCCCCTCGCCAGCTGCTGGGCGCCTCGGTACGGGATCAACCGGTCGCCGCGGTAGTGCATCACGAGGGCCGGCGCGGAGACGGTCGGCAAGAGGTCGGACACGTCGGTCCGGTACATCTCCTCCAGGTAGCCCGCGCCGACGCCGGCATCGGCCGAGTCCCGCAACACCCGGGCCAGGTGACGCGCGGCGTCGGGTGACGCACCGGGGCGGTACAGGTCTGCGAGGGTCTTGGCGCCCATGCCCCAGTGACCCCGCGCGAGCCCGACCACCGCCCGGTTGAGCTCGCGGCTCCGGAAGACGTCGGTGGCGTCCGCGAACGTGCCGAACATCACGAGCCCGGTCACGAGGTCGGGGCGCCGCGCGGCCGTTGCGATCGCCGTCGGCCCCGACTGGGAGACCGCGAACAGCGGGGCCGGTCCACGGTGCTCGAGCACCGCCTCGAGCTCGTCGGCCGATGCGGCGAGCGAGAAGTCGTCGACCTCGGCGCGCGACAGCCCGCATCCCAGCCGGTCGTAGAGCGTGAGCGTCGTGTGGTGCGCGAGCCGCTCGAGGATCGACGAGCGGGGGTCGCGGCCCGACCCGATGACGTCGAGGCTGGTCACCCACGCCGGCACGACGACGAGCGGCGGGCCCTCGCCCACCGTGGCGTACGCGATGCGGTGGCCGCGGTGGCGCAGGTAGCGGACCTCGAGCGAGTCGAACGCGGCGGGCGGGCGCCGGCCGTTGTCGAGCGGTGGAGACCCGGACGCTGCGGACGCCGACTCGGACAGCACCACCGAGTGGTCGAGGATCTCGAGCTCCAGCCGCTGCAGCGACGCCGACGGCTCCAACCCGAGGTCCTCCGCGAGGCGCTCGCGGTACTCGCGGTAGTGGCGCAGCGCCTTCGTGTGCAGACCGGCGCGGTACAGGGCTCGCATGAGCGTCGCCAGCGCCTCCTCACGGAGCGGGTTGGTGGTGATGAACGCCTCGAGATCCGGGATGACGGCATCGACCCGCCCGAGGTCGAGGAGGACCCGAGCCCGCTCCTCGACGGTGGCCAGGCGCAGCTCGTCGAGGCGGATCCCCTCCAGCAGCGCGGGTGCCAGATTCGCGAACTCCACGTAGGCGTGCCCGCGCCACAGCGCGAGCGCCTCGTCGTAGAGGGTCGCGGCGTCGTCGGGGCTCACGTCGCTCACGGCGCGCGCCTCGCCGATGAGCCGCTCGAACCGGAGCGCGTCGACATCGTCGGAGCGGACCACGAGCGCGTAGCCGGGGGGACGGGTCACCAGGTCGCACGTGCCGTCGAGGACGTCACCGAGTGCCCGGCGGAGCCGCGACACCTGGCTGTGCAGCGCCGCCGACGGCTTGGCGGGCGGTGTGTCGCCCCAGAGCAGATCGACCAGCGAGTCGGCGGTGACCGTGGCGCCGCGGGCCGCGAGCAGTGCGGCGAGCAGCGTCCGCTGCCGTTCGCCCGGTACGGCCCGGGGCCCGCCCGGACCGGACACCTCCAGCGGCCCGAGCACGCGGAACCTGGTCGCGGTCATCGCCCAATTCTCGCCGACGGAACGGGCGGCACCATGCGTCCCCGACAGACGAATGGCAGCCGGACGACAGGCGGCGACGCGACGGTGCCCCCCGGAGCCGGCCGGCTCCCCCGGACAGCCCGAGACAGGAGGCGACAGATGACGACCACGAGGCTCGACGGGCACGCGCCCGAGATCACCCGGCATGACACCGAATGGTGCGACGGAGCCTTCGACCACGGGCCGAGGAGCGCCTTCAACGCCTGGTTCTTCGCAGCCTTCGACCGCTACATCAACTTCGTCGCCCGCGCCCACAAGCGGAGGGCGTTCGAGGGACTCGGCTCCGGCCCCGTCCTCGAGATCGGCGCGGGCGTGGGCGCCAACTTCCACCACATCCCGCCCGGCACGGTCGTCCATGCGGTGGAGCCGAACCTCCGCATGCACGACCAGCTCCGGCGACGAGCGCGCGACCACGGGATCCACCTCGCCCTCATCGCCGGCGGGGCCGAGCAGATCCCGCTCCCCGACGCGTCCGTCGATGACGTGATCGCATCGCTGGTGCTCTGCACGGTGAGTGACCCTGCACGAGTGCTCGACGAGGTCCGGCGCATCCTGCGGCCGGGCGGCACGTTCCGCTTCGTCGAGCACGTCCAGGCGCCCCGGTGGGGCGTGCGGCGCGCCGTCCAGCGAGCGATCCGCAGGCCATGGGGATGGGTGTTCGAGGGGTGCGACCCCACCCGGCGCACGACGACCCTCGTGGAGCAGGCCGGCTTCTCCCACCTCACGGTGCGCCGACGGAAGCTCAGCGCCTCGCTGTTCTACCCGGTCAACACGGCGGTCTGGGGGGTCGCAACCCGATGAGCCGGGGCCGGCAGCGGATCGGCCCCGGCGGTCGCCGCTGCCGGCCTGGCCCGCCGCCGTCGGCGATCGGCGCCGGCCTCGGGTGAGGGCCGGGGCTCGGTGGTCGGTGGGTCCGTGGCCGTGTCGCATGTGGTCGGCTGCTCGGCCGCATGCGCACGACGCGTGAGGAGTACGGAACCGGCGTGCGATCGACGGGTGCGTCGGAGGCCGGAACCACCAGGGATCATCCTGACCTGCGAGACTTCCTTCCATGGAGGTTGCCCAGGGCGTCATCGTCGACGAGGAGCGACTCCGCTCGTTCTGTCACGAGCACGGGATCCGTCGCCTCCGTCTCTTCGGGTCGGCCCTCCACGGCACGCTACGCCCGGACAGCGACATCGACCTGCTCGTCGAGTTCGAACCGGGTCGCACACCTGGCCTCCTCCGCATCTCGCAGCTCGAGCTCGACCTGGGTGAGCTGCTCGGGCGTCCGGTCGACCTCCGCACAGTCCACGACCTGAGCCGCTACTTCCGTGATCAGGTGGCCGCCGAGGCCCGCACGTTGTATGACGCCGCCTGACGATCTCGTCCGCCTACGCCACCTACGGGAGGCAGCCGAGAAGGCCGTCGCCTTCTCGTCAGCGAGAACCAGAGATTCGCTCGATGACGACGAGTTGCTCCGACTCGGGCTGACGAAGCTCGTGGAGATCGTCGGTGAGGCGGCGAAGCAGGTGAGTGAGCCGACGCGAGCTCGATGTCCCACCGTGCCGTGGTCGGCGGCCGCTCGAATGCGGGATCGCTTGATCCATCACTACTTCGACATCGACCTCGACATTCTCTGGACGACGGTGACCGAGGATCTGCCTGAGCTCCTCCAAGCGCTCCCGGACACCGACGATCTGCCGGGGTGACGGCACTATCGCCGCCCCACGGCGCTGACGACGTCGATCACCCGGTGGTCAGGAACCAGTCCGAGCTGGCCGACCCGGATGCGTGGGTGCTCGATCTCGAC
>JBKHJZ010000120.1:0-10395 GCA_046537875.1 Acidimicrobiia bacterium | reverse complement strand
CTAGGCTCACCCCTCATGCTCTGGTTGGAGCGTGAGGTCGTCGGAGCCCTCACCGATTCCGGCGACCCACAGGTCCGGTCGTCGGTGGAGGCGTTCGTCGACGGGTCGCTGCGCGACATGCCGGAGCACCTCCGCGCCGGCGTGGCGGGCGAGTCCCTGCTCCTCGGTGCGTACGTCGCGGCGCTGCGGGGACTGGGCCGGCTCCCGTCGGGCGACCGCTCCGCGCTCCGCGAGCACCTCGACGCCTGGGAGGCCAGCCGGATCGGCGTCGTCCGCCAGTACGTCAGGCTGATGAAGTCGCTGGTGGTGTTCGCCGAGCACGAGCTCGCCCCCCGGGGCGCCGCGTGATGGGCGACATCGCGACCGACGTGCTGGTCGTGGGGTCGGGGGCCGGTGGCGCCATCACGGCCGCGGAGCTCGCCACCGGGGGGCGCACCGTGACCGTGGTCGAGGAGGGACCGTGGATCGACCCGGACGCGCTCGAGCCGTTCTCGCTGGACGAGATGGTGGCGAAGTACCGCCACCACGGGCTGGCGGCCGCCCTGGGGAACCCGGCCATCGCCTACGCCGAGGGCCGCTGCGTCGGCGGCAGCACGGAGATCAACAGCGGGCTCTACCACCGGCTGCCCCACCACCTGGCCGAGGAGTGGCGCCGCTCCTACCGCATCGACGGGTTCTCCCCCGGGGAGCTCGACCACTACGCCGACCGGGTCGAGCACCAGCTGGCGGTGACCACCGTGCCCGGCGCACCGCCGCCGTCGTCGGCCGCTCTCGAGCGGGGGGCCACCAAGCTGGGCTGGCGCAACGTGGAGTTCGCCCGGGTGTTCAGCTACGACGCCGACGGACGGGGCGTCAAGCAGACCATGTCCCGCACGGTGCTCCCCCGGGCGTTGGCCGCGGGCGCCACGATCATCCCCGATTGCCGGGTGGTGCGGCTGGTGCGCCGGCACGACCGCATCGTGGCCGCCCGCTGCCGGCGGACCCACCCCGGTGGCGGCGTCGAGGAGCTCACCATCCATGCCGATCACGTCTTCGTGTGCGCGGGAGCCGTCCACAGCCCCGCGCTGCTCCAGCGCAGCGGCATCCGGCGCAACATCGGCACCGGCCTGAAGATGCACCCGACCATCAAGGTGGCCGCCCGGTTCCCGCACCCCGTCGATCACGGCGAGGTGCCGATGCACCGGATCACCGAGTTCTCCCCGTTCGTCGCCATCGGCGGCTCCGCCAGCCGCAAGGGGCACGTCGCGATGGCGCTCGCCGACACCGGCGAGCCCTACGGGGACGCGATGGCGGAGTGGGAGAACATCTCGGTGTACTACGCGGCGATCCGCAGCGAGGGCAGCGGGCGCGTGCTGGCGGTGCCGGGGCTGCGATCCCCGGTGGTCACCTACTCGCTCACCGAGGGCGACCTAAGCCGCCTGGCCCGCGGGCTCGTCCACCTGGGCGAGCTGCTGCTGGCAGCCGGCGCCACCGAGCTGCACCCGTCGGTGGTCGGCGGTCCCGTCGTCCGCAGCCACGACGAGCTCGGCGCCTGGTGGGACAGCGTCACCCGTGCCCGGGCCAACCTGATCACGGTCCACCTCACCTCCAGCATCCGGATGGGCGAGGACCGCACGCGGGCCGGGGCCGACAGCTACGGACGGGTCTGGGGCTGTTCGAACCTGCGGGTCAACGACGGTGCGCTCGTGCCCGAGGCCCCGGGCGTCAACCCCCAGGCGGCGATCATGGCGATCGCCGCCCGCAACTGCGCCCAGTTCCTCGCCGAGGTGCCCGGCGCGCCCTGAACCGGCCGGCCGCGGGGTGGCGGGCCCGCCCGCGGCCTTCGCACCGGCCGGCTCCCCACCGACGGCCCACCCCGACCCCATCCGCTGCGACGTCGACAGGTACCCGTGAGCTCACTCCACACAGACGGCATCCCCACGAGCCCGCCCGCCGCGACGGCGGTGATCACCGGCGCCGCGGGCTGGCTCGGGCAGAACCTGCTCCGTCGCCTGGCGGGCAGCCGGGAGCGGCTGCGCTGCCTGGTGACGTCCGCCGACCAGGCGGCCACGCTCTCCGTGATCTCCCCCACCGTCGACGCGGTCGTCGGCGACATCCGTGATCCGGCCGCCGTCGACCGGCTCTTCGAGGACGTCGGAACCGGGGCCACCGTCTTCCACGCGGCCGCGGTCATCCACCCCGCCTCGTCGACCCGCGAGCTCTTCGACGTGAACGTCGGCGGCACGCAGATCATGGTCGACCGGGCCCGGCGCACCGGCGCCGCCCGGTTCGTCCACGTCTCGTCGACCTCGCCCGTGGGGGTGAACGCAGCCCCCGACGAGCTCTTCGACGAGGACGCCCCGTACGACCCCTACCTCGGCTACGGCCAGTCGAAGCTGGAAGCCGAGCAGATCGTTCGGACGGCCGGCGACCGCGGCGACCTCCCCGCGGTGATCGTGCGTGCGCCCTGGTTCTACGGACCGCACCAGCCGCCCCGGCAGAGCCGGTTCTTCCACGCCGTGCGACGCGGTCGCTTCCCGCTGGTGGGGGATGGCAGCCAGCGGCGATCGATGGTGTACACCGACAACCTCGTCCAGGGACTGCTGCGGGCCGAGGTCGCCGACAAGGCGCCCGGCAACCTCTACTGGGTGGCCGACGCCCGGCCCTACGAGCTGCGGGAGATCCTCGCGACCGTGCGACGCGCGCTCCGGGCCGAGGGACTGCCGACCTCGGGGCCCGAGGGGATGCGGCTGCCCCGTCTGGCGGCGCGGGCGGCCGAGCGGGCCGACGCCCTCCTGCAGCGCCGTGGCCGCTACGTCCAGGCCCTCCACGTGCTGGGCGAGCTCAACCACACGATCGCCTGCGACATCTCGCGGGCCCGCCACGAGCTCGGCTACGAGCCCACCGTCGGCCTCGAGGAGGGCATGCGGGCGAGCATCCGCTGGTGCATCGAGCACGGGGAGCGGCTCTGATGGCCCGGACCACGCTGGTCACCGGCGGGAGCGGGTACTTCGGCTCGATCCTCTGCGACATGGCGCTCGCCCGGGGCGACCGCGTGCGCATCCTCGATCTCAACCCGCCCACCGGCGCGGACGGCCACCTTGCCGGCGACATCGAGTTCGTCCGGGGGGACGTCCGCGACCTGCCCACCGTCCACGCCGCGTCGGAGGGCGCCGACGTGGTGCTCCACAACGTGGCGCAGGTGCCGCTCGCCAGGGATCGCGAGCTCTTCCGGTCGGTGAACGTCACCGGCACGGCCAACGTGCTGCTCGCGGCCCGGGGCGCCGGCGTCGCGAAGGTGGTCCACACCTCGTCGAGCGCCATCTTCGGCATCCCCGAGCGCAACCCGGTCACCGAGGACACCCCGGGCCGGCCCCTCGAGGCCTACGGCCGGGCCAAGCTCGATGCGGAGCACCTGTGCCGCGACGCCGCGGAGGCGGGCCTCGACGTAACGATCGTGCGCCCCCGCACGATCCTCGGGCACGGCCGGCTGGGGATCATGGCCGTGCTGTTCGAGCTGGTCGCCGCCGGGGCACCCGTGTACGTGCTGGGACGGGGCGACAACCGCTACCAGTTCGTGCACGCCGACGACCTGGCGGACGCCTGCCTCCGGGCGGCCGACCGGGAGAAGCCGGCCGTCTACAACATCGGCGCCTCCGAGTTCGGGACGATGCGGCAGACGCTCGAGGCACTCGTCGACCACGCCGGCACGGGATCACGGGTCCGGTCCCTGCCGACCGGCCCGGCCCGGGCGGCGATGCGCGCCACGGCTCGGGCGGGTCTCGCACCCTTCGCGCCGTACCACTGGCTCCTCTACGGCGAGTCGCTGTGGTTCGACACGTCCCGCGCGCAGGCGGAGCTCGGATGGCGGGCACAGCACTCCAACACCTCGGCCGTCATCGACTCGTACGACTGGTTCCTCGCCCACCGGCACGGCCTGGGATCGGGGTCGGGATCCCACCACCAGTCGCCGGTCAAGCCCGGGGTGCTGCGCCTGCTCCGGCACCTCCCCTGACGGCCCACCCCGGCGCGGCCGGTCCGACGCGTCGGTGTGCTTCCGGGGGGCGGGCCCGCGCTACTCTGTGACCAGCCCGATCGGGGCTTCGGGCAACGGCGCCCGCCTCGGCTCAACGACGACGTGGTAGACGCCCCCGATCCACATCGCCCGACCCGGGCGGGTGCCTCGATCACGCGGTCGGCGCCGTCGCGACGGCCCTGAGGGGTGTGCCTGCCCACCATCGCCCCGCAGGAGTTGCGCCCCGTGCCCTCCCCGACGACACCTCTGACGCAGCACCCGGCACCACCGGAGCTCGACGCCTGCGGCATCGGCTTCGTGGCGGATGCCCACGGCCGGTCGTCGCGCTCGATCGTCGCCGCGGCGCTCGGTGGCCTCGCCGGTGTGAAGCACCGCGGCGCCGTGGCCTCCGATGCCCGCACCGCCGACGGCTCCGGCATGCTGCTGCCGATCCCGCCCGCGCTCTTCGGCGAGGGCAACGGGGTCGCCGTGCTGTTCGTGCGAGGCGACGACCCCCGGCCGGCCGTCGAGGCGGCCGCCGCCGACGAGGGGATCTCGGTCGTCGGCTGGCGAGAGCCGCCGGTCGAGCCGGGGGTGCTCGGCGACCTGGCCCGCCGGACCCTGCCGCGCATCGTGCACGCCGTGCTCTCCGTGGACGCGGCCTCCAACGACGCCGAGCGCCGGGCCCTCCGGCTCCGGCGGCGCATCGAACGCAGCGCGCCCGGCACCTACGTCGCGTCGTGCTCGTTCCGCACGATCGTGTACAAGGGCCTCTCGGCCGCCGATGCGCTGGCCGACCTCTACCCCGATCTGGCGGACGACCGGTTCGAGGCGTCGTTCGCGATCTTCCACCAGCGGTTCTCCACCAACACGCTGCCGACCTGGGAGCGCGCCCAGCCGTTCCGCACCCTGTGCCACAACGGTGAGATCAACACCCTCTGGGGGAACGAGCGGCGCATGCGGGGCCGGGCCAACCTGGGCACCGAGGAGGTCGGCCTCGGCGGCGAGGAACTGCTCCGGCCGATCCTCGACCCGCACGACTCGGACTCCGGGAAGCTCGACGCGATGGTCGAGCTGCTGACGCGTGCCGGGCGCGACGCCCGGCACGCCATGGCCATGCTGATCCCCGAGGCGTGGGAGAACGTGCGCGACCTCGATCCCGAGGTGCGCGGGTTCTACCGCTACCACTCGGCACTCATGGAGCCCTGGGACGGGCCCGCCGGGGTGATCTTCACCGACGGGGTCGGGGTGGGGGCCCGCCTCGACCGCAACGGTCTGCGGCCGCTCCGCTACCAGGTGTGCGAGGACGGCTTCGTCGCCTGCTGCTCGGAGGTCGGCGCCGTCGACGTGAGCGGCCACGGCGGCGTCACCCGGGGCCGCCTCGGCCCGGGGCAGATGGTGTTCGTCGACCCGACCAGGGGGTTCCTCGACGACCGCACCTGCAAGGACCGGATCGCCGCCCACGCGCCGTACGCGCGGTGGGCGGTCGATGGCTTCTACCGCCTCTCGCCGGGCGAGCCGACGCTCGAGGTCCCCGACGACCTCGTCGAGCGCCAGGTGATGCACGGCCTGACCAGGGAGGACCTGGCCATGGTCGTGCGCCCGATGGCCACCGAGGCGCACGAGCCGACGTTCGCGATGGGCGACGACTCGCCGCTGCCCAACCTGGCGCCCCGGCCCCGCCCGCTCGCGCACTACCTCCGGCAGCGCTTCGCCCAGGTGACCAACCCGGCGATCGACCCGCTGCGGGAGCGGCTGGTGATGAGCCTGCGCACGATCATCGGGCCCCGGCAACCGTTGTTGGGCGAGTCGGCCGACGCCGCGCACCTGCTGACCCTGCCGTCGTTCTTCCTCTACCCCTCCGGGGTCGACGGCCTCGAGCTCACCGACAAGGCCCCGTGGCCGGTCATCCTGCTCGACGCCACGTTCCCCGTGACCGAGGGGCCGGGCGGCCTCCGCACGGCGATCGACCGTCTCCGCGGCGATGCCATCGCCGCCGTCGAGGGTGGGGCCGGCACGCTGATCATCGAGACCGAGGACGCCAGCGCCGACCGTGCCCCGGTGCCGTCGCTGCTCGCCTGCGGCGCGGTCCACCAGGCGCTGAGCGAGGCCCGCCTGCGCTCGCTGACGTCCATCGTGGTGGTCGCCGATGACGTGTTCGACGTCCACGGCACCGCGACCCTGTTGGGCTTCGGGGCGGACGCGATCTGCCCGCGGCTGGCCCTCGCCACCGTCGGCGCCGAGGCCGACCGGTCCGACGACGACGACGTGACCAGCCCCGAGGCGCAGAGCCGCTTCCAGGCCGCGATCGAGGCCGGTGTGCTGAAGATCCTCTCGAAGATGGGCATCTGCACGGTGGAGTCGTACCGGGGCGCGCAGATCTTCGAGAGCATCGGGCTCGCACCCGAGGTGGTCGACGTGTGCTTCACGGGGACGCCCAACGCCGTGGGCGGCATCGGCTGGGAGGCGCTCGGCCAGGACGCGCTCACCCGCCACCGCGCCGCGTGGGGCGACTCCGTCACCCTCGACTCCCCCGGGTTCTTCCGGGTGCGCAAGGGCGGCGAGCCCCACGGCAAGGACAAGGACACGGTCCAGGCCCTGAACGATCTGACCCTCGTGCAGGAGGAGCCGCCGGACGGCCAGACGCGCGAGATGATCGCCGCCCACGTGCTCCAGGCGGCGATCCGGTCGGAGTCGTCCGAACGCTACGAGGCGTTCACGAAGCTGGTCGACCAGCGACCGCTCCTCGAGCTGCACGACCTGCTCGAGCTGGTGCCGGCGGGCGAGCCGGTCCCCATCGACGAGGTCGAGCCGGCCACCGAGATCGTCCGCCGCTTCTCCACCGGTGCCATGTCGCACGGTGCGCTCTCGAAGGAGGCGCACGAGACGCTCGCGCAGGCCATGAACCTGCTCGGCGGGATGTCGAACTGCGGGGAGGGCGGCGAGGACCCGTACCGCTACCGCACGCGGGGTCGCGGCCGCGACGACAAGAACTCGACGATCAAGCAGGTCGCGTCCGGGCGCTTCGGGGTGACCCCCGAGTACCTGGCCCACGCCGACGAGCTCCAGATCAAGATCGCCCAGGGCTCCAAGCCGGGCGAGGGGGGCCAGCTGCCCGGCCACAAGGTCTCACCGGAGATCGCCCGGCTGCGGCACACCCAGCCAGGCGTCGGGCTGATCTCGCCGCCGCCGCATCACGACATCTACTCCATCGAGGACCTGGCGCAGCTCATCTACGACCTCAAGCAGGTCAACGCCGCCCAGGTGTCGGTGAAGCTCGTCGCCGAGGACGGCGTCGGCACGATCGCCGCCGGCTGCGTCAAGGCCCTCGCCGACGTCGTCCACATCAGCGGGGCGAACGGCGGCACGGGCGCCAGCCCGCTGTCGTCGATCAAGTACGCGGGGATGCCCTGGGAGCTGGGCCTCGCGGACGCGCAGCGCGCGCTCGTCGACAACGGGCTCCGCAGCCGGGTGCGCCTCCGGGTCGACGGCGGCTTCCTCACCGGACGGCAGGTGATCACGGCGGCCCTGCTCGGCGCCGACGAGTACAGCTTCGGGACGGCCGCGATGATGGCCGAGGGCTGCATCATGCTCCGGGCGTGCCACCGCGACACCTGCAAGCCCGGGGTCGCCACCCAGCGCCCCCACCTGCGCGCCAACTTCACCGGCACGCCCGAGGGCGTGGCCGCCTACTTCCTCTTCATCGCCGAGGAGGTGCGGAGCTACCTGTCTCACCTGGGATTGCGCAGCCTCGACGAGGCGATCGGCCGGGTCGACCTGCTCCGCCAGGCGAGCACCAACGAGCCGCGGGCCGACGCCATGGACCTCTCGGCCCTCATCGCCCCCCTGGCCGACGCATCGGCCCCCCGGCACTTCGTGGAGCGGGTGGAGCTGCAGGACCCGCGCTCGGACCTCGGCGACCAGTTGCTCGCCGACGCCTTCCGGACGGTCTGGGACGGCGACGACGTGGATCTCGAGTACCGGATCCGCAACGCCGACCGGGCGCTGGGCGCCGCGCTGTCGGGCGCCATCGCGCTCGAGTACGGCGAGCGCACGCCCCGCGGCGCGGCACGCGTGCGGCTCGCGGGGACCGCTGGGCAGAGCTTCGCCGCGTTCCTGACCCACGGGATCGAGCTCCACCTGCTGGGCGAGGCCAACGACTACGTGGGCAAGGGGATGGGCGGCGGCCTGGTGGTGATCCGGCCGCCGCACGACGACGTGTCGCACCCGCCGGTCCTGGCCGGCAACACCTGCCTCTACGGCGCCACCGGCGGCGAGCTGTTCATCGCGGGCACCGTGGGTGAGCGCTTCGCCGTGCGCAACTCCGGTGCGGTGGCGGTCGTGGAGGGCGCAGGCGACCACTGCTGCGAGTACATGACCGGGGGCACCGTGGTGGTGACCGGCCCCGTCGGCTGGAACCTCGGCGCCGGCATGACGGGTGGGCAGGCGTTCGTGTTCGGCCAGGAGCTCGAGAACCTGACCACGCGGCTGAACCCCGACCTGGTCGAGGCGGTGCGCCCGGACGCCGCCGCGCTCGAGGAGGTGCGGTGGCTGGTGGAGCGGCATGCCGAGCTCAGCTCGTCGCCCCGGGCCGCCGAGATCCTGGACCGCTGGGACGAGGAGGCCGCCCACATCTGGCACGTCCTGCCGAAGGACCGGGTGCGCCGGATCGAGGACAGCCAGGCGGCGCGCGTCGCGAACGTCTGATCCGGGCCTGGTGCGCCTCGCGCGCGGCGGCGCGCGAGGCGCATCAGAACCGGAGCCCGCCTCGCCGACGCTGTAGATTCCCGGTCGGACATGGCTGGGACATCGGCACCGGACATCCCCGACTGCCGCGACCTCTCCCCGGTGGGGGATCACGTCGCTCGCACCGTCTACGCCGCGTGGCACGACGCGCTCGACCGACCGGTCACGGTCACCGTGTATCCCCCGCTCGAGGGGCCGGACGACCGTGACCGCTTCGAGGGCGCGGCCGCCGCCGCGCAGCGGCTCGGCGTCCACCCGAGCGTGCTGACCCTGTACGCCTGGGGCGTCGGCGACACCGGCGCGCCCTGGATCGTCACGGACCGCTTCGAGCCCGACCCGGCCGACCGGCTGCTCCGCCGGGACGGCCCCTTCGAGATCGCCCGGGCGCTCGAGATCGGCGTGCTCCTGGCGGGCGCGGTGGAGTCCGCCCACCGGTCGGGGATCGTCCACGGCGACATCTCGCCGTCGCAGATCGTGTTCGCCCCGCACGGCGAAGCGCTGCTCTCCGAGACCGGGCTCACCCGGTTCGCGCGGTTGACCGGGATCGAGGCCGTGATGGCCCCGATCCGCTACCACGCCCCGCCGGAGGTGCTGGAGGGCACCGCCACCTCGGCGGCGACCGACATCTACTCCCTCGCCAGCGCGATCTACGCGCTGCTGGTGGGCCGGGCACCGCACGAGAAGTCGGCCGAGATCACCGACTCGAACGCCTCGCTGCTCCTCCGCATCCTGCAGCTCGGCGTTCCGGCGATCGAGCGCCCCGGCCTGCCTCCCGGTCTCGACGAAGCACTGCGTGCGGCGATGGCCCCGCAACCGGGGCAACGCACGCAGAGCGCCGGCGAGCTCGCCCGCGCTCTGCAGGACGCGCAACGCAGGGGCGGGCTCGACGCGACCGAGCCCGTGGTGCTCGACGAGGCCGACCTCGATCGCCTCGCCAGCACCCGGGCACCCCGCGCCGGGAGCACTCCGGACAACCGGCCGCTGGCGCCACCGACCGCACCGTCGGCCGGGATCCCCATGCGCAGCCCCGGGGAGCCGGCGGCCGACGGTCCCGATGGGCCGGCCGCCACCCGGGGGTGGACACCGGAGGGCACCCCCGGCGCTCCGGCGCCGCTGGGCGGCGCACCCGGGGCCGTGCCAGCCGACGAGGTGCCGTCGGCCGGCCCTCCGGCCGACGCGCCCGCCGATCCATCGCTGCCGGTCGCCCCGACCGGCAGCATCCGCCCCGCCGACCTGTCCGGAGGCGCACCAGCGTCCCCGGCCTGGCTGCCCGCGGGCGAGAGCCCACCCCCCGCCGACCTGTCCGGAGGCGCACCTGCGTCCCCGGCCTGGCTGCCCGCGGGCGAGAGCCCACCCCCCGCCGACCCGGTCGAGCGTGCCGGCCCGTCACCTGCCGCACCGCCCGGCGCACCCCTCTGGCAGTGGGCTGCGCCGGACGCCGATCCGCCAGCCGCGCCGAGCGGCCCGCCCGGGGGGCACGAGCTGCCGGCCTGGTTCACCGATCCGCTCCCGAATCGACCGGGGGGCGCGGCACCGCCGTCCCACCTGGATCGACCAGCGGCCCCGCCGCCGCCGTCAGCGCCCGGGGCGAGCGGGCCGCCGGCATGGGGTCCGGACCGCCGGTCGCGCGAGGTCCCGTGGGCTCAGGGTCCGAC
>JBKHJZ010000119.1:0-10426 GCA_046537875.1 Acidimicrobiia bacterium | reverse complement strand
GGGTGGGCTGTCAGATGTCGGGAAGGCCGAGGTCGAGGTTGGGCGCGTCGAGGCCGCCGTCGGCCTCGACGACCTTGCCGGTGAGGTAGGCGCCGGCCGGCGAGGCGAGGAACAGCACGGTCGCGGCGATCTCGTCGGCGTCCCCGATGCGGCGCAGCGGCGTGGCCTGCTCCATCGCGGTCCGGGTCGCCTCGTCGGTGAGCACGATGTCGAGCGCGGAGGTGGCCACAGATCCGACGGCCACGGCGTTCACCCGGACCGTGGGTGCCAGGTCGCGGGCCGCGAGCCGCGTGTAGTGCGACAGCGCGGCCTTGGCGGTGCCGTAGGCCAGGTACCCCCGCCCGGCGACGCGGCCCATGATCGACGAGATGTTGACCACCGCACCGCCGCCCCCGTCGACCAGCAGCGGGGCGGCCGCCCGGGTGAGGGCGTGCGCGGTGGCGACGTTGAACCGGAACGCCTGCTCGAGGTAGCGGGGCGACGTGTCCAGGAACGGGCGGGGGATCGCGCCGCCCAGGTTGTTGACCACCACGTCGAGCCGGCCGAAGGCGTCGGCGGCCGCCCCGGCGAGCCCGGCGACCGCATCGAGGTCGGACAGGTCGGCCGGCACGACCTCGGCGCGACGCCCCGCCGCCTCGACCCGGTCCGCGACCTCGTCGAGCTGCTCCTTGGTGCGGGAGGAGATCACGATGTCGGCACCGGCCTCGGCCAGGGCGAGGGCGGTGGCGGCGCCGATGCCCCGCCCGGCGCCGGTCACGACCGCCACCCGATCGGTCAGCCGGAAGCGGTCGAGGATCATGCGGGGCGTTCCTCGTCGATTGGTGCCATCGTCTTCTCCCTGTCGATGCCCCGCAGGGCCTGATGGACGTCAGAGGGCGTGTTGCCGGATCCAGGCGTGCATGGCGATGCCCGATGCCACGCCGGCGTTGATCGACCGGGTCGAACCGAACGTCGTGATCGAGCAGACCTGCGTGCAGGCGTCGCGTGCGGCAGGCGAGAGCCCCGGGCCCTCCTGCCCGAACACCAGGACGCAGCACCGGGGGAGCGTCGTGGTCTCCAGCGGCACGGCGCCGGGCAGGTTGTCGATGCCCACCAGCGGGAGATCCCTCGCCGCCGCCCAGCCCCGCAGCTCGCCGATGGTCGGGTGGTGCTCCACGTGCTGGTAGCGCTCGGTGACCATGGCACCACGGCGGTTCCACCGGCGGCGGCCCACGATGTGCACCGCCGCGGCCAGGAACGCGTTGGCGTTGCGCACCACCGTGCCGATGTTGAGATCGTGCCGCCAGTTCTCGACGGCCACGTGGAACGGGTGGCGCCGCCGGTCGAGGTCGGCCACGATCGCGTCCACCCGCCAGTAGCGGTAGCGGTCGACGACGTTGCGGTGGTCCCCCTGTGCCAGCAGGTCGGGGTCCAGCCGGTCGTCGTCGGGCCACGGCCGCGGGTGGGGCCCGACCCCGACCTCGGCGCCGGCCCCGTCGCAGTGCACCCGGCGGGTCTCAGGCCTGGCCGGGCGCGTCGCTCGCCCCTGCGTCGCCGCTGCCGCCGGAACCGGTGTCCGCCGACCCGCCGCCGGCGGTGTCGCCGGCACCGATGCCGAGCTGCGCCCGGATCTCGGTCAGGCGGGCCTGCGCCTCGCTGTTCATCGCCGCCTGCTCGACCTCGAGCATGCGACTCTCCACCGACGACTCGGTGAGCTCGGCCATGCCCCGCGCCTTCGCGTAGCGGACCTCGATCTTGTCGCGGACCTCGTCGAGCGTGGGCACGTCCTGGCCCACGGCCTCGGACAGCGACGCCATCGCCGTGTTCATCTGCTCCTGCATCTTGGCCTGGTCGAGCTGCGACAGCAGCTTCTGTCGCTCACCCAGCTTCTGCTGGAGCGCGAGGGAGTTCTGCTGCACCGCCCCCTTGGCCTGGTTGGCCGCCTCGGTCGCCTGCAGGTGCAGGGCCTTCAGGTCGTCGACCTCGCGCTCGAGGGCGATGAGGCGGTTGGCGAAGCTCTCGGCCGTCGACGTGTACTGCGCGGCCTTGGCCTGGTCACCCGCCTTCGTGGCCTCGTCGGCCATGACCACGGCCTGCCGGGCGTTGCCGCCCACCTTCTCGAGCTCTTCGATGGTGCGGCTGAGGCGGATCTCGGTCTGCTTCTGGTGCGCGATGACGTTGGCGGCCTGCTCCTTGAGTCGCCGCTGCTGGTCCTGGGCCTCGGCGATGGCCTGTTCGAGCTGGATCTTGGGATCGGCCCGCTCGTTGAACCTCGTCGTCGCCCGCTGGGTCAGGTAGGCCCACCACCGTCGGAGGAGCTTCAGCATGTCCGCAGGTTAGACCCGGGCGGACTGTTGGGGTCTCACGTCAGCGACGGCGGACGAACCGGAGCGCACGCCCGGCGAACGCGTCCGCCTCGGGGATGCCGAGCCTCTGGGCCACGCCGAGGTAGGTGACGCCGGAGGCGCCGAGGACGACGATGGCGACGATCAGCGGGTGGAGGCCACCGACCAGCAGGTCGGCGCCGTAGGCGACGAGCGCGGTGGCGATGCAGGCCGCGGCGATCGGGCCGAGCCAGCGCCCGCCCAGGCGCGACCGTCCGATGCGCCACGCGGCCGCGGTGCTGAGCAGCCGGTACTCCATCCAGGCCGACACGGCGGCACCGAGCGCCAGCCCGAGGATGCCGAGGTGGGGGTCGGCCGGGTTCTCCCGGAGGCCGGCGGGGAGCGGCCCGAAGCTGAGCATGTCGCCCCAGCCCTGCACGGTGCCGTCGACGACCGTGAGCCGGTCGAGCGGGAACATGAGGGCCAGCCCGATGGCGGCGGAGACGATCACGCGGAGGGCGGCCAGGCGAGCCGGGGTGCGGGCGTCGTCGAGCGCGTAGAGCGCGTTCTGGAGCAGGCGGGACGTGGTCATGGCCGGCAGTCCCAGCGAGAACGCGGCGATCACGAACCAGATGACGATCGTGTCGTCGCGGGTCATCGCCCCGCGCAGGAACAGCGCCTGCACGATCACGTCGCCGACCACGATGAACAGGGTGGCGGTTGGCGCGACGTAGAACAGGATGCGCGACATCCCGTCCTCCATGCGGCGGCGGAAGGCGCGGCGGCGGTCGGGATCGGCCACGTCGACGCTCGACAGGCTCGGCAGCTCCGCCGCCGCGACGCTCATGCCGAACACGCTGATCGGCAGCAGGTACAGCACCTGTGCGTAGGTGAGCGATGCCACGCCGCCGGCGGCGAGGAAGCTGGCCAGGGCCAGGTCGACGTAGCCCATGATCTGCACGACCCCGCGGCCCATGACGACCGGGGCGAACCGGCCGAGCACGCTGCGGACGGCGGCGCTCGACGTCGACAGGCTGAGCCGCAGGCCACCGAGCAGGCGCAGCACCGACGGCAGCTGCACCCCGAGCTGCAGCACCCCGCCGGCCAGCACCCCCCAGGCCAGCGCGACGGCCATGTCGCGCTGGTCGGCGCCGGCGAGCGCCACGGTCACCAGCACCGCGATCTGCGCGGCGTTCCACAGCACCGGCGCGACGTAGGAGAGGAAGAACCTGCGGTGGCTGTTGAGCACGCCGAGGCACCAGGCCGACAGCACCAGGAATCCGATGCCGGGGAACATGATCCGCACCAGGTCGACGGTGAGGTCGAAGCGCTCGCCCCCGTAGCCGAACACGATCACCCGGGTGATCGGCTCGGCGAACAGCACGCCGATCAGGCTCAGCCCGCCGGTCAGCGCGACGAGCAGGCCCGCCACCGACCCGGCGACCCGGCGGGCCATCTCGTGCTCCTGCTCGGCGCGGAGGCGGGCGTACACGGGGATGAACGACGCCGACAGCACGCCCTCGCCCAGCAGGTTCTGCATCAGGTTGGGGATCCGCAGCGCGGCCTTGAACGCGTCCGCCGCCGTGCTGGTGCCGAGGTACCGGCCGATCACCACCTCGCGGAGCAGGCCGGAGAGGCGCGAGAGCAGGATGCCGGCCGCCACCAGCATCGACGCCCGCTGCGCTGAGGGTTCGGCCGCCGTCGGTGGCGGTGCCCCGGGGGCGGGCGGAGCACCGGGAGGCGCGGCGGGGGGCGCGCCGGGCGGGATCCCCGTCGGGGGTCCGGGCCGGCCGACCGGCGGAGCGACGGGCGGGGCTCCCGGGATGACTGCCCGGTGCTCGCCGGTGCCCGGTGGCTCGGGACGCAGGCCGAAGACGCCGTCGGCGATCGGGTGCTCGCCCGTCGGCGCCCCGGCCTGCGGCCAGCCGGCGGTCGTCTCGAAGGGCGTGACGGAGTCCCTGCGACCGTCCCCGGGGGCCGGCCGGATGCGCTCGGTCGGATGGCCGATCCCGAGGCGCCTGGCCTGCTGCCTGGTGGCGGCCCCGTAGTGGAGCTCGTCCTCGGTCGGCACCCGGCTGCGGCGCCGGGAGGCGAGCCGCTTGGACGCTCGCCGGTCCTCCGGCTCATCCCCGGCGTCCCGGCCGCCACGGCGGATCCGCCGGCGCCCGCGACGCCCGTCGCCGGACCCGGCCGTGCTCACCCTTCGTCGGTCCCGCTGCCGAGACCGGGGCGGGCGGCGCGGCTGGTCTCGTCCATCGCCTGGCGCAGCGCCTCCATCTCGGTGACCAGGTCGTCGACGTCGGCGCCGAGGCCGGCGACCGACGCATCGGTGCTCGCCTGGGCCGACAGCTCGATGGTGCGCACGACCGCCTCGTCGAGCCGCGCGTCGAGCATGCGCAGATCGGTGTGCGCGGCCTCGATCACCCGGTCGAGCCGCTCCGCGGTGGCGCGCTGCGCCCGGAGCGACTCGGCGACACGGTCGGCGACGGGATCGGCCGCCTCGCCGCCGGTCACCTCGGCGAGCTGGCGGTCGATGTCGGCCACGTCGATGCGCCGCCGGGCGCGGTCGAGCGTCTGGCCACGCTTTGCGATCTGCCAACACTCCTCGACCGCGGCCTCCACCCGCGTGGCCACCGAGGCGAGGTTGTCGCGCAGCGGGCCGGATCGCGTGCGGGTGACCGCCTCGTCGAAGCGGTTGCGGGCCTGCAGGGCCTCCTGCACGAACCGCCGCCACGGCTCCTGCAGCGTGAAGGGGTCGATGCGCTCGCCCCGCCGAGGCCGGGGCACCGCCCACAGCACCCGGGCGGCCCAGGCGGCCACGCCGAGCGCGATCGCCAGCGGGAGCGAGAGTCCGGCGACGATGGCGACGGCGGCCACCACCCCGGCGAGCAGGATGCCGACCGGGGAGAGGAGGGCCCGGGCCACGGGCGGCGTGTAGAACCGGTCACGGAACGAGAGGCCGGCCATAGGTGGTGCTCAGGCTAGGCCGAGCTGGGGACCGGGTCAGGCACCGCCCCTGCCCAGCTGCCGTGCCGGGCCGGGGCGGGCCCGGGGCTCACTCCGCGTTGTAGCGCTCCAGGGACTCGGTCACCCGCTGCTCGGCCGACGACAGCGTCGACTCGATGTCGGCGCCGCCGAGCAGGATGGCGTCCATCGCCTGCTCGATCTCGTCGGCGAAGTCGGGGTAGGGACCGATCAGGGGGCCGGCCTTGTCGGGATCGGCGTCCTCGAGCTGCTCGACGGCGTTGGCGAGCAGGACGCCGGCGACCTCGCCGGACCAGAACTCCTGGACCTGGGGATCGTCGGCCACCTCCTTGACCGCGGGGAGGTACGAGCCCGAGAAGTGCCACTCCCGCGCGTTCTCGGGCTGCAGCATGAACTCGAGGAACCGCCACCCCGCCGCCTGCTGCGCGGGGTCCGACGTGTTGAGGATGTAGAAGGTGCCGCCGCTGACGAACACCTCGCCGGGCGACTCGATGCCCGGGAACGGGGCGGTGGCCGGGACGATGTTCGCCCGCTCGACCACCGACTCGTCGAACTCGACGCCCGCCTCCGCAGCCGTGACCTCGCCGGCGAGCGTGTCGGCGATCGTGGTCGACGCCGTGGAGGTCTCGACGATCATCGAGGACTGCTCCTGCGCGAGCGCCAGGTAGTGGTCGATGCTGCCCTCGGTGTTGGCGAACACGTTGAGGAGCCCCTCGTCGTTCATCCGCTGCAGGAACTCGAACAGCTCCCGGGTCTCCGGGGTGTCGAACGTGGCCTCCGTGGCCGGGGCGTCGCGCCCGTTGTCGTTGTCCACCACGTCGACGTCGATGCCGCTGAGCCACGTCTCGAAGAACCAGCGGCTGTTCTTGAGCACGAACGGCCGCTCGGAGACGCCGGCCTCCTTCAGGGCCTTGGCCTGCTCGTAGACCTCGTCGAGGGTTCCGGGCGGGTCGTCGGGATCGAGGCCCGCCTCCACCCAGTGGGCCTTGTTGTAGTAGAGGACGGGCGTCGACACGTTCACATAGCCCGGGTAGAGCACGTCGTCCACGGTGTACTTGGCCCGCACCGCCGGCTCGATGTCGGTGATGTCGTAGCCGGCCGCCTCCATGCACGCCTCGGCGGGCAGCACCTGGCCCCGGTCGACCATGCCCTGGAGCTGGGTGTCCTCCAGATAGATCAGGTCGGGCAGCTGGTCGACGGAGGCCGACGCCGCGCTGTCGTACTTCCGGAACACCTCGGCGTACGAGCTGCCCTGGTCGCTGGCGTCGAGCCGCACCTGATCCTGGCCGGCGTTGAACCGCTCGACCGTCTCCTCCATGGTCCGCTTGGTCACCCCGCCGAGTCCGCCGTACCACAGCGTCGCCTGCACCGGTCCCTCGGCCTCCTCGAGCGCGTCGAGCGGGCACTCCGGCAGCTCGCCGTCCTCGAGGGCGGTCCTCACCCCACCGTCGCCCGTCGTCGGCGGATCGCTGCAGGCGACGGCCAGCAGGGCGAGCCCACCCAGCCCGGCGAGGAACCGGGGCAACCGTCGCCGGGTTGCGTTCAGGCTGGTGAAGCGCATGTCGCCTCCTGGGTGGGGAGAGGGGGGGTCGGCCGCGGTGACGGTCATCCCTTCACGGCGCCGGCGGTGAGGCCGCGGATGATCTGGCGCTGGAAGGCGATGAGCAGCAGCACGACCGGGATCGCCACGATGAGGGCGGCCGCGATCTGGACGTTGGCGTTGGCGGGGTCGGCGGCCCCGACGATGCTGCGCAGCCGGATCTGCGCGGTCTGGTAGCGGTCGTCGTCGATGACGGCCTGGGGCCACAGGTACTGGTTCCAGGCGCCGAGCGCCGAGATGAGCACGAACGACGCGATGACCGGTCGGGTGAGCGGCACCGCGAAGCGCCAGAGGAACGACAGGTGGCCGTAGCCGTCGAGCCGGGTGGCGTCGCGGATCTCGGGCGGCACCCCCCGGAACCCCTGGCGGATCAGGAAGGTCCCGAACGCCGTGGCGGCGAACGGCAGCACCAGGCCGGCGTTCGAGTTGATCCAGTCGAGCTCCCGGATGGTCTGCACGTTGCCGAGCAGCGTGACCTCGATCGGGAGCAGCAGCGTCCCCATGAACAGCGCGAAGACCAGGCCCTTGGCGGGGAACCGGAGGAACGCGAAGGCGTAGGCGGCCAGGATCGAGGTGAGCACCTGGGCGACCGTGATGAGGACGGTCACGGTGAAGCTGCGGACCATCGGCGGACCGAGATCGCCCGTGTCCCATCCCTGGCTCCAGGCCTGGGCCCCGAACGCGAGCACGGCGAACGCCACCACGGCGACCCCGGTGAGCGCCGCCAGCAACGCCGGCCGCCACACGGTCCGCAGCCCGCCGAAGCCGGCGAGCTGGGTGGCCGCGACGGCGAGGATGGCGGCGAGCCACCACCAGGCCGTGGTGGTCGCCCGGCCGAGCGAGGCGGCCCAGATGCGATCGGCGAGCGCGGCGGTGGCCACCACGCCGGCCCCGACCGCCGCCAACCGCCGGGGGGTGGCCAGCGGGGCCAATCGCCGGACGTTGCCGCCCGCCACCCGCAGCTGCACCCACGCGAGCATGAGCACGATGACCAGCGTGCGGGCGGTGACCGACCATGCGCCCCCGCTCAGCCAGGTGCGGTCCTTCCATTGCACGTCCACCGGATGCAGGGGCTTCCCCGCGTTGATCCAGGGGAACAGCCGCGACAGGGCCTGGACGAGCGTGAGGACGACCGGGGCCAGCACCACGGCCGCCAGCACCACCAGGGCCGCGTACTGGCCGGTGAGGCCGAGGACGCGCCGGGCGGGCGACTGCCCGACGGTGGCGCCGGTGAGGCCGGCCTCGCGCGCCTCGAGCAGGTCGCCGCCGGGGACGACCACCACCTCCTCGCGATCGCTGCGCTCCTCCTCGACGGCGATCCCGCCGCCCGGGACCGGATCGGTCGTCGTGCCCGCAGTCGGCGTCCCGGTCGCCTCCGTCGCCCGTGTCCCGCCGTCACTGGGCATAGTGGACCCTCCGTTCGAGGATCAGGAACTGGAGCGCGGTCACGGCCAGCGTCACGAAGAACAGGCCGACCGAGTAGACGGCTCCGATCGCGATGTTGTCGGGCCGGCCGAGGCGGTCGATCTTGAACACCAGGGTCTCGGTGGCCCCGGCGGGACCGCCGCCGGTGATGATGTCGGGCTCGGTGAACGCCTGGAGCCCGAAGATCACCAGCACGACCAGCAGGAACAGCAGCACCGGGGAGATCAGGGGCAGCGTGACGAACAGGAGCCGGCGCACCGGTCCGTAGCCGTCGAGCACGGCGGCCTCCATCACCTCGTCGGGCACCGCCTGCAGGCCGGCGAGCACGATGATGAACGACAGGCCGAGGTTCCGCCAGATGGCCGGCAGCGAGATGGCGAACATGGCCCAGTCGGGGTCGCCGAGCCAGTCGACCTGGAACACGCCGACCGTGGGGTTGAACAGGAACAGGAAGATCACGGCGCTGACCGCGGTCGAGCTCGCCAGCGTCGAGCTGAAGATCGTCCGGAACGCCTTGATGCCCTTCAGGCGCCGGTGGGCGGCCACGGCGAGCAGCACCCCGAAGATCAGGCCCGCAGGCACCGTGTAGAGCACGAACTGGACGGTGTGCCAGAGGCCTGCCTGGAAGTCGTCGCTCGCGAGCTCCTCCCGGTACTGGGCGAGGCCGACCTCCTCGAAGTAGGCGCCGCCGCTCCGGCTCTCGAAGGTGCCCCAGTTCAGGAGGTTCAGGAACGGCTGGTAGAAGAACGCCACGAACACGGCGATCGACGGGGCGAGCAGCACGAGGGCGAGGCCGATCTCCTTCCAGGAGTAGCGACCCCGGCCCCGGTCGCGCCACCGGCGGCGCCGGGCCCCCTGGCGCTCGCCGAGAGCGGTGGCCCCGGCGCGCTCGGCCGCCATCGTCACCGCAGCCGCTCCGTGGTCCCGGGGTCGAAGAGGTGCACGTTGGCCGGGTCGACCGCCAGGCGCGCCGCGCTGCCGGCCTCCTTGGGCGACATGCCGACCTGGCGGACCACCACCGGTGCGCCCTCCACCGAGCCGAACACCAGGCACTCGTGCCCGAGCCACTCGACGGCGCGGACGTCGAGGGCGATCGTGCCCTCGCTGGAGATCTCGAGGTGCTCGGGTCGGACGCCGAGGATCACCGGCCGGCCCGCGTCGAGGCGGCTGCTGAGACCCGGTGGCAGGGGAAAGCGGCTGTCACCCGCCACGACGGCGGCCTCCCCGTTCCCGCCGGCGACGGTGGCCGGCAGGGTGTTCATCGGTGGCGTGCCGATGAACTGGGCGACGAACACGTTGGCGGGGCGCTCGTAGACCTCCTGGGGCGTGCCGACCTGCTGGAGGCGGCCCTCCGACAGGATGGCGGTGCGGTCGGCCATGGTCATGGCCTCGACCTGGTCGTGGGTGACGTAGACGACCGTGGTGGCGATGCGGCGGTGGAGGTCCACGAGCTCGAGCCGGGTCGCGGCCCGCAGCTTGGCGTCCAGGTTCGACAGCGGCTCGTCCATCAGGAACGCCTTCGGCCGTCCCACGAACGCCCGGGCGAGCGCGACCCGCTGGCGCTGGCCACCCGAGAGGGCCGCCGGCTTGCGCTTCAGGAAGGGCTCCAGGCCGAGCACCCGTGCCGCCTCCTCGACCCGTTCGGTGCGCTCGGCGCGCGTCAGCTTGCGGGGCGGGGTGTCGGGCCCGTCGGCCCGGTAGCGGCGCACGAGCAGCGGCGACTCGATGTTCCGCTGCACGGTCATGTGGGGGTAGAGCGCGTAGCTCTGGAACACCATCGAGACGTTGCGGCGCGCCGGATCGACGTCGTTGACCACGTCGTCGCCGATGAGGACCTTGCCCTCGGTGATGTCTTCGAGCCCGGCGATCATCCGCAGCGCCGTCGTCTTGCCGCAGCCCGAGGGACCGAGCAGGACCATGAACTCACCGTCATCGATCGCCAGGTCGAGGTTGTCGACGGCGAGGGTGTCGTCGAAGCGCTTCGACACGCCCTCGAAGGTGACGCTTGCCAACTGCGACCTCCTCCTGCCGGCACGGCGGCGCCGGTGGCCCGCCCCGCAGCAGGGGCGATGCCCAGACGGTAGCGGCGCGGCGGGCCGAGCGGCGTCACCCG
>JBKHJZ010000118.1:0-10467 GCA_046537875.1 Acidimicrobiia bacterium | reverse complement strand
GTCATGCCCGGCTCCTCCCGCCGGCGCCCGCCGCGGCGGTGCCGCCCGCGGCGCGCTGGACGGCCGCCACCAACTCGCGCGTGGCGGCGCGCGGCGACGGCGCACCGGCCACGGCGCCGATCACGGCGACACCCCAGGCCCCGGTGGCGAGCACCTCCGGGATCCGGTCGAGCGTGATGCCCGCGATCGCGATGACCGGCACGTCGACGGCCCGCACCACCTCCCCGACCCGGGAGGGCCCCAGCGGGTCGGGCAGCCCGTCCTTGCTCGCGGTCGCGTAGGTCGGCCCCACGCCCAGGTAGCTGGCGCCCTCCTCGACGAGTCGGCGCGCGGTCGCGGGGTCGCGTGCGGTGCCGCCCACGATGGCACCCGCGCCCACCACCCGGCGGGCTGCGCCGACCGGCAGGTCCTCGGCGCCCACGTGCACGCCGTCGGCTCCGGCGGCGACCGCCATGTCGGCCCGGTCGTTGACCAGGCACGTGACGCCCGCCCCGCGGCAGCGCGTGGCGATGGCCTCGACCAGCCCGTAGCGCTCGGCGTCGGTCCCCCCCTTGCACCGCACCTGGATGACGGGTGCCCCACCGTCGATGGCCGCCGCCGCGACGTCCAGCGAGTCGACCAGCACGTGCAGCCGGCCGATCCGGGCATCGGCGGACGGATCGCTCACCTGGCCGCTTCCTCCCGGGCCGGCGGGGCCACGTAGACCGACCCACCGGAGGCCCTGAACTCGGCGGACTTCTCGGCCATCCCCTGCGCCGCGGCGTAGTCCCGCACCTTGTCGGTGATGGCCATCGAGCAGAACTTCGGCCCGCACATCGAGCAGAAGTGCGCGGTCTTCGCAGGCTCGGCCGGGAGCGTCTCGTCGTGGTACGACCGGGCGGTGTCCGGGTCGAGCGCCAGGGCGAACTGGTCCTCCCACCGGAACTCGAACCGGGCCGTCGACAGGGCGTCGTCCCACGCCTGCGCCGTGGGATGGCCCTTGGCCACGTCGGCGGCGTGCGCCGCGATCTTGTAGGCGATGACACCCTGCTTGACGTCGTCGCGGTCGGGCAGGCCGAGGTGCTCCTTCGGGGTCACGTAGCAGAGCATCGCCGTGCCGAACCACCCGATCATCGCCGCACCGATCGCCGAGGTGATGTGGTCGTAGCCGGGCGCGACGTCGGTGGCGAGGGGGCCGAGCGTGTAGAAGGGCGCCTCGGCGCAGAGCCGTTGCTGCAGCTCGACGTTCTCCCGGATCTTGTGCATGGGCACGTGGCCGGGGCCCTCGATCATCACCTGCACGTCGTGCCCCCATGCCGCCTGCGTCAGCTCGCCCAGCGTGGCCAGCTCGGCGAGCTGGGCCTCGTCGTTGGCATCGGCGATCGACCCGGGGCGCAGGCCGTCACCGAGGCTGAACGCCACGTCGTACGCCGCGAAGATCTCGCAGAGCTCGTCGAAGTGGGTGTAGAGGAAGCTCTCCCGGTGGTGGGCCAGGCACCATGCGGCCATGATCGACCCGCCCCGGCTGACGATGCCCGTGACCCGGTCGACGGTGAGCGGCACGTAGCGCAGCAGCACGCCGGCGTGGATCGTCATGTAGTCGACGCCCTGCTCGGCCTGCTCGATGACCGTGTCGCGGAAGACCTCCCACGTGAGCTCCTCCGGGGCGCCGTCGACCTTCTCGAGCGCCTGGTAGATCGGCACCGTGCCGATGGGCACCGGGCTGTTGCGGATGATCCACTCCCGCGTGGTGTGGATGTCGCGGCCGGTCGACAGGTCCATCACCGTGTCCGCGCCCCAGCGGGTTGCCCAGGTGAGCTTGTCGACCTCGTCGGCCGCCGACGAGGTGACCGCCGAGGTGCCGATGTTGGCGTTGATCTTGGTGAGGAACCGCGAGCCGATGATCATCGGCTCCGACTCCGGGTGGTTGACGTTGGCGGGGATGATCGCCCGGCCCCGCGCCACCTCGTCGCGGACCACCTCGGGGTCCATGCCCTCGCGGAGCGCCACGAACGCCATCTCGGGGGTCACCTCGCCCCGGCGGGCGTAGTGCATCTGAGTGACGGTGCGGCCGCTCGCGGCCCGCAGGCGCGGCCGGCCGGCCCCCTCGCCCGGGAACTGCTCGGCGCCGGGGGCACCGGCGCGCGCCGACGCCCGACCGTCGTCGCGCAGCGTCGCGACCCGGCCCACGTAGTGCTCGACGTCGCCGCGCTCGTGGATCCAGGGATGGCGCAGCGGCGGCAGGCCCCGGTGGGGATCGCTCCCCGGGCCGCTGGTGTCGTACAGCCGCACCGGCGCGTGCGGCTCCTCCAGCACCACCTCGGTGAACGGGACGTTCACGTCGGGGCGGTCACCCACGACGTAGGCCTTGCGGCGGGTGGCCATGGCAGCATCACTCCCTTCGCCGGCATTACCCGGATCAGGTTCTGCGGTCGGCGCGTACGCCCTCTCAGCCCGGTCGCCCGAGCTCCCGCGTCTGGTGTTGTCGAGCCCCACCGTAGCCGCGACGACGCGGTTTCGGTGGCGCCCCGGACCGCGCACGTGGCTCACCGACGGTGTCGACGCGATGGCGGGGCACCGGCGGATCCGGGCAGTGTGTCGGCCATGCCCGCGCCACGGCCCTCCGGTCCCCCCGCTGCTCCCGCCGGTCCACCCGGTACCCGGCCCGCCCGCCATGTCACCGAACCGGGCGCTGCCGACATCGCCGCGGCGCGGGAGGTCGTCGCCCGCCACCTGCCCGCCACGCCGCTCGTGCCGGTCCGGCTGCCGGGTGTCGACGCGCAGGTCCTGGCCAAGCTGGAGACGCTCCAGCCGACGGGCAGCTTCAAGGTGCGGGGCGCCCTGGCGGCGGTGGCCTCGTACGCCGGCTCGGCGGACCGGGTGGTCACGCCGTCGGCCGGCAACGCCGCGCTCGGCATCGCCTTCGCAGCCGGGCGGCTCGGCGTGCCGGCGACGCTGGTGGTCCCGGAGACCGCGTCGGCCGCCAAGGTGGCGGCCCTCCGCGCCCTCGACGTCGACCTCGTGCTGCACGGGGCCGACTACGAGGCCGCGGAGCGTCACGCGCTCGACCTGGCCCGGGACGGGGCAGCGTTCGTCTCGCCCTACAACGACCCGCACGTCATCGCCGGCCAGCTCACGCTCGGCGACGAGATCGACCGCCAGGTGGGCGACGAGGTCACGCTGGTGGTCCCCGTCGGCGGGGGCGGGCTCGTGGCCGGCTGCGCCCTGTGGGCCGGGGAGCACCCGTCCACCCGGTTGGTGGGCGTCGAGGCCGCGGCGTCGCCGTCGGTGTCCCGCGCGGTGGCCGCAGGCCGCATCGAGCGGGTCCCCATCGCCCCGACCATCGCCGACGGGCTCGGCGGCAACCTCGAGCCCGGGGCCGTCACCCCGGCGATCGCCTCCCGGCGGGTCGACTCCTGGCTCCGGGTCGACGAGGCGCAGATCCGGGACGCGATCCGTGCGCTCGCGACCGGATGTGGCCTCGTGGCCGAGGGCGCGGCGGCCGTTGGGGTGGCGGCCCTGTCCGCCGGGCTCGTCCCCACCCGGGGAACCCCGGTGGTGGTGCTGACCGGCCGCAACATCGCCCCGGAGCTCCTCGCGGAGATCATCGACGCGTGATCAGCGGCGACCGGGGCGGCCCCGCCGCCACCACACCCGCGCCCCGGCCGATCGCGGCTCCCGTGGCATCCTTGCCGCCCATGGAGCTGACCGTCGGGAGCTTCAACCTGCACATGGGCCGAGGGCCCGGTGGCCACGACGCCCCGTTCTACGACGTCGTGACCGCGTGCAAGGAGGTGGACACCGACGTGCTGGTGGTGCAGGAGGCGTGGGTCCCCGACGACGGCGAGGGACACGTGGTCGGGGTGGCCGATGCGCTCGGCTACCGGGTGGCGGCCACCTTCACGGTGGCCCGGGCGGAGTGCCACGACCGGGTGCGGCTGGTCGCGCGCGACGGTGACGCCGGCCAGGGCGACTGGGTGCTGGCGGTGCTGACCCGCCTGCCGCTGCTCTCGGCCGAGGTGATCCCGCTGGGCCCGCAGTTGCGGCGCGACCCGGGCCGGCGGGCCGTGGTGCGGGCGACCGTCGACGCCGCCAGCACGCCGTTCACCGTCGTGGGCACCCACCTCCCCCTGCTGAAGGACCCGGTCTGGCGCCTGAGCCCGGCGCTGCGGGCATCGCTGCCGCCGCTCGACGCCCCGGCGGCGCTGGCCGGCGACATGAACATGTGGGGCTGGTGCGTCGACCGGCTCGTCCCCCGCGGCTGGCGGCGGGCCGTGCGCGGCCGCACGTATCCCGCCCACCGCCCGCACAGCCAGACCGACCACCTGCTCGTCACGCCGGCGGTCGACGTGCTCGACCCCGAGGTGGTCCCCCAGGCGATGTCCGATCACCGTCCCGTCCGCGCCCGGCTCCGCTACCGGGGCTGATCCGGGCGCCACCACCCCGCCCCACCCCCGCCGCGCAGATCGCCGGAGCGGTGGGGTACACCCTGGGTGTGGCCAGCCTCCTCGACACGGAGGGCGCCCCGACCGGCGCGCCCGCGACGCCTCCCCTGCCCGAGCCCGCCAACGTCGCCGTCCGGCGCGCCCGGCTCCGGACCATGCGCTGGCGGGCAACGTCGCTGCTCGTGGCCTTCGCGGCGGTGTTCGTCGGCCTCCAGCTGTGGGACAGCGACGCCGCGGGCATCGACTACCTGGAGTCCGCGATCGAGGCCGGCATGGTGGGCGGCCTGGCGGACTGGTTCGCCGTGGTGGTCCTGTTCCGGCACCCGCTCGGCGTGCCGATCCCCCACACGGCGATCATCCCCAGCCGCAAGCAGCAGTTCGGGGAGACGCTCGGCGACTTCGTCCAGTCGAGCTTCCTCACCCCCGAGGCGATCGTGGCCCGGGTCCGCAGCGCCCGCGTGACCCGCCGCCTGGCCACCTGGCTGGCCGACCCCGGCAACGCCGAGCGGCTGGCCCGCTACGCCGCCGACGCCGCGGTCACGGGCGCGGACCTGCTGCGCGACGAGGAGGTGCACCAGGCGATCGAGGAGGCGGCCCGCAAGCGCCTCGACACCACGCCGCTGGCCCCGCTCGCGGGCCGGACGCTCGAGCTGCTCACCGAGGACGGCCGGCACCAGGAGGTGCTCGACGTCGCCCTCCGGGCGGTCGACCGGTTCCTCACCGAGAACCAGGCCTCGCTCCGTGCCCGCTTCGGCTCCGAGTCGCCCTGGTGGCTGCCCGGTGCCGCCGAGGACCGCATCTTCGACCGGCTGCTCGACGGCGCCCGGGCCGTGCTCGCCGAGGTGGTGGCCGATCCCGGGCACGAGCTGCGACGGGACGTCGACGCGCGGGTCCGGCGCCTGGTCGCGGACCTGCGGTCGTCACCGGAGCTGATCGCCCGCGGCGAGGACCTGAAGGCCGACCTCCTGGCCCAGCCCGAGCTGCGCGAGTGGGTGGCGAGGATCTGGCGCGACCTGAAGGCGGAGCTGCGGGCGCAGGCCGACGACCCCGGCTCCGAGCTCCGCCACCGGCTGGCCGGTGCGATCGCGACCACCGGCGCCCGGCTCCGCGACGACCCGGCGCTGGCCGGGCGGACCGAGCGCGCGCTCGAGACCGGCGCACGCTACGTGGCCGAGCAGTTCAGCGACGAGATCGGCGACCTCGTCGCCACCACCGTCGCCCGGTGGGACGCGCACGAGACGGCCGACCGGCTCGAGCTGCTGCTCGGGCCCGATCTGCAGTTCATCCGGATCAACGGCACGCTCGTGGGCGCTGCCGCCGGCCTGGCGATCCACGGCATCGCGCAGGCCCTGGGCTGACGCAATGGCCTATGGGGGTGTGAGGTTCGGTGACGGGTAGTCGGGCGGCTGGTCCTCGGCGGGGAGCTCGTCGTAGACGATGACCGACGACTCCACGTCGAACAGGCCCGCCTCCTCGATCGACTCGGGGAAGTCGCCGAGCGTGTAGCGCTCGCCGCCGTTGGCGTAGCGGTACATCCCCTCGCCCTGGTTGCCGACCTCGTCCTCGCCGCTGGCCTCCGGATCCCACCAGATGAGCGTGGCGTCATCGATGCCGCCCCAGTCCATCTCGGGCCAGACACCCTGGTCCCCGGCCGACACCTGGGGCACGGTGGGTCCACCGCCCGAGACGGGGTAGCGGAACTGCCCGTCACGGAACGTCTCCGGGGTCAGCTCCGGCCCGGCGAGGTGGATGCCGGTGAAGATGTGCCGGACCGGCGGCTCGAGGATGTTGACGCTGGTGTGCGGCGGCGGCTCGCCGTAGGCCCACTCGTAGATGCGGAACGCCCCGTTTGTCGACCGCTCGCCCCGCGCGTTCACGAACGACATGCCGAAGCCGTTGCGCCACTGCTCGCCGTCGGTGAGCCGGGCGAAGATGGTGGTGTCCATCAGCAGGTTGGGACCGAGGATCCACTCGGGGCGGTACTCCTGCGCGGTCGCCTCGGTCGTGAGCGGTCCCGGCGTGAACGGATCGCCGTAGTAGAGAACCGTCGTCACGCCTTCGTCCTTCAGCCGGGAGATGATCGTGCGGGCGTTCTCCTGCGCCTGGGCCAGGTCCAGCGTGAAATCCACGTCGGTGGCCAGCTCGATGCCCTGCTCCTCCAGCTGCGCGGTGAACTCGTCCATCACCGGCCGGTGGTCGCCGTCGGGCGTGTCGTAGTGCAGCAGCCCGTACACCCGCTCCTGCTCCCGCATCGCCGGGTCGCCCGCCAGCTCGGCCTCGGTGCCCGGCCCCGCGAGGTTGCCGATGATCTCGGCCGCCAGCGCGACGGCCTGGTCGGGCGTGGGTCCGAGCTGCCAGAGGAGCGGCTCGTACTCCTCGACGATGGTCTCCGGAAGCGCCTGCGCGCAGTTCATCCCGCAGACGATCCCGCGCGAGGCCAGCTCGGCGGCGAACACCGGGCTCGACTGCTGGGGACCGCCGATCACCGCGAACGGCTCCTTCTCGGCGATCTCGATGGCATCCGCCCGGGCGGCCGCCTCGTCGTCGCCCGCCCCGCTGCCGACGAACACCTCGACCTCCACCGTGCGCCCGTAGGTCTCGAACATCTCGTTGTAGAGGTCGACGAAGCCCCGGACGGTGCGGCGCGCCGACTCGGGGTCGACCTGTGCGCCCGCGCCCCCAGCCGTCGCCGCCACGAGCGGGTTGAGCGCGGGGTCGGCCTGGTAGTACACGATCTTCACCGTGTCCTCGGTGACGCCCGGGGACGTGGCGCCGCCGTTGTCGCCCTCGAACGGCTCGACGCACGGCGGGGCCAGCACCGTCGGCAGCATGAGGCGACCCGTCTCGGGGTCGCAGTTGGGTCCGAAGTCGACGTCGTCGGCCCCCTCCAGCTCGGCCCGCTCCGGGGTCATCGGCCCGGAGAGGATCAGCTCCTCCCGGGATGTCGCCCCGTCGCCGGCGCCGCTGTCCACGCCGTCGTCACCGTCGCCACCGCCGCCAAAGGCGATCGCCACGGCCGCGACGACGACCGCGATCGCGGCGAAGGGCCCGTACCGGCGCGCCGCCCTCTGCCAGCCCCCCGAGCCACGCGAGGGGGGCGACGGCGCGCCTCCTCCCGAGCCCGTGGCCCCGGCCTCGTCGGTGGTGGACATGGTCCTCTCCTTTGTCGTGGGCGGCGTCTCAGCGGGCTACGGGAACACGCGGACGGGTCGGGGGCCCCGGGTCCCGGGGTCGCAGGCAGGGTCACTGACCCAGGCTGGGCGGTCCGGGCGCCGCGCACGGCGCCCGGTCACCACCTGCCTACGGCGGCGTGAGGTTCGGTGACGGGTAGTCCGGCGCCTGGTCCTCCGCGGGCACCTCCTCGAAGACGGTGACCGACGACTCGACGTCGAACAGCCCGGACTCCTCGATCGACTCCGGGAGGTTGCCGAGCGTGTAGCGCTCGCCACGGTTCGCGTAGCGGTACATCCCCTCGCCCTCGTTGCCGACCTCGTCCTCGCCGGTCGCCTCCGGGTCCCACCAGATGAGCGTGGCGTCGTCGGTGCCGCCCCAGTCCATGTCGGGCCAGACCCCGTGGTCACCCCGCGAGATCTGGGCCTCGGTCGGCCCACCGCCCGACACGGGGTAGCGGAACATCGCGTCGCGGAACGTCTCCGGGGTGAGCTCGGGCCCGGCGAGGTGGACGCCGTTGAACAGGTTGCGGATCCGTGGGTCGATCACGTTCGCCGTGTTGTTCGGCGGCGGCTCGCCGTAGGCCCACTCGTAGATCCGGAACGCGCCGTTGGTCGACCGCTCGCCGCGCGCCGCGATCAGCGACAGCCCGAAGCCGTTCCGCCACTGCTCGCCGTCGGTGAGCCGGGCGAAGATGGTCGTGTCCATGAGCACGCTGGGACCCAGGATCCACTCGGGCTGGTAGTCCTGGGCGGTGGCCTCCTCGGTGAGCGACGACGGCGTCAGCGGGTCGCCGTAGTAGATGACCGTGGTCACGCCCTCGTCCTTCAGCCGGGAGATGTTCGTGCGGGCGTTCTCCTGCGCCTGGGCCAGGTCGAGCGTGAACTCCACGTCGGTGGCCAGCTCGATGCCCTGCTCCTCGAGCCGCTCCGTGAAGTCCTCGATCACCGGGCGGTGGTCGCCGTCGGGGTTGTCGTAGTGCAGCAGGCCGTAGACGCGCTCCTGGTCGTGCATCGCCGGGTCGCCCGCCAACTCGGCGTTGGTGCCGGGCCCGGCGAGGTTCGCGATCATCTCGGCCGCCAGCGCGACCGCCTGGTTGGGCGTGGGACCCGTCTGCCACAGGAGCGGCGCGTACTCCTCGACGACGTCCTCGGGGAGCGCGAGCGCGCACGACGGCCCGCAGACGATGCCGCGGGACGCCAGCTCGGCGGCGAAGACGCGGCTCGTCTGGGTTGGACCGTTCAGCACGGCGAACGGCTCCTTCTCGGCGATCTCGATCGCATCCGCCCGGGCGGCCGCCTCGTCGTCGCCCGCCCCGCTGCCGACGAACACCTCCACCTCCACGGTGCGCCCGTAGGTCTCGTAGACGTCGTTGTAGAGGTCGACGAAGCCCTGGACCGTGCGCCGGGCGCTCTCGGGATCGACGTCGGCACCGGCGCCCCCGACCGTGGCGGCGGTGAGCGGGTCGAGCGCCGGATCGGTCTGGTAGTAGACGACCTTGACGGTGTCCTCTGTGACCCCCTGATACGTGGCACCGCCGTTGTCCCCCTCGAACGGCTCGACGCAGGGCGGCGCGTAGACGGTCGGGAGCTTGATGCGTCCCGTCTCGGTGTCGCAGTTCGGCCCGAAGTCGACGTCCTCCACACCCTCCAGCTCGGCCCGCTCCGGGGTCATCGGCCCCGAGAGGATCAGCTCCTCCCGGGACGTCGGCCCGTCGCCGGCCCCGCTGTCCACGCCGTCGTCGTCACCGTCGCCGCCGCCACCGAAGGCGACCGCCACGGCCGCGACCACCACGGCGATGCCCACGAACGGCCCGTACCGCCGCGCCGCCCTCTGCCAGCCCCCCGAACCCTGTGGTGACGGCGCGCCTCCCGAGCCCCTGGCCCCGGTCTCGTCGGTGGTGGACATCGGCCCCCTCCTCTGTGTGAGCGGCTGTCGTGGGCAACGCTTCCTAGCCCGGTGTGGGTACGTCCGAGCGGGTGATCGCGGATTCGTCGGTGCCCAGGTACGAGGCGACCACCGCCGGGTGCTCGACGACCTCGGTGGGCGCGCCCTCGGCGACGATCCGCCCGAGGTCGAGCGCGATCATGCGATCGGAGATCGAGATGAGCAGCGGCAGGTCGTGCTCGATGACGAGCAGGCTGGCGCCCAGCTCGTCGCGGACCCGCCGCAACAGCGGGGCGAGCGCCTCGGCCTCGCGCTGGGCGATCCCGCTCGACGGCTCGTCCAGCAGCACGACAGACGGCCCCTGCGCCAGCACGCACGCGAGATCGACCACCCGGCGGGTGCCCGTCGACACCTCGCGGGTGAACTTGTCGCGGTACGCGCCGAGCCCGAGCACGTCGATCAGCTCGTCGACCCGCCGGTGCACGCCCTGCTCGGAGTCGGCGACCGACGGCAGGCGCAGCGCCGCGGCGAGCGGGTCGCGCACGTCGACGTGCTGCTCGAGGGCGACCGCGATGCACTCCTCGACGGTCAACCCCGGGAACAGCCGCCCGTCCTGGAACGACCGTCCCAGGCCCCGCCACGAGCGCCGGTGCGTGGGCAGGCCGTGCAGGTCGATCGGCTCGCCGGGTTGGCTGCTGGGCCGCAGCCGGATCGTGCCACCGTCGGCACGCGTGTAGCCCGAGATGACGTCGAACAGCGTGGTCTTGCCCGCCCCGTTCGGCCCGATGAAGCCGAGGATCTCTCCCGGCCGCACGTCGAAGGACACGCCGTCGAGCGCCCGCACCCCGCCGAACCGCCGGGACACGTCGCGCACCTCGAGCACGGGCGGCCCAGCGCGCACGGCCGACCCTCCATCGGCGGCCGCCTCGCCGGACGCCGGACGCTCGCCGTCGGGGGCCGGCCCGGCCCCGGCTGCGGCCGCTGC
>JBKHJZ010000117.1:0-10505 GCA_046537875.1 Acidimicrobiia bacterium | reverse complement strand
GCTCGAGGCTCTCCCCGGGCTGCCCGAGGCCGCCGTCCGAGGAGCCCGGGGAGCCCTCGGGCTGTGGCGGCGCGCGGTCCGCAGGCGCCGGGCGGCGTGGCGCCAGCTCGACGACGGCCTCGTCGCGGTGGACGTCGATGCGCCGGGTGGCGCCCTCGAGCAGATCCACGAGGCCCCGGACCTCGTCGCTGCTCAGGTGACGGGGGCGCACGACGTGGTCGACCCCCTCGATCCGCAGCCACCCCCGCTCGTCGATCGCCAGCGCCCTGCCGGTCTGCCCCCCTTCGATGCCGGGCCGGGTCACGAGGCCGACGGCGCCGTTGCGCCGGCCGGCCAGTGCGCCGACGCGGCGCTGCTCCTCGCCGTCGCGCGGGGGCACGGCGGCGACGACGATCAACGGGTCCCAGGCCTCCGGCGTGGCGCCGACCGCACGGGCCTGGCCGAGCGTCGGACACCGGAGCGAGCGCAGGGCCGCCTCCGCCCGCTCGGCATGAGCCTCGGCCAGGGCGAGAGCCTCGCCGAGCGACGCTGCCGAGGCGACCCCCGGGAGCCGGTCGAGCTGCTCGTCGAGGCCCACCGGCACGATGCGCGGCTGATCGCTCCACAGGGCGGTCGCCGCCGCCACGGTGATGGCCCGCAGCAGGCCGTGGACGTCGTCCTCGGGCCCGTGCACCGTCACCGCTCCGCTCGACTCGAGCTCCATGAGCACGTCCGCGCCATCCTCGGTGGTCCCGACCGGGACCAGGGCCGGTGCCGGCGCCGCCGCGTGGCCGGCCACGGCCGCCAGCTCCTCGGGGCCGGCGCTCGACATCCAGCGGGTGGCGTCGAGGGCCACGAACCCGGGCGGTGCGGGTGATGGCTCGACCAGGACGAGGACCACGGCGTCGGCGGAGACCTCCACCCACCGCATCACGGGCAGCCCGGTGGCACCCGCCCCGGCTGCCGCCGCCCGGAGCATCACATCCAGCAGCCGGGCCCCGGCGACATCGGCCCCGCGACGCAGGCGCCGCTCGCCGTCACGCGCGTCGCCGGTCGGAAGGGGTACTGCCCGGTGCCGGCGCCGGTGGCGTTGCTGGGCCCGGCGGCGTCGCTCGAGGAGCACCAACGCGCCCGCCACCGCGAGCCCTCCACCGATCAGCCCCACCGGCGCCGAGCGCTCGTCGCCGGCGTCGTGACTCTCGCCGGTCGCCGGCGCATCCGGCCCGCCCGAACCCGACGCGTCGGCCTCGGCTGCCTGCCGCCGTGACCGCACATCCTCGCTCGTCGTCGTGTGACCGATCGGTGCATCGTCGGGCTCGACGACGGCAGCGGTCCCGCCGGCCCCGCCGGCCCCGCCGGGCTCACCGGCACCGAGGTCCCCACCGCCCGCGCCACCCTCCACGGGCGGTGGGGCCGGGTCGGTCGTGGCCGGCCCGTCGGACGCCTCGGATGCCGGGGCGTCGGATGCCGGAACCTCGGGTGCCGGAGCGTCGGGTGCCGGAGCGTCGGGTGCCGGAACCTCGGGTGCCGGAACCTCGGGTGCCGGGGCGTCGGTCTTGCTGTCGGTCGCCGCGGGTGCCGGGTCGGCCGGCCTGGTCGTGTCCCGGTCGGCGGGCGTTGCCGGCGTCACGAACACCTGGCCGGGGAAGACGAGATCGGGGTCGCCGGGCGGGACCAGGCGGTCGTGGTTCCGGTCGATCAGCTCCTGCCAGTACGGCACGATCTCCGCATCCGTCGGTGGCCGGCCCCACGCCGCTGCGAGCTGCGCTTCCGCGATGACCCAGAAGTTGTCACCCGGCGCCACGGTGACCTCGCCGCGTGCCGGGTCCTCCTGCGCCGCCAACCGGAGCAGCGGTGCGGCCTCCTCCGGCACGGCGTCGCCTGCCGCCCGGGAGTGGCCGCCCGGCACCGCGAGCACCCAGCCCGGCATGATCGGCGCGTCCGCATCCGTCCAGACCGCGCCGTCCGGCTGAGGCCGCCCGCGATTCGCCTCCCAGATCTCCCTCCACCGGGCACCGTCCCCGAGATGGGTCTGGGCGATGGACCAGGGGGTGTCCCCACGCGCCACGGTGATCGTTGCAGCCGCGGCGTCCGCCGGTGAGGGTGCCGCAGCGGGCGGAGCGCCCGGGTCGCCGGGCTGGGCAGGTGCCGCCGTGAGCGCTGCGGTCGTCCCGAAGCCGGCGGGCTCGTGCGCGTCCAGGGTGGACGGGGTCGCCAGCGCGGTGGACACCGCCAGGGGCGCCACGCTCACCACCGAGCTGACCAGGTAGTGGGCCATGCCCTGGAGCGGCCCCCCGATGCCGAGGGTCGCTCGCCGGCCGTCGCCCCGCACCTGTGCGACCACCTCGACCACGACGGCGGACACGAAGGCGAGCCACGCGCCCCACAGCGCCACCGTGACCACGGCGAAGATGCCGTCGTCGGTCGCCACGGCGGTCGGCAGGTCGCGAACCTGCTCCCACGTCGGCACGCCGGTGATCGGCCACGTGCCCCACTCCAGGAGCACCAGCGGCACCCCCACCGCGAGCACGAGCAGGGCACCGAGAGCCACCAGGGCACGCACGACCCGGGCCGCACGGCCGAGCAGTCGTGCCATCCACGACGGCGCGTGGCCGGTCATGGCGGACCCCCCGCCTGCACCGCCCTGGCCGACGCCGACACCGCATAGCCCACCGAGTCCGGAACCACCAGGACACGGAGGTCGGTCCGCCCGCTGACCGAGACGGTCACGTCGGCCCCGTCCACGGCCACCGTGCCGGCGAAGCCGCGGGTTGCGAGATAGCCCAGAGCGGCGGCACGGGCGGCGTCCTCGTCGAGCCGCACCTGGCCAGCGATGGCCGCGCGCTCGTCGATCTCCTGCACCCCAGCCCGGGCCGCGGCGGCCGCAGTGCCGAACGCATCGCTGCGCTCGCGCAGGGCCCGGCCCCCGTCGATGACGAGCCCCACCAGCCCCCAGCAGCACACGGCGAGCGCCACCGTCCACGCGGTGACGAACCCACCATCGCCCGCACGCCGGCGGCCCGGTCCGGCGCACCTCATGGCTCGCCCTCCCGGTGACGGTCGATCACCTCGACCGCCGAGGCCCGCACGGTCAACGAGCCGGGCACCTTCACGAGCAGCGCCTCGGACAGATCGACCACGCACGCCACCTCGACCTCGACCGTCGCGGGGTCGGTCGAGCGCTGGACGACCGGCTCGAACGTCATCGACCGGCACATGGCCGAGCCGACGCGCGCGGTGCGGCGGGCGTCGGCCTCGGCCTCGGCCCGGGCAACCACCGGGTCGCGCGCGATGCTCATCGTGCGGGCAGCACTCCACGCCGCCGCCTCGACGTGCGCCGAGCCCACGGTGACCCGCCCGGCGAACACGACGGCCGCGATGAACGCGAAGAACACGACCACGAGGACCACCATCTCGACGGTCGCCGAGCCTCGGTCACTCCCAGCACGCGAGGCGGTCACTCGACGAACCTCTCCACCGGGGCCGACAGCGTCACGCTCACGGGAATGCTGAAGAACGGGACCACCGTGTCGACCCCACCGTCGACCCTGACGCTGACGTCGGTGGCGCCCCGCGACACCACCACCGACCTCGCGTCGAGCCCGCCGGTCTGGTCGAGGAACTCGCGCGCGGTCGCCTCGCCGGCCCCGGAGCTGCCGTCCGCCACGCGAGCCGCGTCGAGGCCGTGCTGCGCGGCGGCGGTCGCCACCGCCCGGCCGTAGTACCAGAGGGCCACCTGCACCACCGCGAAGAGCACGAGGACGGCCACCTGGACCATCCAGACGTTCGCCGCCATGGCGCCGCGATCGTCACGCGTGCCGATCCGGGGCAACGAGCCCGACCTGCCTCAGAAACCGAAGTCGAGCCTGGACACCGCACCCGTGAGGGCCGCCAGCACCAGACCGCCCACGATCACCGCCGCGGCGAGCATCAGGCCGATCATCGCCACCTCGTCGCTGAGGCCGCCCTCCTCGGTGCGGCGCCGCCGCCAGCTCAGCGCGAGGTGGCGGCCCAGTCCGGCCAGTATCCCATGCATGGCATCTCGTCCTTTCGCAGCCAACTCATGCCGATACCTGGAAGATCGCGACCACCGCCGGGAACCCCAGGAAGAGCAGGAACCCCATGACCAGCAGCACGCTGGGCAGGGTCATCTTCTCGGTGACGGCCGCGGCCTCCAGCTCCGTCTCGGCCGTCATGCGCTCCCGGATCGTGCGGGCCTTCGCCGCCACGGTCGCCCGCACGGCGGCTCCCTCCTCCCCCGCCATCGCGATCGTGCTCGCCAGCTCGGACAGGTCGGCGATGCCCAGCTCGTCGCCGAGCCGGGCCAGTGCCACCCACGGTGACTCGCCGCGCACGTAGCCGCCGTGGAGCGCGCCTCGCAGCTCCGCGAACGCCCAGCCGTGGCCGGCGCGGGCCGCGGTCTCCATGGCCTGCTCCACTCCCCTGCCCGCTGCCAGGGTCATCACGGTCACGTCGCACCACGACGACAGCGCGCGCGCGAACGCCGACCGGCGCTCGGCCGCCTCCCGCCGCAGCCCGGAGAAGGGGACGACCATGCCGGCGGCGGCGCCACCGATCGCGATCGCTCCGGGCACGAGCGCCGGCACCGGGAGGCCGAGGACCCACGAGACGAACCCGATCCACGGTCCCAGCAGGAGCGAGAGCGCGATGTAGGCGCCGACCCGCACCGCCTGCTCCTCCGGCGTGCGTCCCACGATGCGCAGGTCGGAGCGCATCGCCTCGACCTTCCGGGCGAGCGCGGGCACACGATCGAGCAGGAAGCCACCGATGCGGACATCCCGCTCGTCGAGGCGATCGTCGACCACCCGCCGCGGCGACGGCGGGCGACCGACGCGCGCGAGCGCCGGGCCGAGCGGCTCGGGGGCCGGCCGCACACCGGTCCAGACCAGCCACGCCCCGAGCCCGGTGGCCATGCCCGCCAGCAGCGCGACCGTCACGGCTCCTCCATCCCGAGGAGGCGGCTGACCTGCCGCTCGCGGCCCAGCCGGGCCATGGCCCACACCGCCGCCCCCCAGGTCGCGATCACCACCGCCAGCACGAGCTGGCCGCCCGGTGTGCGGTAGGGCGCCAGGTAGTCCTGGGCGACGAGCGCGAAGAACGCCACGAACAGCCCCATCAGCGCGATCACCGAGCGCATGTCGGACCGGGGCCGCGCCCGGGCGACCTCGATGCGTCGGTGCATGCGCGCCTCCTCGCGAGCGAGGCCGGCCAGGTCGTCGAGCACCGAGCGGATCTGGCGACCGCCGGACCGCGCCGCGATCCGTAGCGCGGTGACGACCAGGTCGCCGACGGGGTGGTCGAGGTCCCGGGCGAGATCGTCGAGCACCGGATCCAGCGGCTCGTACGGCAGCCGCCGGGCCGCCCGCAGGGCATGGGGGCGGATCGACGCCGGTGATCCGTGCGCGGTGGCCACGAGCACGCCCTCGATGCCCCGGGGCGTGCCGGTGGCGTCGCGGAGCATCTCGGCCCACACGCTCAGCGCTTCCGCCTGGTCGGCGCCGGTGCGACGCGGGCGGAGCACCGGCGACGAACCGTAGGCGACGGCGACCGCGGCGGCGATCGCCGCCACCGGCCACCGGGTCAGAGCGAGCACGGCGAGCGCCACGCCACCGACCGCCGCCACCCGGGCGGGCGACGGCATCGTCCACCGGCGCCGACGGCGCGTGGTCGGACGCTCGCCGGGGGGAGTTGGCCGGAGGCCCGAGATCGCGAGCAGAACGCCACCCACCGTCGCCAGGCCGGCCAAGAGGACGGCGGCGATCACCAGGCGCCATCCCGGTGCAGGCCGGGCTCGTACCCGTGCTCCAGCAACATGTCGAGCGTCTCCACGGGGATCGGTGCGTTCGGGTTGGGGACGGCCGCTCCGTCCGGACCCGGCACGAACCAGTCGTTCGTGACGATCTGACGGTCGCCGGGGTCGAAGTCGAGCACCTGCGTGATCTCGGAGATGACCCGCCGGTGGTCGGAGGTGACCCCGAGGTAGATGACCAGGTCGAGCGCGTAGGCCGCGGTCTGCAGGACGTCGAAGCGGTCGAACGCGGCGCCGCCCCTGCGGGCGTAGTTGACGAGCTTCTCGAAGGTCTGGTGCGACGAGCGGGCGTGGAGGGTGCACAGCGTGCCGGCGATGCCGTCGCAGGCCGCCTCGAGCATGTACATGACCTCGGGACCGCGGACCTCGCCGACGACGATGCGATCGGGGGCGTGGCGCTTCACCGCCCAGGTCAGGTCGGCGAGGGTGACGCTGCCCTCGCCCTCCATGTTGGCCGGACGCTCGACCAGCTCGAGCACGTGGTTGTGGCGGTCGGGATCGAGGCCGAGCTGGAGCTCGCGCTCCTGCTCGAGCACCACGATCCGCTCGTCGGGTGGGCACTCGTGCAACAGCGCGCGCATGAGTGTGGTCTTGCCCCGGCCCATGCCCCCGGCGACCAGGATGTTCAGCCGGGCTCGCATCGCCGCGCCGAGGAGGCTGGCGATGCCCTCGTCGTACATCTTCCACTCGCGCACCAGCGTCTCCTGGTCGGCGTCGACCAGGGCGTGGCGACGCACCGACACGTAGGGTCGGGCGGACACCCAGGCGGCCGCGGCCAGGCGCGACCCGTCCGAGAGCTGCAGGTCGAGCAGTGGGCGGGCCGGAGAGAACTCCTTCTCGATCTGCGTTGCGCCGTCGTCGAGCCCCAGCCGTCCACCCTTGCGGGCCAATGCCTGGACCTGCTCGATCAGGTCGTCGTCGCTCGCGGCGACGGGCGGAACCCGGCGCTCGCGTCCGTCGAGGGTGCGCACGCGGACGTTGTCGTGACCGACGACGAAGATGTCGGTGACGTCGCGCCGGAGCAGGTACCCCTCGAGCCCGGGCAACTGCGAGAAGAGCCCGGCCAGGACGGCCTCCGTGACGGCGTCCTCCTCCTCGGGGGTGAGCGCCATCTCCCCCCGCTGTTGGGCCGCCCGCCACTGCCCGTCGAGCTCCCTGCGCATGATCGACCGGGCCATCTGCCGGCGATCGGCGGCGTCGAGCGGGGGCAGGCCCTGCTGCTCGCGCCGGGCCGTCTCCTCGCCCACCTCGCTCACGACGATGCGCCGCAACTGCTCGACGAGCGGGTCGGTCACGCCGGCGCCTCCGTCGGCAGCGAGGGTGACGCGGGGGATGTTGGTGGCATCTCGCCGGTGGTCGGCCGAGCTGCACCCGTGCTCCTCGAGGCCGGCTCGCGCCGCGCCCCTGTCGGTCCGGCGAGCTCCTCGACGCCACGCAGCGTCGCGGCGGCCGAACGGGCCAGACGGCTCCGCAACCACCTCCTGGTGACGCCCCCGCCCCAGAGGTGCGCCACGGCACGAGGATCCCAGGCGATCGCCCCGGCGACCGGTACGTCGAGATGCGCCGCCACCTCGCCGGGTGTGTACGGCCGGTGACCGACCACCACGGCGGCAACGGGGCACCGGGCCACCCGTCGGAGGTGGTCGAGACCGAGGCGGACGGTCTCGACCCCGGCGACGGTCGGGCGGCAGGCGACCGCGACCAGGTCGGCACCGACGATCCGGGTGGCCGTGCGCTGGCCGGGCTCCCAGCGGCCGGCGTCCACCACGACATCGGGCCACGCGCTGCGCAGCCCCGGGAGCCACCGATCGCCGGCCGACGCGATCACCGAGTGGGCCGTGGCCGCGGCCGTCGGTGCGAGGAGCGACCGGATCCCCCGGGGCAGCTCGGTCGTGTGCTCGTCGACCGCGGCGGCGGTGGTCTCGCGCCGCAGGCGGCCCGCCGTGTCGACCAGGCCCCAGGCCGCGGGCCCGGACGCCAGCACCTGGATCGCGCCCCCGGCCGGGTCGAGCTCGGCCAACAGGGCCCCACGCCCCGGCGACGAGTGCGCCCCGGCCAGCGCCGCGGCTGCGGTGGTGACGCCCGGCGAGCCCTTGAACGAGACGAGGACGAGGGCCACCACGGCTCAGCCACCACCGATCACGGTGAGCGCCACCCGACCGTCGGCGGACGCACCGCCCACCTGGCTGGCCGACGACCGGGGCACGACCACGGTCACCTCGCGCTCGCCCGTCTGGCTGTCGATCTCACCGACGTCGTAGACCCACCCCGGCACCTCCTGTGCCTCGCCGCCGAGCCCCTGTGGCGGCTGCACGACGACGACCAGCTCGGCGCCGGGTTCGAGCCCCGCACCTGGGGCCTTCCCCGGGGACACCTCGACGCCCACCGCCGCCTCCGTGGCCGAGACCAGCCGCTCGCCCGACTCGTAGAGGTGAGCGGGCGACAGCAACGTGCCCTCGGGGATCTGCGTGGCGGCCGCCCGGCCCACCACCTCCTCGACGGCGCCGGCATCGATCGAGGCGACGCCCGGGTCGGCCGCCACGCGCTCGACCCGGAGGTCGCCCTGCTCGAGCGCCTCGTACGGCGAGATGTCGCGGGCGGCCACCAGCACCTCGACCCGGCTCCCGGCCGACAGGTACAGCGCAGCGAACACCCACATGCCGAGCAGCGCCAGCACGGCGCCGGCGGCGACGCGACCCCAGCGACGACGCGTCGGCAGACCGGGAGACGGCCGGGGACCGAGCCTGACGGCCCGGCGCGGGCTCGCTCCGGGTGGCACCGCCACCCGCGCGCCGGGGTCCGGCGCCGGTGGAACATCATGGGGCGCGACGGTCATCGGTCGAGCCCCCGCCCGGACGACACGACGATCCCCTGAACCTCGTCGACCTCGCGCTCGAGGTCGGCCGACAGCGAGAAGTCCGGGAACGTGCCGCTGGCCACGGGGGTGGTGGAGCTCCACGACACCTCCCACGTGACCGTGACCGTGCCCGGCCACGAGGCCGGCCGCCCGTTCACCCCGGTCCGCCGCAGGTACGTGTGCGCGCAGGCGCCCGGCGCCTCGGCCTGCACACTCGGCAGCGGGCCCGCCGGGTCGTAGACGGTGCCCGCCCCCTGGCAGAGGATGGGATCCGACCCGTCACCGGGGTCGAAGACCAGGTGGGGGGTGGCGACCAGCGACACGCACACCACGCCGCTGACGTCGTCACAGTCGGTCTCGTTCACCTCGGTCCAGTTCTCGACCGCCACGAACGTCGGCTGCTCCACGATCGCCGCCACGCCCGCCGGCGGGCTGGTGACCACCCTGGGTGCAGGGAGCGTGGCCTCGATGCCGGCCCACAGGTCGTCGGCGACCTCACCGGCGGTGGGTGGCGAGGTGGGTGCGAGGGCGAAGGCGGGCCCGATGACCCCGGGACTCGTGCCTGCCCATCCCACGCGCTCCCACGGGTCGTGGCGTCCGTTCCCACCGCCGGGCCCGCAGTCCTCGTACACGTAGGCCCCCGGGTTGAGCTCTGGAATCCCGGGGAGCGGACCACCACCGGGGAGGCCCTTCGGAAGCTCGGGGAAGTACGCGCGACCGTCCGCCTGGTTCTCGAAGCGCACCCACGTGCACTCGATCGGAGGGCCCGACCACCCGCCACCGTCGCCCTCCGTCGGCCCCTCGTCCCGTTCGTTGACGATGCACTTCCCGTCGGGTCCGACCCGCTGGCAACCATCCCCGGGGGCTTCCGCCGCCGCGCCAGCCGGCGATGTCGGGTGGATCCAGATGGCCAGCGCCACCGCGATCATGATCGTGCACGCACGCGTCGTCCTCACTGAGTCCCCTCTCCCCCACAGCCTTGCTGCCCGGCGATCACGTCGAGCCTCCGCAGCTTCCACTCACCCTCGGTCCTCACCGCCGTGCCCCGTCCGGGAACGGCCTCGTCGGGCACCAGCTCCTGCAGCTCTCCCGCTGCGTCGACCACGCCGTAGCGGCGCTCGTCGCACGTCGGGAAGCGCACCTCGTCGGCCGACACCGGCTCGACCGGCCCGTCGACCCGGGACACGAACGCCGGATGCTCGGGGCTGAAGGGCTGGATCGAGGTGCCGGCCCGGGCCTGCGCCTCCCAGGTCGAGATCGCCAGCTCCACAGACGGAGCGCCGGGCTCGAACAGCTCGACGTACTCCCGCACGAGCGGGTGCTCGCGATCCGTCGCGACCTCGGGGTCGGCCACGATCCGGTTGACCACACGGTCATGCGCGGCGAGAAGCTCCTCGATGTAGGGCGCCACGGCGTCGGGGTCGGTTCCCGGCGGTACCCCGTCCCCCGAGCGGTCCGGCATCGTGGCACCCGCCGGGACCTCCCCGTCGGAGGCGGCCCCACCCGCAGAGCACGCCATCAGGACCGCGCCGCCGAGGACGGTGCCGAGGAGCAGTCCGGTGAGCCGGCACCGGTGCCAGCGGCGGGCTGCCGCAACGTCATGACCGCCGTCCACATGCCGGAGATGCGCGCGCCGCGCGGGCATGGCGCGACGGCCTTCCCGAGCCCCCGACCCGTACCTGCGTGCGGCAACCGCCGTCACGACGACACCGACCGGCAGGCCCTCGGGCTCGCCGGCCGCTCGCGTTGCGAGCCCGGGGTTGCCCCCCATCGAACCACCGCCCCCTTCGTCTCTCTCCAGTGGCTGGACCTCGGTCGTGGCACCGGAGGGTACGGGCG
>JBKHJZ010000116.1:0-10700 GCA_046537875.1 Acidimicrobiia bacterium | reverse complement strand
GTGAAGCTCGGTGCTGCCACGACGGGCTGGGCCGGGCCGGGCTCGTCGTCCATGTCGGCCGGCGGCTCACCGGGCGGGGGCGGGGGCTCCACGTCGGCCGGGCAGACGCCCTGCGGGTCGAGGATGCAGAACAGCACCGCACCGAGCCCCCGGGGCGTCATCATCGGCTGGAGGATCACCGGGGCGTGCTCCTCGAGGAACGCAGTGAGCGCCTCGAGATCGGCGAGGCTGAGCGGCAGTTCCTCGAGCGGGATGCCCAGGCTCTCGAGGTAGTCACCGCCGGCCTCGATGGCCGAGATCAACGTCGGGATGTCACGGGTCGGTGTGACGCAGGTGGCGGCGAGGGCCCACATGCCGGGGTCGATGTCGGGCACGACGATCGACGCCTCGCCGGTGTTGCGGTCGAAGTTGCTGATCTCGCCGACGGGTTCCTGGGTCGCGATGTCGGCGAACGTGAAGACGAAGGTCTGGTCCAGGAACGTGCCGGCAGCTCCCTCGATGTCGAAGAGGATCCCGAGCGACAGGAGCGCCACCACCGCGAAGGCGGCCTGGTCGAAGTTCTGGAGGTCGTCGAGCGGAAGCGAGTCCTGACCCGGGAAGAACGTGTCCCAGACGGTCGTGTCCTCTGCCTCCGGTGCGAGCACGCCGAGCACCCAGTCCTCGATCTCCGCCTGGATGCCCTCGACGGTGGTGATGCAGTGCTCGGCGACGTCGTCGGTGTCGACCTGGCCGAGCACCAGCGTGCCGGGCTGTGCCTGGGTCTTGTCGACCGCGAGGCCGAGCGTGCCGGGTTCCTCCTGGGCACCGACGGGTGCCGCGGTGGCGACGGTCAGGGCGCCGACGACGGTTGCCGCCAGCACCAGGCGAATCTTGGACCTCATCGGTTGCTTCCCTCCCGCAACGCGTCTGGAGCGCGGGCCTCACCGAGAGCGACGCATGCAACTCGTCCCAGCTCGTCCCCTGCCGGCAACCGGTGGGGCGCGTCCCACGGCCCCGGTCCGGGTGCCGTGCCCGCTTCTACCACGCCGATGTTCAAGCCACGGTAAAGACGCCCGACGTGCGGTGTTGCCCGCGTTCCACGAGGTGGGGCCGCCGCGATCGAGCGGGCACCCGGCGGGCCCGGTGAGGGCCCCTCGCCGGTGATCACACGGGGCAGCGGGGAGTGCTAGCTTCGCCCGCCGTGTCCATGAGGAAGCGAAATCACAGCAATCGGTTGGTCGGTGCGGCCGTCGCGGCGATGATCCTGCTCACGGCCTGTGGCGGCGACGACTCGGGCGGCGGGGACGAGGGCGAGCAAGCAGCTGGGAGCGATACGACCGAGCAGCAGGCGGAGCTGGGTCCCGACACGAGCTACGTCGCCGAGGCCAACGAGGACCTGTCCGAGGTCGAGGTGTTCGACGAGCCGGATGCCGCCGAACCGGCGCACCGGCTGCAGAACCCCAAGCGCGTCGACGACCGGGGGAACGCGGCGCCCGTGGTGTTCCTGGTGGAGGGAACCGAGGTCGACGGGGAGTGGATCCACGTGCACGTGCCGGTGCCGCCGAACGGCACGATGGGCTACGTCCGCGCCTCCGACGTGGACCTGAAGACCCACGACTACCGGATCACGGTCCGGCTGGCTGACCACCGCTTGGAGCTGACCAAGGGCGGCGAGTCGCTGATCGACGTGCCGACCGGCGTGGGCCAGGCCGGGTTCGAGACCCCGCCGGGGCTCTACTTCACCACCGAGCTGCTCCAGTCGCCCAACCCCGAGGGGTCGTACGGCCCCTACGCCTACGGCATCTCCGGGTTTCAGGACGACCCCGAGCTGCGCCAGAAGTTCGGAGACGTGGACGGCAACGCGGTGATCGGCATCCACGGCACCAACGAGCCCGACAAGCTCGGCACGTCGGTGAGCCACGGCTGCATCCGGGTGGACAACGAGACCATCACCGAGATGGCCAACATGCTGCCCCTGGGTGTGCCGGTCGAGGTGGTCGCCTGACCGACGTCGCGACACGGCGGCCGGGGAACCTCGTGGACGAGCGGGACCCCCGGCCGCCGAGCCGCGCCCGGGGCGGCGTCGGGCACGGGCGCTCCGGCCCCCCGGACACGGCGCACCGCACCGGTGCGTCGGGGCGATCACCCGCCCCGGGTGCCCACCGGGTGCCATCGCCGCATCCCGCTGCGCCGGCTAGCAGTCGATAGACTCGACTGCCAGATGTTGGACGAGCGCAAGGCGGCGATCCTCCGCGCAGTCGTGGAGGAGTACATCGAGACGGCCCTGCCGGTCGGCTCGGGTCACGTCGCGCGTGCCCCGGACGTCGACGTGTCATCGGCCACCGTGCGCAACGAGATGGCGATGCTCGAGTCCGACGGCTACCTCCGCCAGCCGCACACCTCCGCGGGCCGGGTGCCCACCGAGAAGGGCTACCGCTTCTTCGTGGACCACCTCAGCCGGCCCCGGCTGGTGGGGCCCTCGGCCCAGGAGGTCCGGGAGTTCTTCGCCCGGGCGCACGGCGAGGTCGAGCAGATGCTGTCCGAGACCAGCCGGCTGCTCTCCGACCTCACCCACCTCACCAGCGTCGTGGTGGCGCCGTCGCCGGGGGAGGCGACGATCCGGTCGCTCCAACTCGTGTCGCTCAGCGCCACGGCCGCCCTGGTGGTGGTGGTGCTCGGCGACGGGACCGTCGAGAAGTTCACGGTCGATGCGCCCGAGGAGGCCGGGCCCGAGCGCGTCGCCGCGGCGAGCGCCCACCTCGCGGCCCACCTGGTGGACGGCAGCCGCGAGTCGCCTCCACCGGTGCCCGCCACGGGTGACCGGCTCACCGACGATCTCGTCGACCGGGCGGTGATGGCGCTCACCGATCGCACCAGCACCGATCCCGAGCACGTGTACGTCGGCGGCACCTCCCGCATGGCGCAGGCCTTCGACGCGATCGAGACCGTGCGCGAGGTGCTGGGCATCCTCGAGCAGCAGTACGTGGTGGTGTCGTTGCTGCGCGACGTCATCGACCGCGGTCTGCACGTGGCGATCGGCACCGAGACCGGGATGGCGCCGCTCTCGGAGTGTGCGCTCGTGGTGGCGCCCTACGACGTCGAGGGCGAGCGCGCCGGCACCATCGGCGTGCTCGGCCCCACACGCATGAACTACCCGCAAGCCCTGGCAGCCGTGGCCGTGGTGAGCCACCGGCTGTCCGACCGCCTCACCGAGGGTTGACCGGAGCGAACGTGGCCACCGACTACTACGAGGTGCTGGGCGTCGCCCCAGACGCAAACCAGGAGGACATCAAGCGCGCGTACCGCCGCTTGGCCCGGCAGCTGCATCCCGACACGGGTCACGGCGATCCGGCGTCCGAGGCGCGCTTCAAGGAGGTCGTGCGAGCCTACGAGGTGCTGTCCGACCCCGAGAAGCGGCGCCGCTACGACATGTTCGGACCCGAGGGCGTCGAGGGGGCCACGGCGGCCGGCACCGACCCGTTCGGCTTCGGCGGGGTGGGCGACATCTTCGAGGCGTTCTTCGGCGGCAGCCCCTTCGGGCGCCGGGGCCGGGGCGCCGGGGGGCCGCCCCGGGGCGCCGACGTCGAGGTGGTCGCCGACCTGACGTTCGATCAGGCCGTGTTCGGGTGCCAGCATGCGGTGACCGTGAAGACCGCCGTGGCGTGCGGCACGTGCGGCGGCAGCGGCGCCGCCGAGGGCACCGAGCCGGTGACGTGCTACGAGTGCCGCGGCACCGGTCAGGTGCAGCGTGTCCGCCAGTCGTTCCTCGGCCAGATGGTCACCACCTCGCCGTGCGCCCGGTGCGGCGGGGCCGGCCAGGTGATCGCCAGCCCGTGCACCGACTGTCAGGGCGAGGGCCGGCGCCTGGAGGATCGCTCCTACACCGTCGACATCCCGGCGGGGGTCGACTCCGGGTCGACGCTGCGGCTCGCGGGCCGGGGCGCGGCCGGGCCCCGGGGCGGCGCCAACGGCGACCTGTACGTGCACCTGCGGGTGGCCCCCCACCCGCGCTTCGAGCGCAACGGCACCGACCTCACCACGATCCTCCGCATCCCCTACACGCAGGCCGCGCTCGGCGCCTCGATCGTGCTCGACACGCTCGACGGTCCCGAGGAGATCGAGATCCCCCGGGGCACCCAGTCCGGCAGCGTCTTCCGGCTGCGTGACCGGGGGGTCCCGCACCTCGACCGGCGTGGCCGGGGCGATCTGGTCGTGACGGTCGACGTCGCGGTGCCGACCGATCTCGACGAGGACGAGGAGGCGCTCCTCCGCCAGCTGGCCGAGCTGCGGAACGACCCGGTGGCGCCCCCGCCCAACGGCCTGTTCACCAAGCTGCGCTCGGCGCTCAAGTAGCGATCGGCGTGGGAACGCCGCTCACGCCCGTGACACCGCTCACGGCCCGGGCGCACGTGTTCGTGGCCGACCTCGACCGGCCGGCGCTCGGCGACGACGACCGGCACCACCTCCGCCGGGTGCTGCGGCTGCGGGAGGGTGCCGAGGTCACCGCCTGCGACGGGCGGGGAGGCTGGCGCCCGTGCCGCCTCGGGCGTTCGCCCGAGCTCGAGCCGGTGGGCGACGTGGTGGTGGATCCCGCCCCGGCGCCCCCGCTCACCGTGGCGTTCGCGGTGGTGAAGGGCGAGCGTCCGGAGATGGTGGTGCAGAAGCTCACAGAGGTCGGGATCGACCGGATCGTGCCGTTCGTGTCGGATCGCTCGATCGTGCGGTGGGACCGGGCCAAGGCCGAGCGGCACGGGGAGCGATGGTCGGCGATCGCGCGGCAGGCGGCGATGCAGTGCCGGCGGACCCGCATCCCGGCGGTCTCGGCGGTCGAGACGTTCGCACGGGTGGCGGGGCTCGACGGGGCCGCGCTGGCCGACCTCTCCGGCGAGCCCCTCACCCCCCGGACGCGCACCGTGCTGGTCGGCCCCGAGGGTGGCTGGTCCGATGACGAGCGTGCGGTCGGCCTGCCGACGGTCCGGCTCGGGTCCCATGTGTTACGAGCCGAAACCGCAGCCATCACAGCAGGTGGCCTCCTCGTCGCCCTACGCGGTGGACTGGTTCGCTCTGCGCAGCGGTGACAATACGTTCTGTGCGTACTTGTGACGGTTTCCCAGCGAATGTGGCCCAGCCCAAGGGTACGACCTGTCCATACGTGATTGTTCACCCCGCGCGAGGATGCGTACAGTAGGTGTTCGTCCGGCAGCCGGGATGGCCGGCAGCGGACCAGTTGGGGGTGCCGACTGGCTGGGGCGGCCAAGGAGGATGACATGGACAGCGACCTCGAAGCCGAGCGAGAGAGCGGCTACGCGGTGAAGGTGGGCGCCAGGTTGCGCTCGATCAGGCGCCAGAAGCACCTGTCGCTGCAAGACGTCGAGGCGTCCTCGGAGCACGAGTTCAAGGCGTCGGTGCTCGGCGCGTACGAGCGCGGGGAGCGGGCCATCTCGGTGCCGCGCCTGCAGCGGCTGGCGCGCTTCTATCGCGTGCCGGTCGACCAGATGCTCCCGAGCGACGACGAGCTCGGCATCCGGGCGAACGGCCACGACGACCAGGTGGTCGACCTGACCGAGCGCATGCGCGGCCGGCGGGACGACCGCCCGGTCACCATCGATCTGGGCGCCGTCGACCAGCTCGGTGGGCAGGAGGGCGAGATGCTGGCTCGCTACCTGCGGATGATCCAGGTGCAGCGGGGTGACTACAACGGACGGATGCTCACGATCCGGCGTGAAGATCTGCGCGCCATCGCCTGCATCCTCGACTGCCACCCCGATCAGGTTCCGGCCCGGCTCGACAGCCTGGGCCTCTGCCTGGTCCGCTGACGGGGAGGGCCGGTCGCGACGGTCGGGCCCGAGACGCCGACACCCTTCGGGGTGTACCTGCACGTGCCGTTCTGCGCGGCACGGTGCGACTACTGCGCGTTCGCGACCTGGACCGACCGCCATCACCTGCACCAGGCCTACCTGGACGCGTGCCGGCGTGACGTCGCCCGGTGCGTTGCCGAGGGGATGCCCGCAGCCACCAGCATCTTCGTCGGGGGCGGCACACCGTCGATCGTCGACCCGACCGATCTCGTGGCGGTCCTCGACGCCGTCCCCCGGCATCCCGGGTGCGAGATCACCGTCGAGTGCAATCCGGACGATGTCACGCCCGAGCTGATCAAGTGCTACGCCGCCGGCGGCGTGAACCGCATCAGCCTCGGGGTCCAGTCGATGGTCAGGCACGTGCTCGGGGCGCTCGGCCGCACCCACGACCCGTACAACGTGGTCAGCGCCGTCGCTGCGATCCACGACGCCGGGGTGCCCCGGCTGAACCTCGACCTCATCTACGGCGGAGCCGGTGAGACCCTCGACGACTGGCGGACGACGCTGCAGCGGGCGCTGTCGCTCGGCCCGTCGCACGTGAGCGCCTACGCGCTCACGGTCGAGCCGGGGACGTTGCTCGCCGACGACCCGGCACGCCATCCCGACGAGGACGACCAGGCCGAGAAGTACGTGATCGCCTCCGAGATGCTCGAGGCGGCCGGCCTGCGGTGGTACGAGATCTCGAACTGGGCCGCGCCCGGCCACGAGTGTCGCCACAACCAGCTCTACTGGTGGATGGGCGAGTACCAGGCCTTCGGTTGCGCCGGCCACTCGCACCGCGACGGGCGCCGGTTCTGGAACGTTCGCACGCCCGAGCGCTACATCGAGGCCATCGGCCGCGGCCTCCGACCGGTCGCGGCCGGGGAGCGGCTCGATCCCGCGGCGCGCCGGCTGGAAGCGCTCCAGCTCGCGCTCCGCACCCGCCGGGGTGTGCCGCTCGCAGCCATCCCGGCCGGCGAGCGGGAGGAGCTGGACGGGCTGATCGAGGTGCGGGGCGACCGGGCGGTGCTCACCCGCAAGGGGCGGCTGCTGGCGAACGAGGTGGCCCTCCGGCTTCGCTGACGGTCGGCGCACCGGCGGTTGGCGGCGTTGGTCGGGGATCGCGGCCGACGCGAGACTTCCCGGCCATGCCGTTCCACCGCGTCCTCGAGGAGTGGGACACCGGCCTGCTCGCCGGTGATCCGCTCGGCTTCCCCGGCTACGGGGAGCGCCGGCGCGGCCTGGCGGAGAGCGGCGAGGCCGTCCGGACGGGTGCCACCGAGCGCTACGCGTTCGTGGAGGGCCGCTTCGACGTGCTCGGCGGCACCATGGGCGCCGCGGCGGGGGAGAAGGTCGTGCGCGCCTACGACCGGGCACGCGAGCGGCGGCTGCCGATGGTGATCGCCAGCAGCTCGGGCGGTGCCCGGCTCCAGGAGGGCATGGTGGCGCTCGTCCAGCTCGCCCGAACGGCGGCCGCAGCCGAGCGGCACGCAGCGGCGGGGCTGCTGTCGCTGGCGGTGCACCGCTCGCCGACCACCGGCGGCGTCTACGCCTCGTACGCCTCGCTCGCCGATGCGCGGGCCGCGCACCCGAATGCCACCCTCGGGTTCGCCGGGCCGCGGGTGGCCGAGAGCACGCTCGGGGCGGCCCTGCCCGCGGGGTCGCACACGGCGGAGTGGGCCTACGACCACGGGCACCTGGACGCGCTGGTCGCTCCGGGGGAGGACGCGGCCTGGGTGGAGATCGCGCTGGGCGTGACCGAGCGGCCGCTGCCCACGCGCCCGCTCCCGGCGCCCCGCATCAGCCCCGCGCCCGGAGCGTGGGGCGAGGTGCTCCGTGCCCGCGCGGCCGGCCGGCCGACCGGCATCGACCGGGCCGCCCGCCTCTGCACCTCGTGGACCGAGCTGCGGGGCAGCGAGGCCACGGTCCGGGCCGGCCTGGCCACCGTGGCCGGTCGGAGGTGTGTGGTCGTGGCCAGCGACCGGTACGTGGACGCCGGGCGGCCGGGGCCGGCGGCGTTCCGGTTGGCGCAGCGGGCCGTCCGACTGGCGGGACGCATCGGTGTCCCGGTGGTCACGCTGGTCGACACACCGGGGGCCGACCCGTCGCCGGAGGCCGAAGCCGGTGGGATCGCCCAGGAGATCGCCCGCACGTTCGCCACCCTCGCGGCGTGCCCGACACCCATCGTGTCGGTGTGCGTGGGGGAGGGCGGGAGCGGCGGCGCACTCGCCCTCAGCCACGCCGACCGCCTGATCATGACCGAGCACTCGATCTTCTCGGTGATCGGACCCGAGGGGGCCGCGGCGATCCTGGAGCGCGACGCCGGCCGCGCGCCCGAGGTCGCCGAGCGGCTGCGGCTCACCGCCAGCGACATGGTCGAGCTCGGGATCGCCGACACGGTGGTGCCCGAGACCCAGCCCGCGCTCGACGCAGCGGTGGCGCGGGCGCTCGACGAGGCGACCCCCGGCGACCGCGACCGGCGGTTCGACGCGGCGACCCGCCGGTGGCTCGACGACGCCGGTGCAGCTCCCGCCGGCTGAGCCGCCCGGGGGTACCCCGGTCGCCGGTCGAGCCGCCGGCCATGCCGCCTGGCGGTCAGGTGGACCTGGGCACCGGAGGCGGGGTGGGGATCAGCAGCCGCTGGCCCGGTAGGAGGACATCGGGATCGTCGGGCACCACCAGCCGCTCGCGGTTGGCGGCGATCAGGTTGCGCCAGTAGGGGACGATGTCACGGTCGCGGGGACGGCGCGCACCGCCCACCTCGACGATCACCTCGGTGGCGATCGACCAGAACGAGTCACCGGGAGCGACCACCCACGTGTCGCCGGCTCTCGCGGCGCCGGCGTCCGGGTCGCCGGGCGCAGTCGCGCCCACGGCGCGGGGCGAACCGCCCTCGGGCGCGCGGTCGCGGGCGGATGTGCCGGGCCTGGGCACCGGCCCCGGCGACTTGCCGCCCGCCGGCCGAGCGGTCGCACCCGGGTCGCGGGCCGTGCTGCCGTCGCCGGGCAGGCGGGTCATCGTCGCTACGCCGGGTGCGCCGGGTGGGGGAGGCCGGCGGGTCATCGTGGCGGTGCCCCCGGTGCTGCCGGCCTCGCCGGTTCTGCCGCCGCTGCCGGTGTCGCCGGTGTCGGCGATGTCGATGGTGTCCGTGCCGCCGCTGCCGGTGGTGCCGGTGCGGGTGGTGACGGCTGTGTCGGTCTCGCCGGCGGTCGGGCCGGGCAGGGTCGGCAGGAGCGACATCAGCACGGGGGCCGGCGGCCCGGGCCCCGCCGTCGCGGCGTCGGGGTGCAGCGCAGAACCCACCAGCACGCCGATGGCGAGCCCGACGCCACCGCCCCGGATCACCGTGCGGCGCACCAGGGCGGGGGTGAGCCGGGCGACCGTCCGGGCCAGTCCGGGCCGTCCGGCACGGTCGGCGACCAGGGCGGCCAGCGTCGCCGCCAGCAGGTACCAGACGCCCGCGATGGCGACGAGGCGCAGGATGGCGCCGGCGATCTCGACCGGCGTGGCGGCTCCGAGCCACTCGCTCGCCGACCGCCACGAGCCGGTCGGGACCCGGTAGGCGCCGCCGGTCGCATGGAGGACCCGGGCCGTGACGAGGAGACCACCCGTCCATGCGGCCAGCCGCACGGCGTGGGCGGTCGAGGGTCGTTCGTCGCCGCGGGGACGCCGCCGGTCGCACCGGGTCGGCCCGCCGGCGCGGGTGCCGCCGTCGGTGCTCGCGCCCGTGTGGACGCCGGTGCCGGCGCCCGTGTGCGACCGGGCGCCTGTCACCGGTCCTCCGTGCGCCCGTCCGCGTGCCGGTCATCGGCGGCGACCTCGCCCGGCAGCCCGACCGCCGTGGTGCCACCGGTGGTGCGCTCGACGAGCAACCTGTCGCACCCGTCGCCGTCGCGCTCGGTGCGGAGGTCGGCGGCGTGGCGCACCCGGTCGGTCGCGGCGACGGTCAGCGGCCGGCCGGCGGGGGCCCAACCGGGGAACACGAACACCTCGCCGGTCCCGGGCCGCAGCAGCGCGGCGGTGGCGCCGCCGTCGCAGTCCCAGTCGCCCACGGCCACGAGGTCGCCGGGCTCGCCGAGCGCCCACCGGGCGTCACCTGCGGTGATCGTGCGCTCGTGGATGCGCAGCCGCTCGGGACATCCGTCGCCGTCGACATCGGCGGCCGGCGCCGAGGCGGGAGGGCAGGTCCCGCCGGGGGCGGCGGGAGCGTGGGTGGCGGTGGCCGGCGGCGTGCCGGCCTCGTGGCCGGGGTCGCCGCCGGCGCCCGCACCGGTGAGCGCCAGAGCGACCGCCACGCCACCGACGCCGACGGCCAACGCCGCCGCGGCGATCACCATCCCGGGCTCCGGCCGGCGCCGGCGCCGGGCGGCCCTGCCGGACGGGCGGGGTGAGGTTCCCGACTGCGGCCGGCCACGGTCCGCGGACATCGACGGGGGACGGCCCGGGCCGTTGCCGTCACGTTGACGCAAGCGCACCACCGGTGTGCCGGCGGTCAACGCGGTGGCGCCGCGGTGGTGGCCGGCCGTGCCCCCGCGGCGGTTCGGCGACCCGAGGTGCGCGGTCGTGAGGTCGTCGACCGGATGGCCGATCGGTGGGCCGAGGTCGTCACGGAACCGCTCGAGGTCGGGCGGCCCCGACCAGAAGTCGTCGAACTCCGCGGTGTCGTCGGCGGGGTCCGACGGTGCGCGGGTGTCGGAACCACGCGTGGCCCCGACCGCCCCGTCGGCCGCGGGGCTCGCAGCGTTCCCGTGCGGCGCCCGACGTGCCGGCGCCGGACCCGGCACCGGCTCGGGGAGGGCGGCGCCGGGCACGGCTGCGAGCAGGGCGCGGGCGAAGGCCGTGGGGCCGGGACGGCGCCCGGCCACCGGCTCCCGGGCGTCGCGC
>JBKHJZ010000115.1:0-10730 GCA_046537875.1 Acidimicrobiia bacterium | reverse complement strand
CCAGCTCGATCCCGAAGCGGGCCCGCACGCCGTCGCGCACCTCGCGGGCCAGTGCCAGCAGGTCGGCGGTGCTGGCACCCCCGCGGTTGGTCAGCGCCAGCGGGTGCTTGGTCGACAGCGCCACCCGTCCCCCGGGACCCGGGTGGCCCCTGCCGAACCCCGCGTGGTCGATCAACCAGGCGGCGCTGGTCTTCACCCGGCCGTCGGGCTGCGGCCAGGCCGGCGCCCCTTCGGGCACCCGCGACGGCTCGAGCACGGGGTTCACGAAGAACGAGCCGGCGCTCCAGGTGTCGTGGTCGCCGTCGTCGAGCACCATGCCCTTGCCGCGGCGCAGCTCGAGCACCGCCGCTCGCACGTCGCTCGCCGCCGCAGGCTCGCCGACCGCGACCCCGAGCCGGCGGGCCAGCTCGGCGTAGCGCACCGGTGAGCCGCCGGCGCCGTCGGGCAGCCGGTACGTGACGTCCAGCACCACGAAGCGGTCGTCGCCCTTGAACGCGCTCGTCCGGTAGGCGAACCCGCACTCCCCGGGGAGGAACGTCCGCACCCGGCGCTGGTGGCGGTCCCAGGCCCGCAGGCGGACGATGGTCTCGGCCACCTCCTGCCCGTAGGCGCCCACGTTCTGGATGGGTGTGGCGCCCACCGACCCGGGGATGCCGGACATCGCCTCGATGCCCCGCCACCCCTCGGCGACCGCCCGGGCCACCAGGTCGTCCCACACCTCCCCGGCGGCCACGGTCACCGTCGCCCCCGTGTCGGGACCATCGCTCTCCACGGCGACCCCCCGGGTGGCGATGCGCACGACCGTCCCGTCGAAGCCCGCGTCCGCCACCACCAGGTTGCTGCCGCCGGCGACGACCAGCAACGGCTCCCCGGACTCGTCGGCGGCCCGGACGGCCTCGATCAGGTCGGCCTCGGTGGTGACCTCCACCAACCGGCGGGCGGGGCCGCCGAGGCGCAGGCTGGTCAGCTCCGCGAAGGTCACGTCGCTGCGAACGGGCACGACGGGAGCGTAGGGCGCTGCCGGCCGATCGGCGGGCCGTTCGGACACGGGAGCGTGCGGCGTTGCCGGCCGGTCGGCGGGCCGTCCGGACACGGGAGCGTGCGGCGCAACCGGCCGCCGGCGGGGGATCCGGCGGTAGCGTTGGGTCGTCATGACCCCCGCCCCTGCACCCGCAGGGGCGCGCACCGTCGCGCCCCTCCGCCACCTGCCCGCGCTGGTGCGCGACGAGCCCGCGCTCGCGCAGGTGCTCGGACGCTCGTCCGCCACCATCGCCGTCCCCGAGTCGGCCCGGGCGCTGGTCACGGCCGGGCTCGCCGAGCTGACCAGCCGCCGGCCCGTGGTGCTGGCGGTGCCGACCTCCACCGAGGCCGAGCGGGTCGCCCACGACCTCGCCACCTACCTCGGCGACGACGCGGTCGAGCTGTTCCCTGCCTGGGAGACCCTGCCGTTCGAGCGGGTGAGCCCGAGCGTCGAGACCATGGGCCGCCGGCTGCGCACGCTCTGGCGGCTGCGCGAGCCGGACCGGACCCCGGCGGTCGTCGTGGCCCCGGTGCGGGCGCTGGTGCAGCGCCTGGGTCCCCACGTCGAACAGATCGAGCCGACCATCGTGCGGCCCGGGCAGCAGCTCGACCGCGACGAGCTGGTCTCGGCGCTGGTCGGGGCCGGCTACCGGCGCGAGGAGATCGTGGAGCACCGGGGCGAGGTGGCGGTGCGGGGATCGATCGTCGACGTGTTCGGCTCCACCGACGACCGCCCCGTGCGGATCGACCTGTGGGGCGACGAGGTCGACCGGCTGACCGAGTTCTCGGTCACCGACCAGCGCTCGGTGGCCGACCTGGAGGAGGCGCTCGTCTTCCCGTGCCGGGAGCTGCTCCCCACGCCCGATGTGCGCGAGCGGGCCGAGCGGCTGGTGGCCCTGGAGCCCTGGGGCCGCGACCAGTGGGAGCGGCTGGCGCAGGGGCTGGTGTTCGACGGCATGGAGTCGTGGCTGCCGTGGTTGACCCGCGACGAGCACGTGCTGCTCGACGTGGTGGGCGACGGCGCCCAGGTGCTGCTGGTCGAGCCGCGCCGCATGCGCGACCGGGCTGCCGACCTGCTGGCCGAGGAGGCCGACCTGGCGGCGACGCTGGCGGTCACGTGGGGGGTCCGTGCAGAAGGCGCCCGACCCCTGGCTGGCACGCGTGAACAGGGGCGGGTTCTGCATCGACAGACGGATCGGGGCGACGAGCACGGCTTCCCGCGGCTGCACCTCGACTTCGACCGGCTGCTCAGCCACACCGGCGCCCCGGTGTGGCACGTCGTCGCCGTGCCCGACCGCCCGGACACCCCCCAGGTGCAGGGCGGCGGCTGGGACCCGGTGGTCGGAGACGGCAGCGGGTTGCTCGCCCGCCTGGCGTCGCTCCAGCGCGACGGCGTCCGGATCGTGCTCGGGGCCGACGGCGAGGGTTCCGCGGCCCGGCTGCGCGACCTGCTCTCCTCGGAGGGGGTGTCGGCGGAGGTGGTGGTGGCCCCGCTGGAGCGGGGCACCGTGCTCCCGTCGGTGAAGCTCGCGGTGCTGGCCGAGGCCGACCTGACCGGCCGGCGGCGCGCGCACCGTCGGGCCCGGCCGCGACGCCGCGACGCCGAGCGCTTCTTCGAGGACCTCGCGGTGGGCGACTACGTCGTCCACCACCAGCACGGCGTGGCCCGCTACGGCGGCATGGTGAAGCGGGCGATCGGCGGCGTGGAGCGCGACTACCTGCTGCTCGAGTACAGGGGCGACGACCGGCTCTACGTGCCGTCAGACCAGATCGACGCCGTCCGCCACTACACGGGCGGCGAGTCCCCGACACTGTCGCGCCTCGGCGGCGACGGCTGGCAGCGGACCAAGGCCCGGGTGCGGGCCGCCGTCGCCGAGATCGCCCAGGAGCTGGTGGTGCTCTACCAGAAGCGCCTCGCCCAGGCCGGCCAGACGTTCAGCCCCGACACCCCCTGGCAGCGCGAGCTCGAGGACGGCTTCCCCTACCAGGAGACCCCGGATCAGGCGAAGGCCATCGCCGACGTCAAGGCCGACATGGAGGCACCGACGCCGATGGACCGGCTGATCTGCGGCGACGTCGGCTTCGGGAAGACCGAGGTGGCCATCCGGGCCGCCTTCAAGGCGGTGCAGGACGGCCGGCAGGTGGCGGTGCTCGTGCCGACCACGCTGCTGGCCCAGCAGCACGTCCAGACGTTCTCCGAGCGCTTCGCCCCCTATCCGGTGCGGGTGGAGGTGCTGTCCCGCTTCCTCACGCCCGGCCAGGCCCGTGCGGTGGTGAACGGCCTGCGCTCGGGCGAGGTCGACATCGTCATCGGGACGCACCGCCTGCTCTCCCCGGACGTGCGGTTCAAGGACCTGGGCCTGCTCGTCGTCGACGAGGAGCAGCGCTTCGGGGTGACGCACAAGGAGCAGATCAAGCAGCTGAAGGTCGGGGTCGACGTCCTGACCCTGTCGGCCACGCCGATCCCCCGCACGCTCGAGATGTCGCTGACCGGCATCCGCGACCTCACGCTGCTCGACACGCCGCCCGCGGAGCGCCAGCCGATCCTCACCTACGTGGGCGAGTACGACGACCGGGCGGTGGCCGAGGCCATCCGCCGCGAGCTGCTGCGCGAGGGCCAGGTGTTCTTCGTGCACAACCGGGTGCAGGACATCGAGCAGGTCGCCGCCCACGTCCGCGAGCTGGTGCCCGAGGCACGGGTGGCGGTGGCCCACGGGCAGATGGACGAGGGCTCGCTGGAGCAGGTGGTGCTCGACTTCTGGGAGGGCGCCTACGACGTGCTGGTCTGCACCACCATCATCGAGTCGGGCATCGACATGCCCACGGTGAACACCCTGGTGGTCGACCGGGCCGACCTTCTCGGCCTCGGGCAGCTCCACCAGATCCGCGGCCGGGTGGGGCGGTCGGGCCAGCGGGCCTACGCCTACCTGTTCCACCCGCGCGAGCGGGTGCTCACCGAGGAGGCGTACGAGCGGCTCAGGACGATCGGCGAGTCCACCGAGCTGGGCTCGGGGTTCAGGATCGCCATGCGCGACCTGGAGATCCGGGGCGCCGGCAACCTGCTGGGCACCGGCCAGTCGGGTCACGTGGCCGCGGTCGGCTACGACCTCTACTGCCAGATGGTGAGCGAGGTGGTCGCCGACCTGAAGGGCGAGGAGGTGCGCGAGCCCGCCGAGATCAAGCTCGACCTGCCCCTCGACGCCCACCTGCCCCCGGACTACGTGCCGAAGGAGGAGCTGCGCCTCGAGGCCTACCGGCGCCTGGCCGCGGTGACCACCGAGGGCGAGGTCGCCGACATCCGGGCCGAGTGGGAGGACCGCTACGGTCCCGTCCCCGACGCGGCCGAGGCCCTGCTCGACGTGGCCAGGATGCGGGCCGAGGCGGCGCGGCTCGGCCTGCGCGAGGTCAACGTCGTGCGCACCACCGGCATCGGTGCGCCCACCTGGACGGCGCGCCTCTCCCCGGTGCAGCTCAAGGCGTCGCAGGAGATCCGGCTGAAGCGCCTCGTCCCCCGGGGGGTGCACAAGCCCGACCTGGCGCAGCTCGTGCTGCCGGTCAGGGGTGGCCGCACCGTCGCGACCGAGCTCGTCGAGCTGTTGCGGTCGCTGTTCCCGGTCGAGCAGGCGGCGTAGCTCGCCGTTCCACCCGGCAGGGCGGGTGTCGCCCGGCGGCCGGGTGACACCGCATCGGGGGCCACTGCTAGGTTCACGCGCCGTGGCGAGACTGGGGAAGGGGACCGGGGGACCGGGTGTGCGAGCGCTCACCGCGCTCGGCATGGTCACCGCCTGCACGCTCGCCTACCAGGTCGTGTTCACCCGGCTGCTGGCCACGGTGCTCGCCTACCACTTCAGCTTCCTGGCCGTGTCGCTGGCACTGCTCGGCACCGGCGCGGGTGCCCTGCTCGTGTACGTGCGGCCACACCTGTTCGACCGGCGGCCCCTCGAGGCGAACCTGGCACGGTGGAGCGCCGGCTACGGTGCGCTGCTCGTCGTGACGCCGCTCGTGCTGGTCGATCTCGACTACGCGATCCCCGACGGCGTGACGGCGACCTTCGCGCTCAACCTCGGGGTCGCGTGCCTGCTGGCGGCGGCCCCGTCGCTCGCCGCCGGCGCCGTGGTGGCGCTGGCCATCCGGGGGTGGTCCGACCACGTCGGCCGGGTCTACGCGTGGGACCTGGTCGGCGCCGGGCTGGGCGCGCTCGTCATCGTGCCCCTGCTGTACTTCCCGGCGCCCACCCTCCTCGTCGGCCTCGGCGTGGTCGCGTCCGGGGCCGCCGCACTGTTCGCCTGGTCCGAGCACCGTCTCCGCCGGGCGTGCCTGGGCGTCGCGACGGGTGGCCTGGCGCTGCTCGCGGTGGCGTCGACGAGCGACGTGCTGTTCATGCAGATGACGTCCAACGCGCGGGACGACCTGGCCGCCGACGTGTGGCACCCGCTCAGCCGGGTCCAGGGCATCGAGTCGCCCGGCGGCGACAGCCTGCTCTTCTACGACCGCGTGTTCGCACCGGTGCCGAACGTGACCGGCGACGACCTGCCCGACTGGGAGGACCTGCGGCTCGGCCCGGCCAGCATCGGCTACGAGATCACCGGTCCCGGCGACGCGCTGGTCATCGGTGGTGGCGGTGGGCGCGACATCTACAACGCGCTGTCCTCCGACCAGTCGGTCGACGTCATCGAGCTGAACTCCGGGATCGTCGAGGTGGTCGACGACTCGATGGCCGAGCTGTCGGGCTCGCCCTACTCGCGCGAGGGGGTGTCCACCACGATCGGCGACGGTCGGTCGATCCTGGCTGCGAGCGAGGAGACCTACGACCAGATCCACATCGGCTTCACCGACACGCTCAGCGCCAACGCGGCCCAGGGCTTCGCCCTGACCGAGAACAACCTGTACACGGTCGAGGCGTTCGACGAGTACCTCGACCACCTCGAGCCACGGGGGATCCTCAACGTCTCGCGCCTCGAGCGGCTGGTGGGTGACGAGGCGATCCGGGCCACCGTGCTGACGATGGCGGCGCTGGAGCGCCGGGGCATCGACGACCCGTCGGACCACGTCGTGGTCATCCGCGGCACCGACTCGATCGGCACGATCACCTCGCCGTACGAGACGACCCTCGCCCGGTTGGACCCGTTCACCGACGCCGAGCTCGACCGGATCCGCGAGCTCGCCGACGAGCGGGGCGACGGCATCGCGTTCGCGCGCGGCGGGCCCTACCACGGGGCCTGGGCCGACCTCGCCGAGGCGGAGAGCTGGCGGGCGTTCTGCAGCGACTACCCGCTCGACGTCTGCCCCCCGACCGACGACAAGCCGTTCTTCTTCAACATGCGGCGCCTGAGCAGCATCCTCGACAGCCAGGCCGGCTACCACTACGGCGTCGACCCCTACCAGCTGCTGCTGCTCACGCTGGTCATCCTCGTGGTGCTGTCGGTGGTCGGGCTGGTCGCGCCGTTGCGGCTCTCGCAGGCGGGCGAGCGGCCGGCGTTGCCCAGCCTGCTCTACTTCGGGGCGATCGGCCTCGGGTTCCTGGTGCTCGAGATCGTGCTGATCCAGCGGTTCGTGCTGTTCCTCGGCTTCCCCACGTACGCGTTCTCGGTGGTGCTGTTCGCGCTGCTGATCTTCACCGGTGTGGGCTCGGCCATCTCGGCGCGCCTGCCGCAGACGCGGCGCACGCTCACGGTGGCGCTCAGCGCGGCGCTGGCCCTGATCGTGGTCTCCTCGTTGACGCTGCAGCCGTTGCTGCGGTCGCTCATCGACCTGCCGTTCCCAGGTCGGGTGGCCGCGTCGATCGCGCTGCTGGCCCCGGTCGGCATCGCGCTGGGCATGCCCATGCCGCTCGGCCTGTCCCGGTTCTCGGCCCTGTACCCACGCAGCGTCGCCTACGCCTGGGGGGTGAACGGCATCGCCTCGGTGCTGGCCTCGGTGCTGGGCATCGTCGTGGCGATCAACGCAGGCTACCGGGCGGCCTCGCTGGTGGCCGGCGCCTGCTACGGCCTGGCGCTGCTGCACGCGGCGGTGGGTCGCTGGGCGACGGACCGGCCCGGCGGTGCGGCGACCGAACCTCCGCCCGAGCAGGTCGACGAGCGCTCGATGGTGCCCGCCTGAGCACCGGCATCCCGGGTCGCCACCGCCGTTTCGTGGCCTGCGGAGCGAGTCCCTACGATCGGCCCGTGCTGAAGCAACGTCTCGCTGCCATCGGCGCCCTGGCGGTGGTGGCCACGCTGGCCGCCGGATGCGCCGATCAGTCCGCGGCTCTGCGGGTGGGCGGCGACACCTACTCGGATGACGACCTGCGCGACGAGCTGGACGCCTACGCGGGGAACGACGCCCTCTGGGGGGAGGCCGGTGGCCAGTCGGTCGACGCCATCCGGGGCGAGCTGGAGTCGAGCTACGACCAGCAGTTCGTCAGCCAGATCCTGCAGCAGCGGGTGTCGTTCATGCTGGGGGAGCGCATCTTCGACGACGAGGGGCTCGAGCTCACCGACGACCGGCGCGAATCGGCCCAGGAGGTGCTCGAGCAGCAGTTCGGCGGAGCACTCGAGGGGTTCCCGGACAGCTACCGCGAGCGCTTCGTCGAGGACGTGGCCCGGATGATCGCCCTCGAGGACGAGCTCGGGCCCGAGGGCTTGAACGCCGCGCTGATCCGAGCGGCCGGCAGCACGAACATCGACGTCAGCTCGCACTACGGGCGCTGGGACGGCGAGCGGAACACGGTGGTGCCCCCCGAGGGTCCGGCGCCCCCGCCGATCGACGCCGCCGACCCGACCGACCCGTTCGGCGGGTGAGCGGGCACGTGCTCCCCGTCCGGGGCCCGATGCCAGCGTGACCGGTCCCGGCGACGGCGCCCCCACCCGTCCCCGCGTGGTCGTGTGCGGGCTCGGGCCCGCCGGCCCGGAGATGGTGACACGTGCCGTGCTCGACGCCGTAACGCGGATCGAGCACCGCTTCCTCCGGACCGCCCGGCACCCGTCGGCCGGCGTGGTCGGCGACGCCACCAGCTTCGACCCCGTCTACGAGTCGGCGGACACGCTCGACGCGGTCTACACCGGCATCGTGGACGCCCTCGCCGGGGCTGCGGCCGACCACGGCGAGGTCCTCTACGCGGTGCCGGGGTCGCCGGCCGTCGCCGAGCGCACGGTCGAGCTGCTCCGGGCCGACGACCGGGTCGACGTCGACGTCCTCGCCGGGCTCTCGTTCGCCGATCTGGCATGGCTGCGCCTCGGGGTCGATCCGGTGGCGGCCGGCGTCCGGCTGGTCGACGGCCACCGCTTCGAGGTCGAGGCCGCGGGGGAGCGGGGCCCGCTGCTGGTCGGGCAGTGCGACACCCGCGACGTGCTGTCGGAGGTGAAGCTGGGGATCGGCGCCACGCTGGACGGGAACGACGGCACGGGACCCGGGCGCGCGGCTGTCGGTGCCCCCGAGGTCACGGTGCTGCACCACCTCGGGCTGCCCGACGAGTCGGTTCGGGTGGTGCCCTGGGACCAGCTCGACCGGGTGATCGAGCCCGATCACCTCACCACGCTCTACCTCCCCGAGCTGGCGGCCCCGGTGGCCGGTGAGCTCGTCCGCTTCGCCGAGGTGGTGCGCCGGTTGCGCACCGACTGCCCCTGGGACCGCCAGCAGACCCATGCGAGCCTCCGGCGCCACCTGCTGGAGGAGGCGTACGAGGTGCTGGAGGCGCTCGACCACCTCGACGTGGACGCCGGCGAGGGCTTCGACATGCTGGAGGAGGAGCTCGGCGACCTGCTGTTCCAGATCGTGTTCCACGCCACGCTGGCCACCGAGGAGGGCAGGTTCACGCTGGCCGACGTGGCCCGGGGCATCAGCGACAAGCTGATCGGCCGGCACCCCCACGTCTTCGGCGACGTGACGGTGACCTCGGCGGAGGAGGTGGCGGCCCGGTGGGAGCAGCTCAAGAAGGCGGAGAAGGGCCGGGCCAGCGTGATGGACGGCGTCCCGGCCACCCTGCCCGCGCTGCTCTACGCCGCGAAGGTCCAGAAGGCCGCGGCGTCGCAGGACGTCGACTGGCGCGACCTCACCGGCCCGGCGGGTCCGTCGCCCGGTGAGACCGGCGGTGGCGCCGCCGCGGCGCTCGACCCCGGCTCGATCGGGCACCGGCTGCTCGAGGTGGTGGCGGCCGCCCGGGCCGCGGGCGTGGATCCCGAGACCGAGCTGCGGATCGCCGCCGAGCACCTGCGCGACCGCTTCCGCGAGCGGGAGGGCTGACCGGCCGAGCGCACGCGATGCCCCGGCGAGGCCACCGGGGCACTCTCGTGTCCTCACGCGCCCAGGCATGCACGGGTAACGTCTCCCACACCCCCGACAGGAGCAGTACCCGGGAGCATGTCGAGCATCGAGCACATCGTGGGCCGAGAGGTCCTGGATTCTCGCGGCAACCCCACGGTCGAGGTCGAGGTCTTCCTCGCCTCCGGCGCGCAGGGCCGGGCCATCGTCCCGTCCGGCGCGTCCACCGGCAGGTACGAGGCCGTCGAGCTGCGCGACGGCGGCGACCGCTACCGCGGCAAGGGCGTCTCGCGGGCCGTCGAGCACGTGAACGGCGAGATCCGGGACGTGCTGGTCGGGTGGGACGCCACCGAGCAGCGCGAGCTCGACACCCAGATGCTCGACCTCGACGGCACCGATGACAAGGGTCGCCTCGGCGCCAACGCCATCCTCGGCGTGTCGCTGGCGGTGGCGAAGGCTGCGGCCGACGACCTGGGCCTGCCCCTCTACCGCTACGTGGGCGGCACCAACGCCCACGTGCTGCCGGTCCCGATGATGAACGTGCTCAACGGCGGTGTGCACGCCGACAACACCATCGACCTGCAGGAGTTCATGATCGTGCCGGTCGGCGCCGCCAGCTTCCGCGAGGCGCTGCGCTGGGGTGTCGAGACCTATCACGTGCTGCGCTCGATCCTGCACGAGCGCGGCCTGTCCACCGCCGTCGGCGACGAGGGTGGCTTCGCCCCCGACCTCGGGTCGAACCGGGCCGCGGTCGAGGTGCTGGTCGAGGCGATCGAGAAGGCGGGGTTCACCCCCGGCGACGACATCGCGGTCGCGCTCGACCCGGCGTCGTCCGAGCTCCACCGCGACGGCCGCTACGTGCTGGCGGGCGAGGGCCGCGAGCTCACACCGACCGAGATGGTGGGTTTCTACACGGAGCTGTGTGGGCAGTACCCGATCGTGTCGATCGAGGACGGCTGCGCCGAGGACGACTGGGAGGGCTGGGCCGAGCTGACGCGCGCGCTCGGTGACCGCGTGCAGCTGGTGGGCGACGATCTGTTCGTCACCAACGCCGAGCGGTTGCAGCGGGGGATCGACGAGGGCGTGGCCAACAGCATCCTCGTCAAGGTCAACCAGATCGGCTCGCTCACCGAGGCGCTCGACACCGTGGCCCTCGCCACCCGGGCGGCGTACACCGGCGTGATGTCCCACCGGTCGGGGGAGACCGAGGACACCACCATCGCCGACCTGGCGGTGGCCACCAACTGCGGGCAGATCAAGACCGGCGCCCCGGCGCGCAGCGACCGGGTCGCCAAGTACAACCAGCTCCTCCGGATCGAGGACGACCTCGGGGAGGCTGCGGCCTTCCCCGGCCGTGGCGCCCTGGCCCGGGCGGGAGCCGCACCGTGACGAGCGGCGCGTGGCGCGACCGCGCCCGGCGGGCCCGGCGGTCGGTCGCACCGGTGCCCGGCGCACCGGTGTCCGGGTCGCGC
>JBKHJZ010000114.1:0-10740 GCA_046537875.1 Acidimicrobiia bacterium | reverse complement strand
AGGGCCGGGCGGCAATGACCGCCGCCGGGTTCGGAGAGCCGTGAGCCCCGCCGCCCGGTTCGGAGAGCCGTGAGCCCCGCCGCCCGGTTCGGAGAGCCGTGAGCCCCGCCGCCGGGTTCCGAGTGCCGTGGTCGCCCGCGGGGTCGGGCGGGCCGTGGGCATCTGTCGGGTTGGACGAGCCGTGAGCGCGGCCCGGGTTCGTCACCAGCGAGCGGAGAACCTCCGTCGCCCAGCCCCACCTCGGGCGCGCCGCCCGTCCACCGTTCGCCACCGGCGGCCCCCGGCGCCGGTGGTGGCGGTCGCCGCGCTCGGCGTCGCGTTCCTTCTCCTGCCGTTCGTGGGCCTGCTCCAGCGCGCACCCTGGCGGTCGCTGGGGTCGCTGCTGGGCAGCGAGGTGGTGCGCGACGCCCTGCGCCTCTCGCTGGTCACCTCGACGCTGGCCACGGTGGTGTGCCTCCTGCTCGGCCTGCCGCTGGCCTGGGCGCTCGCCCGCAGCGAGGCCCGCGGCGTGGGCCTGGTGCGCGCCCTGGTGACGCTGCCGATGGTGCTCCCGCCGGTGGTGGGCGGCGCCGCGCTGCTGTTCGCTCTCGGCCGCCGGGGTCTGGTGGGCGAGCCGCTCGCCGACGGGTTCGGTCTCGTGCTGCCGTTCTCGACGGCAGGCGTGGTGGTGGCCCAGGCGTTCGTGGCCATGCCGTTCCTGGTGGTGACCGTCGAGGCCGCGCTGCGGTCCACCGACCCCCGCCTCGACGACGTCGCGGCCACGCTCGGCGCCGGCCGCTGGGAGACGTTCCGGCGGGTCACCGTGCCCACCATCGCCCCGTCGCTGCTCGCGGGGACGGCGCTGTGCTGGGCCCGGGCGCTGGGCGAGTTCGGGGCCACCATCACGTTCGCCGGCAACCTGCAGGGCCGGACGCAGACCCTGCCCCTGGCCGTCTACCTGTCGCTCGAGCGCGACCGCGAGGCCGCGATCGCGCTGAGCCTGGTTCTCATCGCGGTCGCCCTGGCCGTGCTGGTCGCCTTCCGTGGTCGCTGGTGGGGACCGGCCGGGCGGGGCCTCGCCGGCGGACCCGCGGCGCGCTCGCCGGCCGGGACCGCGGCCCCGGAGGGCCCGTGAGCCTCGACGCGCACGTCGCGCTGCGCCTCGGCCGTCTCGACCTCGATGTCGAGCTCGCCGTGGGGGCGGGACCGGTGGTCGGGCTGCTGGGACCCAACGGCGCCGGGAAGACCACGCTGCTGCGCGCGCTCGCCGGCCTGGTGCCGCTCGACGGGGGGCATGTGCGCCTCGACGGCGACACGCTCGACGACGCCGCGACGGGTGCCCACGTGCCCACCCATCGCCGCCCGGTCGGCATGGTCTTCCAGGACCACCTGCTGTTCGCGCACCTGTCCGTCGTCGACAACGTGGCGTTCGGCCTGGTCGCCCGGGGCATGCCCCGGGCGGAGGCCCGGCGGCGGGCCGGGGAGTGGCTGGAGCGGATGGGGCTGGCGGCCGTCGGTGCGGCGCGGGTCACCCAGCTGTCCGGCGGCCAGGCCCAGCGGGTGGCGCTGGCCCGGGCGCTCGCACCGGGACCCCGCCTGCTGCTGCTCGACGAACCGCTCGCCGCCGTCGACGCCGCGGCGCGCACCGAGGTGCGCGCCGAGCTGCGGCACCACCTCGCCGAGGTACCCGGGGTGCGGATCCTGGTGACGCACGACCCGCTCGAGGCCGCCCTGCTCGCCGACGAACTGGTGATCCTCGAAGGGGGTCGGGTCACGCAGCGGGGCACCCCCTCGGAGGTGGCTGCCCGGCCCCGCTCCGCCTACGTGGCCGAGCTGGTCGGCGTGAACCTGTTCCGTGGCGTCGCCCGCGGCGACCGGGTGCGGCTCGACGGCGGCGGCGACCTGGTGGCCGCCGGTGCACCCGATGGCCCGGTGCTGCTGTCGCTCCCGCCCCGGGCGGTGGCGCTCCACATCGGGCACCCGGAGGGGACGCCCCGCAACGTCTGGCCTGGGCGGGTGGCCGCCGTGGAGGCCGTGGTCGGCCACGGCGACCGGGTGCGGGTGCGGGTGGAGGGCCGCTGCCCGCCGGGCGCCGCGACCGGACCGGATCGCACCACCGGCCCGGATGCCACGACCGGTCCCGTCGCGGCGACCCGACCGGATCCCACCACCAGCCCGGCTGCCACGATCGGTCCGGATGCCTCGGTCGGTCCCGGCGCGGCGACCGGTCCCGGCGCGGCGACCGGTCCCGACGTCGTCGCCGAGGTGACGACCGCTGCGGTGTCCGAGTTGGACCTGCGTCCCGGCGCCGATGTCTGGGTCTCGGTGAAGGCGACCGAGCTGTCGGCCTACCCGGCCTGAGACCCGGGTCGTCAGGGCCAGACGCCCGCAGCTACGAGCGAGCCGGCTCAGCGTGAGTCTGCGGATGCCTCATCCGGGTGCGTTGGCAACGCCACCGGGATGAGGCTTCGTGTAGTCGGTCGGATCAGCGACCAGCTCGTAGTCATGCCGATCGAGCCAGTGGCACCACACATTGCGCTTCGGGACGGAGATCCTCGTGCGGTTGACACCGCGATCCTGCCAAGATGCGACCTCGCAGCGCTTCCCCAGGTCGATCACCGTCTCGATCGCCGGAGCGAGATCGGAGTCGCCGGACATGAGGACCGCGGTGTCGTAGTCGTCACGCATCGCGCCCATGACGAGGTGCAGAGCGATGAGAACGTCAATCCCTTTCTCCCGCGGCTCGAAGACCGGGTCGCCACCCGTGCCGATACCTCGGTGGTAGTACTTCAGGGGCCGTGTCACCGCCTGAACAGCGGCCTGGGCGTTCCAGTACTCCACCTGACGCTGACAGGCGGCCTGACCACGTGGTGAGTGCTTCGCAGACGGCTCGCCCCGGAACACCCTCACGTACTCGAGTTGGCGCGCCGGGTCGACGCTGCGGCCGAGGTCGGTCAGTCGGAGTGCCAAGCGCCGAGGAAAGACCTGGCCGTCAACGAAGTGGTTGTCCGTCCAACCGAACGTCCCGCGGGCGCCCTGGTAGACGTTCTGGTAGTCGATGAACACGGCAACGCGGGTCACTGCCGCCGCCCCCAGACACGAATAAACCCCGCCATTCCGGGCGGCGCCCGAAAGGCGGGGAAGATTGGCTCCAAACCTAGCCCAGGTTCGAAGTGGTCGCAATCGCAGACCTGCCGTCGGCTCCCGAGTGTAGTGGCTGACCTCGGTTCAGTAATGGAAGCCGCTAGACGACTGGCACACGGCACCAGTCTTGTCAGGGAGCTCGCGGGGTGGCCGGACACTCCGGCGCCCGCACCGGGCGTGGCGGGCGAGCACTGCGAGCAGCCGGTCGACCGTGAGACGGGCAAGCCCAGCGGCGCCTCTACCAGCCGTGCCCGGTGTAGCGGCGGAGGGGCCTGGCTCCCCCAGGATGTCAGTGCTCGCCTGGCGGTGGCAGGTCGGATCGGCGTGAATCCCCAGCGGACATGCGTGGCCCGGCGGCGATCCAGCGGCCGAACCCCTCGGCGAACAGGGCGGGCATGCCGCCGGTGTGCAGGAAGACGATGCGGCCCTCGGCGGGGAGCCGTCCCGACCGGGCGGCCGCCACCAGCCCCGCCAGCGCCTTGCCGGTGTAGACGGGGTCGAGCACCAGCCCCTCGCACCGGGCCGCCAGGTCGAGCGCCTCGCGGGCCGCCGGGGTCGGAACCCCGTAGCGCTCGCCGACCTGGTCGCCGACGATCCGGGGCGCCCCCTCCGGCGCCGGCAGGCCGGCGCGCGCGGCGGCGGTGGCCGCCTTGGCGGGCAGCGCGGCGGCGAGATCCGGCCGGGCGCCCACGTCCACCCCGAGCACCCGGTCGAACGAGCCGAACCCGGCGGCCAGGCCGGCGTGGGTGCCTCCCGACCCGTCGGCGGTCACCACCAGCCCCACCCCGTCGAGCTGGTCGTCGATCTCGCGGGCGGCGCGCACGTAGCCCTGCTCGCCGACCGGCGAGGCGCCCCCGATGGGGATCGGGTAGCAGTGGCGCCCGGTGCGCTCCAGCCGCCCGGCCTCCGCGCGGATGGCGGCCTCGGTCTCGCCGAAGGGCACATCGCCGATCCAGCGGATGTCGGCTCCGAAGAGCACGTCGAGCAGCACGTTCCCCTCGGGCTGGTCATCGTCGGCGGGCGGATCGGCGGCGAGCAGCGCGGTGCACGAGAGGCCGAGCCGGCTGGCCGCCGCCGCGGTCATGCGTACGTGGTTCGACTGCGGTCCACCGCCGGTGACCAGCGTGTCGCACCCGTGCGCCAGCGCGTCGGCGCAGAGGGGCTCGAGCTTGCGGGCCTTGTTGCCGCCGCCCGCGAGCCCCGTGCAGTCGTCGCGCTTGACCCACAGGCGCCCGGGGGCCAGCCCGAGGGCCGCCCCCAGCCGGTCGGCCGGCTCGATCGGGGTCGGCAGGTGGGCGAGGCCCGGCCAGCCCGGCCGGTCGCCCGTCTGGCGGGTCGGGTCGGCGGGGTCCATCACCGGCGTGTCTAGCGCCCCGGATACCGTCGGGCGATGCTCTTCCCCCAGCGGCTCCACGCCGGCCTCGCCGACGGGACGGTCACGCTGGCCTTCCGCCGCTGGCGGCGCCCGTCGGTGAAGGCCGGTGGGCGTCAGCGCACCCCGGTCGGCGTGCTCGCCATCGACAGCGTCGAGGTGATCGCGCCGGACGACGTCACCGACGCCGACGCCCGCCGGGCGGGATACGCCGGCCGCGCCGAGCTGATGGACGAGCTCGACCGGTATCCCGGGGGCGAGCTCCACCGCATCGCCTTCCACCACGCAGGGCCCGACCCGCGGGTGGCGCTGCGTGACGAGGTCGACCTGAGCGACGACGGCTGGCGGGCGCTCGAGGACCGGCTCGCCCGCCTCGACCGGACCGGCCGGCAGGGCCCGTGGACGGCCGAGGCGTTGCGCCTCGTCGCCGAGAACCCCGGTGTCCGTGCGGGCGACCTGGCGGCACGCGCCGGCCGCCAGCGCGCCGCGTTCAAGCGCGACGTCCGCAAGCTGAAGGAGCTGGGGCTGACCGAGAGCCTGGAGGTCGGTTACCGGCTGTCCCCGCGTGGCGCCGCGCTGCTGGCCCGCCGGCGCTGACGCCGGTCGGCCAGCGCCCAGGCGTGGCGCCGCGAGATTCCCTCAGCCGCCGAAGGTGGCCAGCCAGTCGGCCTCGGTCTTCGGCTTGAACACGAAGTTCCACCGTCGCGTCTCGCCCATCGTCGCCGACGGCTCCGCCGAGTAGAGGTGGCCGGGGAAGAGCACGGCCGTGTCGGGCACCTTGGCCAGCTTCTGGGTGAGGCTCTCGTAGAGCTGGGCGGGGTCGCCGCCGGGCAGGTCGGTGCGGCCGCAGCCCTCGAGGAACAACGTGTCGCCCGACACCAGGTAGCGCCCGTCCACGTAGAAGCACTGGCTGCCCGGCGTGTGCCCCGGGGTGTGGATCAGCTCGATGCGGATGTCGCCCACCTCGACAACGTCGCCGCTGCGGTGGCGCACGAGGTCGCTGTCCTCGGCGCCCGTCACCCGCTCGACCCACGGCGACTCGTCGGCCTGCACGTGGATCGGCGCCGGGTTCAGCGTGAGCAGCTCGCGGACACCGCTGATCCGGTAGCCCATCATGTCGCCGCCCACGTGGTCGGGGTGGTAGTGGGTGGCCAGCGCCCCGGTGACCCGCATGCCGTCGGCTGCCGCCACGTCGAGGATCCCCCGGATGTCGTACGCCGGGTCGACCACCAGGGCCTCGCCCGTGGCACGGTCGCCCACGAGGTACACGAAGTTCACCATCTGGCGGGCGATGGGGTCGGTCCGGGCGACGTCGCGCCCGGCGAGCAGCTGGCGGAAGTAGAGGCGGTCCTCGCTCACCCACCCGATCGTACCGGCGCCCCGGCGCCGACCCGGCTTGCGGGCGCGCCCGCCAGACCGGGATCGTGAGGCCATGGACCGGCCCCCGCACCCCTCGTCGCCCGACCCGCCCGCCGCGATGGCACCCGGGACGGCGCCACAGGGCATGGCCCCGCCCGGGACGGCGCCGTCCGCCCCGGTGCGGGGCGAACCGCTCGCGCTGCCACCGTTCGACGCGGTGAGCCTGGACGTCGGCGGGGTGCTGGTGGTGCCCGACCACGGCATCGTCGCCAACGCGCTGGATCGGGCGGGGGTGCCGTACGACCGCGGCCGCTTCTTCGAGGGCCACTACCGAGCGATGGCGGCGGTCGACCGGTGCCTGTCGGAGCCGGAGCACTTCACCGACTACGCGCACGGCTTCGTGCGCGCGGTCGGCGTCCCCGACGGGCACGTCGACGCCGCGGCCGCCGCGCTCGAGCCGGTGCTGGCGTCGCCCGTGTGGCTCCAGCGGGTGCCCGGCGGGCTGGCCGCGGCGCGCCGGCTGGCCGCGGCGGGACTGCGGCTGGCGGTGACCAGCAACGCCGACGGCACCGTGGCCGACCTGCTGGCTCGCCACGAGCTCGCCCAGGTGGGCGACGGCGAGGGGGTCCCCGTCGAGCACATCACCGACTCGGGGGTGCTCGGGGTCGGCAAGCCCGATCCCAGCATGTTCCTGGCGACGGCCCGCGGCCTCGGCCTGCCGCCCGAGCGCATCTGCCACGTGGGCGACAGCCACTGGTACGACGCCTCGGGCGCGCTGGGTGTGGGCATGGTGGCGGTCCACGTCGACCCGCTGGGGCTCTGCCCCCACGACGACCACGCACACGCGGGCTCGCTGGCCGACTTCGCCGATCGGCTGCTCGCCGCCCGTGGGTGACGCCGCTGCGGCCCGGTGAGCGACCGGTCGCCGAGCTCCGACCGACGCGGTGGGCGCACCGGCGGCGTCCCGCAGCGGCGCAGCTGCCGCACCGGCGGCGTTGACCCCCGGGTCGGGGCGGCCGTACCGTGCCGGCACGCCACGGTTCGGCAAGGTTCACGATCCGCCGCGGAAGGGGGCACGCTCGTGACGGACGACCAGGACCGCACACCCCCCGCCCCGGCCGGGCACCCCGACGGCGCCGGCGGTCCCGGGGACCGCGTCGACGTCCACATCGACCTGATGTGCCCGTGGGCGTACCAGGCGTCGCTGTGGCTGCGCGACGTGCGGGACCAGACCGGCCTCGGGCTGGGATGGCGCTGGTTCAGCCTGGAGGAGGTCAACCGCGCCGACGGGAAGAAGCACCCGTGGGAGCGGCCGTGGTCGTGGGGCTGGTCGTTGCTGCGCATCGGGGCCTGGCTCCGGCGACGCCACGGCGAGGCTGAGGTCGACGCCTGGTGTGCCGCCGCGGGGCGGGCGCTGCACGACGAGGGCCGCAAGGTGCACACCCCCGACGTGGCCCGCCAGGTCCTGACCGAGGCCGGGCTCGATCCGGTGGCGGTGACCGCGGCGACCGACGACCCGTCCACGCACGACGAGGTGCGCGCCGACCACGAGCGGGTGCGGGCGCTCGGCGGGTTCGGCGTGCCGACGCTGATCTTCCCCGGCGAGCGGGCGCTGTTCGGCCCGGTGGTGCGCCAGGCGCCGAGCGGGCCCGCCGCGCTCCACCTGTGGGACCTCGTGTGCGGCTGGCTCGACGTCCCCGGCCTGTACGAGATCCGCCGCCCGAAGACCGACGCCGACTGGGCGGCCATCGGTGACCGGTTCGCCCCCTACCTGTCGGCCCGCGACTGGCCGACCATCCAACGAGAGGTGCTCTGACACATGACCAAGGTCGACCGTGCCCGCATCGTCGCCGCCCTGGACGAGGAGTGGGACGCGCTGCTCGCCCTGGCCGAGGGGCTGACAGACGACGAGTGGAGCCTGCCCACCGCCTGCCCCGGCTGGACCGTGCGTGACAACCTGAGCCACTGCCTCGGCACCGAGGCCATGCTGCTCGGGCGGCCCAATCCCGACGTCGACCTGCCCGACGACCTGCCGCACGTCCGCAACGACATCGGCCGCATCAACGAGCTGTGGGTCGAGTCGTACCGCGGCCGCCCGCCAACCGAGCTGATGGACGACTTCCGGGCGGTGGTCGCCGAGCGCCGCGCGGCGCTCGCCGCCATGGACGATTCCGAGTTCGAGGCCGAGTCGTGGACGCCCGCCGGGCGCGACACCTACGGCCGGTTCATGCGCATCCGGGTGATGGACCAGTGGATGCACGAGCAGGACATGCGGGAGGCGGTCGGGCGGCCCGGACACGTGGAGGGGCTCGCCCCCGAGGCCGCGCTGGACGAGGTGGTGGACCTGCTCGGGTTCGTGGTGGGCAAGCGGGCCGCCGCCCCGGCGGGCTCGTCGGTCCGGTTCGAGCTGACCGGCCCGATGTCGCGGCGGGTGGACGTGGACGTCGCCGACCGTGCCCGCGTGGTCGACGCGCTGGCGGGCGAGCCCGACACCACGATCACCCTGCCCGGCGCGCGGCTGATGCGCCTCATCGGTGGACGCGTCAAGGACCACCGAGCGCGCGCGGACGGCGTGAACGTCGGTGGCGACGAGAAGCTGGCCCAGCAGGTGCTCGACAGCCTGGCGGTCATGATCTGACCGGTCGCCGGCGGGTGCCGAGCAGCGATGTGGACGCATGGAGTGACATCGGCCCAGGTGACCGGGGAGTATCCTGCTGCCATTGTGGGCTTCTCCGAGCGGTTCAGGGAGGCCGCGGAGGCGGCGCGGTCGAAGTTGGCCGAGCGCGGGGTCATCCAGGACGCCGACGCGATCCACGGGATCCAGGCGGTCGAGCCCCACGATCACGACATCGACGTCGCCAAGCAGGCGATGGAGCGGGGCGCACCCGACCCGTACTCGCTGATCAGCCACGACGAGATCGTGGCGCTCACCGGGATCCCGGTCGGCGGGCCGTCGCTGACCTACGCCGACGACGACCTCGGGGTGCGCTACGACGCCCAGGACGGCCACCACCGGACCTGGTCCTTCGGCGTGCACGCCGGGCATGCCCTGGCCGACGGCACGCCGTTCGACGCGGCGGGCTGGTACCGCTGGATGGTCGACCTGCTCGACCAGCCGGAGCCCGTGGCGGGGGTGGGTGACGCGGCCGTGTACCAGGACGGCCTGCTCTACGTCCGGGTGGGCGATCGGGCGTTCTACGTGCAGGTCGACGTGCCGGAGGGCTCGCCGGTCCGGCTGTGGGCCACGAAGCTCGGGCAGCGCGTCTGCGAGCGGCTCGCCTCGGGCGAGGCCGGCTGAGCCCTGTCCGGCGACGGGTCCCCCGACCGTGCGCCGGCGGGCGACGGCCTGGCGCTGTCATCCGCGCGGGGGCGCTGGACCCTGCTCGCCACCGTGGCCGGCTCGGGCATGGCGTTCCTCGACTCGACGGTCGTCACCGTGGCGCTGCCCCGCATCGGCGCCGACCTGGACGCCGGGGTCAGCGGGCTCCAGTGGGTCCTCAACGGCTACCTGGTGGCGCTCTCGGCCCTCATCCTGCTCGGGGGGTCGCTCGGCGACCGCGTCGGCCGGCGGCGAACGTTCGTGGCCGGGGTCGTCCTGTTCACCGCGGCGTCGGCGGCGTGCGCAGCCGCACCGACCATGCCGGCGCTGGTGGTGGCCCGGGTGGTCCAGGGCGTCGGCGGCGCGCTCCTCACCCCGGGCAGCCTCGCCATCCTCGAGGCGAGCTTCCGGCTCGACGACCGGGCCCGGGCCATCGGGGCCTGGTCGGGCCTCACGGGGGTGGCCGCCGCCATCGGGCCGTTCCTCGGCGGCTGGCTGATCGACGCGGCCTCGTGGCGCTGGATCTTCCTGATCAACCTGCCGATCGCGGCGCTGCTCATCGGGATCGCCCTGCCGCACGTGCCGGAGTCGTCCGACCCGGACGCGCCCCGCGGCGTGGACGTGGCCGGGGCGCTGGCGGCGGCGACCGGTCTCGGGGCATGGAGCTGGGGCCTGATCGCTGCCGGCGAGCGCGGGTGGGGCGCGGCGGCGGTGTGGGGGCCGCTCCTGGCCGGCACCGTGGCCGTCGCAGCGTTCGTGGTCGTCGAGCGGCGCCGGCGCTACCCGATGCTCCCCACCGGCCTGTTCGCCGTGCGCCAGTTCAGTGCTGCGAACCTGGTGACCGTCGCGGTGTACGCGGCGCTCGGCGGTGTGTTCTTCCTGCTCGTCGTCCACCTCCAGCAGGTGCTCGACTACTCGGCGCTCGAGGCCGGGGCGGCGACGCTGCCGATCACGCTGCTGATGCTGGCGCTGTCGTCCCGCTCCGGTGCCCTGGCGCACCGCATCGGCCCCCGGCTGCAGATGAGCGCAGGGCCGCTCGTGCTGGCCGTCGGCGTCCTGCTCCTGGCCTCCATCGATGCCGGTGACGACTACCTCACGTCCGTGCTGCCGGCCGTCATCGTGATGGGTCTGGGCCTGGCCGCCACGGTGGCACCCCTCACCGCCACGGCCCTCGGGTCGGTCGAGGATCGCTACGCGGGCATCGCCTCGGGGGTCAACACCACCGTGGCGCGGGCAGCGCAGCTCGCGGCCGTGGCCGCGTTGCCGGTGCTGGCCGGCATCACCGGCGATGCCTACCGCGATCCGGGGGTCTTCAGCGACGGCTTCACCACGGCGATGCAGATCACGGCCGGGCTGGCCGTCGTGGGCGGGCTGATCGGGGCCGCACTGGTCCGCAACCCGGTGCCGGTCACGCCCGGCGGGCCGGTCGGGGTGGCGGTGGCCGAGGAGGTTCCGGTGAGGCCCGAGGTCGGGCCGGGGCCCGGGCCGGAACCCCGGCGGGAGCCGCGCCACATCGAGCGGTCGGAGGGCTGGTTCTGCGGGGTGGAGGGCCCGCCGCTCGGCGCCT
>JBKHJZ010000113.1:0-10898 GCA_046537875.1 Acidimicrobiia bacterium | reverse complement strand
CGCGAAGGCCAACGGCGTGAAGCCGGCATTGTTCAGCGCCAACTCCGAGGGCGCCTGCCCCGTCTGCAACGGCGCCGGCGTCATCTACACCGACCTGGGGATGATGGACGGGGTCACCACCACCTGCGAGGAGTGCGAGGGCAAGCGGTTCCAGGCGCCGGTGCTCGAGTACCACCTCGGCGGCCGCGACATCAGCGAGGTGCTGGCCATGTCGGTGGCCGAGGCCGAGGGGTTCTTCGGCGACGGCGAGGCGCGGACGCCGGCGGCCCACAGGATCCTGCGGCGGATGGCCGACGTGGGGCTCGGCTACCTCGCCCTCGGCCAGCCGCTCACGACGCTGTCCGGCGGCGAGCGGCAACGGCTGAAGCTGGCCACCCACATGGCCGAGAAGGGCGGCGTGTACGTCCTCGACGAGCCGACCACCGGCCTCCACCTCGCCGACGTCGAGCAGCTGCTCGGCCTGCTCGACCGGCTCGTCGACGCCGGCACATCGGTCATCGTCGTCGAGCACCACCTGGCGGTCATGGCGCACGCCGACTGGATCATCGACCTCGGCCCCGGCGCCGGCCACGACGGCGGGCGGATCGTCTTCGAGGGCACACCCGCCGACCTCGTCGCCGCCCGCTCCACCCTCACCGGCGAGCACCTCGCGGGCTACGTCGGCGCCTGACCGGCGCCGTCGCGGGCCCGCGGCGCGGGCAGCGCCGTCGCCCCCGGGTCCCCGCAGCACCGCCCACTAGCCTGATCCGTGGGACAACGCTGGCGGCCACGAGCTCCACACCCGTGGCGGGCGACCCGCGAGATGGTCCATCGACGGCAGCTGCGCGTCCCATGCGCGCGAGCCGCCAGAGGGAGGTGCGAGAGGCGTGAGAGGGAAGGCGGCGCGGCGATGCGGGGCCGGGATGCTCGTGATCGCCCTGCTCGGCGCAGCGGCGTGCGGCGACGACGGCGACGGGGGTGCCGACGCATCCGGCGCGCCCCCCGGCTCGCCGACGAGCACCACCACCGGCCAGGGCACGTCGACCACCACCACGACCGCGCCACCGGACGACCAGGCAGAGGAGATCGTCGTGGAGAACGGGGCGGTCGTGGGCGGTGTCCAGCGCCTGAGCGTGGACGTGGGGGAGACCTTCACGCTGCGGGTCCGTGCCGACACGCCCGAGGAGGTCCACGTCCACGGCTACGACCTCGCGCAACCCGTGTCGCCCGACCAGCCGGCCGAGCTCACGTTCACCGCCGACATCCCCGGGATCTTCGAGGTCGAGCTCGAGGAGTCCGGCCTCCAGATCGCCGAGCTCGAGGTCAGCTAGTGCCCCGGTCGAAACGACGCGCGGTGCGCGCGGGCGGCGCGGCCGCCATCGCCGTCGCCGGCATCGTCGCTGCGGTCGTCCTCGACGCCTCGCCCGCCGCCGCGCACGGCGTCGGCGGACGCACCGACCTCCCGCTGCCCCTGTGGCTGTTCACCAACGGGGCGGCCATCGCCCTCCTGGTGTCGTTCGTCGCGCTGCGCGCCCTGTGGCCCCGCCCCCGGCTCGCCGCCGCCGCCGAGGGTCGCCGGCTGCCCGAGGCGATCCAGCGCGCCGCGGGGCCGCTCGCCGTGGTCGCGCGGGCCGCCGGCCTGGGCGCGTTCCTCGTCGTGCTCAGCGCTGCGATCTGGGGCGTCGACAGCACCCCCGACAACCTCGCGCCGGTGGCGGTGTACGTCGTGTTCTGGGTCGGCATCCCGATCGCCTCGGTGGTGCTCGGCGACGTCTGGAGGGTCCTCAACCCGTTCGACACGCTGGCGGCGCTCGCCGGCTGGGCCCGGGCGCGCGTCCGCACGACGGCGGGGCCGCGCCGCGACGACCCGGCCGGCCCGTCGTGGACCGCGCCGGTGCTGCTGTTCAGCTTCGTGTGGCTGGAGCTTGCCTACGTCGAGCCGTCCCGCCCCCGCGCCGTGGCCGCGTGGCTCGTTGCCTACAGCGCCGTCGTGCTGGGGGCCACGGCGCGGTGGGGGCGGGGGTGGCTGCGCCACGGCGAGGGCTTCACCGTGCTGTTCGGGCTTCTCGCCCACATCGCGCCGCTGTCCCGCGACGAGCGCGGCACGCTGCGGCTGCGCCCACCGCTCAGCGGGCTCGCCCACGTGGAGGCCACCCCGGCGGTCACGGGTGTCATCGTCGTCGCCCTCGGCTCGACCACCTTCGACGGCCTCGGGCGCACCGAGTTCTGGCTGGACGTCATCGGGGGCCGGACCGACTGGCAGCTCACGGCGCTCAACACCGTGGGGCTGGTCTGGGTGATCGGGATCGTCTGGCTCGCCTACCAGTTCGCGGTGCGTGCCGCCGCGCGCATCGGCGACCGGTCGATCACCGAGACGTCGCTCGCGTTCGTGGCCTCGCTCGTCCCCATCGTGTTCGCCTACGCGGTGGCCCACTACTTCTCGCTGCTCGTGTTCGAGGGTCAGGGCGCCCTGGCTCTCGCCTCCGACCCCTACGGCCGCGCGTGGAACCTCTTCGGCACCGCGGACAACACCATCGACTACCGCGCCGTGTCGACCGCGACGATCGCGTACGTCCAGGTGGCGGCCATCGTGGTGGGTCACGTCGCCGCGGTCGTCTCGGCCCACGACCGCTCCGTCGAGCTGTGGCCGCGACGGCTCGCCGAACGCACCCAGTACCCGATGCTGGCCGTGATGATCGCCTACACCGTCGGCGGTCTCGCCATCCTCCTCGGCGGCTGACACCGGCCACCGACGGCTGACGGCAGGTTCCGGCGTCGAGGCCGTCTCAGCGGCCGCCGAGCGGGACCAGGGCCCTCAGCTTGTCGCGGTGGCAGGCCATCACCAGCAGCGCGAGCCCGCCCCCGGTCGCCAACGCGAGCGCCACGCACGTGCGGGCGAGCGTCGGCGGGAGCGTGGAGGAGACATCGCCGGCGAGGAACGACCGGTTCATCCACCCGAACAGCACGGCCAGGCCCGCTGCGCCGGCGAACACGAGCAGGAGCGACTCGTCGCGGCGATCACGCGTCGTCACCAGCCCGGCGACGAGCAGCCCGGCGGCGACGAGCGGGGCGAGCAGGGCCAGCACCTTGGCCGCGGTCGGCGCCGTCGCATCCGACCACGACCCGACGAGCGCAGCACCGCAGGCCACCAGCAGCACGAGACCCGACGCCCGCATGACGGGCCGCCACCAGCGCGTGAGGCCGCCGGCGCCCACCAGGACCAGGGCGCCGACGGTCGTCGCGGTCCACAGGCCGCCCGCCCCGTCGCCGTGACCCGAGCCGGCGTCGGTGATGTCGCGCAGCTCGACGGGACCCGGGACCGTCCTGGTGAACGTGGCCGGGCCCGGCGGTCCGTCGATGGAGGTCTCGATCTCCCAGTGCTCGACGTCGCCGCCGGGGAGCACGACGCGGTAGGTGCTGCCGTAGCGCTCGGCGTCGAGGGGCCCGACGGTGCGTTCCCCGGCGTGGCCCTCGACGAGCACCGCCGCACGCTCGACGGGGCGCCGCGAGCCCTCGGTGCGCACGTTCAGGTCGAGCGTCACCCCGTGGACCGACGCCTCGTGCACGTAGCGGACGGTTCCCACCACGTCGTAGGGCCCGAAGACGCCGGTGAACGCGGTGCGGCTGTTGTGCGCGCCGCTCGGCGTGGCGCCCCCGAGCGCGACGCCCGCCACTGCGGCCGCGGCGACCGCCAGCCGGGACGCGCGCCGCGCCAGGGTCATTCGTCGGTGATGCGTGTGGCGACCGTCGAGAAGCACATCTCGTCCTCGGTGCCCTCGGCCCACGTGACGTAGTGCGGCTCCTCACCCTCCTCGACGAGGGCGCGGTCCCAGCTGCACTCGACCCGGATGGTGTCGCCCGGCTCGAGCACCACCTCCTCGTCGAGGGCGTAGTTGAACTGCCAGTCGAAGTCCCACCGCGGGATGTCGAGCAGCACCGTCTCCTCGGGCGTGCCCGGGTTGAGCGTCATGCGGTACGACTTGCCGATCTCGTGCATGTGCCCGAGCACCGCGAGCACGGGTCCTGCGCCCGCCGACCGCACCCGGTGGTCGCACGACGCGCGGGCGACGCCGTCCTCGAGGTGGGCGAGCTCCTCCGGGGTGGTGCCGCACAGCGCGTGGATCCCGTTGGCGATGCCGGGTCCCACGGGCCCGTACTTCTCGGCGAGCACCTCCAGCTCGACGTCGCGGTCGCACCGCGGCGCGGTCGCCCCCTCCTCGCAGGGGATCTCCGCAGGGGCGAGGTAGGTGGTGACCCGGATGTCGTCGAGCTCCGCGGGATCGCCGTCCGCCAGCTGCAGCGCGAGGGCCGACTGGTCGGGCGGCGGCTCCTCGCTGATGTGGTAGTGGACCTGGATCACGAACACGTCGCCGGCATCGAGCTGGATCGCGGTGCCGTCGGGGAACAGGCTCGGCGGCTGACCCGGCGCCCACCCCATCACGAGATCGTTGCCGCCGCCTCGACCGGTCGGGGACAGCGACGTGCCGCGGACGTTGATGCCGCCGAAGCACTCCCAGCCCGGCTTGTCGTCCCGGTCCTCGGCGGCCTCGAGCGCGGGACGCGACTCCGCACCCAGCCGGTACACGAGCGCATGGTGGACGATCGGCAGCTGGTCGGGCAGGAACTCGTAGCCGGTGATCGCCGCCGGCTCGGTCAACCCGGGGTCGAGCGTGAAGCAGCGGTAGTCGTTCTCCTTTTCGACCGTGCCCGTGTAGGGCTCGGGCAGGCGCAGCTCGAGATCGTCCCGTATCTGCGGGCTGGCCTCGTCCACCGCCTCGATGCGCGTGGCGGGGTCCACGTCGAGCGGCCCGCCGGCCGCGACCCACTCCTCGATCGCCTGCTCCTGCTCGTTGGTCAGCCGCAGTGAGTGCTTGAGCGCCACGCCCTTGTCGGAGGCCAGCCACGGCGGCATGTAGCCCGTCTCGGTCACCAGCCCGATGCCCGAGGCGATCTCCGCGGCGTCGCCGGCCGTCGCCAGCTCCCACTCACCGGACCCGGACCCGCCCGGCTCGTGGCACGACGCGCACCCCTCCTCGAGCACCGGCTGCACCGTCTCGGAGAACCGGGGGTCGTCACCGCTCGCCCGGGCGAAGTCGGCCAGCTCGGCCTCCTGCTCCTCGATCTGGAGCTCGCCGGCCTCCGGCGCGACGAGGTCGAAGCGAAGCTTCGCGTCGTTCCCGGTGGAGACGAGGCCGATCACGCTGATCGGTCCCACGTCGAAGTCGGAGAGCAGGATCTCCGCGGTCGCGTCGATGTGGAGCTCACTGTCCTCGCGACGAACCGTGGCCGAGACATCGGTGGACTTGGTCGTCTCCTTCACGGTGAGCTCGCCGCTGAGCTCGATGTCGTAGTCCACGCCGTCCTCCACCCGGTCGGGGAGGCCCCGGATCTCGGTGGTGCGGTAGCGGGCCAGGGGATGCTCGTGGGAGTCGAGGTAGTCGACCCGCAGGCGCTTGTCGCGCAGGGACTCGTCGGAGGTGAGCTGCTCGACGTTGACCAGGATCTCGCCCACCTGGCTGTTCGCCGGCTCGCTGACGTCGAGCAGGATGTCCCCGGCGATGCCCCGCGTCTCGCCGACCGCCGTGCCGTCGACCCCGGCGAGCTCCTCCTTCACCTCGTAGGACGCGGTCGAGCGCGACGGGTCGATCCGGTACACGGTCTGGCCCGGGCCGCTCGCCACCAGGCGCGGTGCGTCGGGCACGTCCCAGTCGACGGTCACCGACTCGACCCGCAACATCTCGGCGGCAGCCCAGCTCGCGCCCAGCACGCCGACCAGCATCAGCCCCGCGATGCTGAACAGCACCGGGTGCAGCCGCCAGATCCTCGTGACCTTCTTCATCGACTCATCACGGCTCTGCTGGCCCCCCGAGTCTCGCCGCCGGTGTCGGTCGACCGACGTTTTTGCTACGTCGGTAACTTTTTCACCATAACATCCCGGTCCCCGGCGGCTTCCAGCGGTTGCCCGGGGTGCCGGGCTCGAGGGATCGTCCCGATCAGCGGGGCGCGTACATGATCACCGCCACGCCGGCGAGGCAGATCCCGGCGCCGATGAGGTCGAAGCGGTCGGGACGAAACCCGTCCATGACGACCCCCCACGTCAGGGACCCGGCGACGAAGATGCCCCCGTAGGCCGCCAGGATGCGCCCGAAGTTGTTGTCGGGCTGAAGGGTGGCGACGAACCCGTAGGCGCCCAGGGCGGCGACACCGGCGCCCACCCACAGCAGGCCCCGGTGCTCGCGCACGCCCTGCCAGACGAGCCAGGCCCCACCGATCTCGGCGAGGGCGGCGAGCACGAACAGAGCCAGTGACCGCGAGACCGTCATGGCCTCAACCTACGGACGGGCCGCCGTGACCGGAGCACCGGCCGGCGCTCAGGCGGTGGCGCCGAACATCGCGGTGACGAGGTCGGCGGCGTCGGCGGGCGCGCGGACCTCGAGCCCGATGCCCCGGTCGTCGACGGTGATGGCGAAGGCGAAGAACGCACAGCACCCCTGCTCGGCCACCACCAGCCGTGCGAGCTCGTCGAGCGGGACCGCGGGGTCGAGCGCCAGCCGCAGCCCGGCGCCGTCCCCCAGCGGTCGGCGGTCGGTGACGAACCCGGTGAGCCGCTGCCACGCCTCGGCCCGCCCCGGCACCTGCTCCGCCGGCAACGTGCAGGCGATGGCCGGGTCGGCTCGTTCACCCAACACCACCGGGACCGACGTCCCGGCACCGCCCCCGGTCGGCTCCGACCCGCTCCGGTCGCGCAGGCAGGCGCACCCGTCACCGCACGGCCCGTCGACGGGCTCGCCGCCCAGATGCGCAGCGGCCGTCTGCAACTGCGCGGTCAGCCGGAGCAGCTCGGCGCTACGCCGCCGCCCCTCGTCGAGCTTGGTCGTCACCAGCTCGTGGAGCCTGGCCTGCACTGGCCGGCAGTCCTCGCGCTCCCACAGCTCGGCCAGCTCGGCGACCTCCTCGAGCGTGCAGCCCAGGTCCTTCGCCCGGGCGATGAACCTGAGCCGCGCGAGCGAGGCATCGTCGTACAACCGGTAGCCGGCCTCGGTCCGGTCCACGGGCGTCAGCAGCCCGTACTGCTCGTAGAAGCGCAGCGCAGAGGCCGAGAACCCGCTGCGCTCGGCGACCTGCCCGATCGTGTAGCTGCCCATGCGGCGACGCTAGACCTTCGACCCGGCTCGAAGGTCAAGCGACTCCGCCCGGGTCCGCCCACACGGGCGTCTCGGTCTGCGCTTCCTGGAGCACGGCCCTCCTCTGGAGCGCGCCCCGGGGCCCGGCTGGGCAACCCCGCCGGGTCACATGCCCTATTTCTATCAGTCTGACTTGATCTATCGAACCAGATTGATGTAGCGTCCTCGCCGTGGCCACGGCACCGAACCAGGAAGACCTGCCGCCGCCGGCGTTCGTGCAGCTCGCGGGGCACGAGATGCGCTGGCGGCTCCTGCGCGAGCTCGGCCGCAGCGACCGGAGGGTGCACGAGCTGACCGCCCTGCTCGATCAGCCCCAGAACCTGGTGTCCTACCACCTCGGCAAGCTGCGGGAGACCCACCTGGTCTCGGCCCGGCGGAGCTCGGCCGACGGTCGCGACACCTACTACACCGTGGACCTCACCCGGGTCCGGTCGCTGCTGGCCGCCACCGGCGCAGCGCTGCACCCGGGTCTTCGGCTCGTCCCACCGCCCACCGAGCCGGCGCACCGGGTGACCACGGGCGCACGGGTGCTGTTCCTGTGCACCGGCAACAGCGCGCGCTCGCAGATGGCCGAAGCACTCGCCCGAACCCGCTCCGGCGGGCTGGTCGAGGCGTACAGCGCGGGCAGCCATCCCAAACCCCTGCACCCCAACGCCGTCCGGGTGATGCGGGACGAGCACGGCATCGACCTCGCCGGCCGGCGCTCGAAGCACCTGAGCGTGTTCGCCCGGGAGCGCTTCGACCTGGTGATCACCCTGTGCGACCGGGTCCGCGAGGTCTGCCCGGAGTTCCCCGGCCGGCCCGAGGCCGTCCACTGGAGCCTCCCCGACCCTGCTGCGGGTTACGCCGACGGCGACGAGGAGGCGAGCTACCCAGCCTTCCGGCAGACGGCCGCCGAGCTGGGGACCCGCATCGGGTTCCTGCTCACCGCCCTGACCGATCCAGCCGACCCAGTCCCGACGACCTCGTAGGAGGAGCCATGACCAGCGAACCGGGCCAGATGGTGAACGTCCGCTACATGGTCCACGACGTCCAGGCGTCGATCGACTTCTACACGAAGCACCTCGGCTTCGAGCTCCGCACCAGCGCGGCGCCGGCGTTCGCCGACGTCACCCGCGGGAGCCTGCGGCTGCTGCTCAGCGGCCCGGCCAGCTCCGCCGGACGACCGATGCCCGACGGCGAGACGCCGGGCCCGGGAGGGTGGAACCGCGTCCACTTCGTGGTGGACGACCTCGATGCCGAGATCGCCCGCCTCGGCGAGGCCGGACTCACGTTCCGCAACGAGGTGGTCACCGGCCCGGGAGGATCCCAGATCCTGCTCGAGGACCCCTCCGGCAACGTCATCGAGCTGTTCCAGCCCGCCGGCACCTGATCCCCGGCCGATGCGCGGCCGAGTGCCGCGACCCGCCGACCGGCTTCCTCAGCCGACAGGCCGAGTACGGAGGTCTCATGGCGAGCCCAAGCGATCAGCTGGCCCGCCGGCTCTCGCTCACCGACGCGGTGGTGATCGGGCTCGGAGCCATGCTCGGCGCCGGGATCTTCGCCGCGCCGGCGCCGGCCGCGGCGGCCGCCGGCTCGTGGCTCCTGATCGGTCTGGTGCTGGCGAGCGTGGTGGCGTATGCGAACGCCACATCGTCGGCTCAGTTGGCAGCGCTGCATCCCGAGTCGGGAGGAACCTACGTCTACGCCCGCCGCCGGCTCGGCGAGTACTGGGGCTTCCTCGCCGGCTGGAGCTTCGTCGTCGGCAAGACCGCCAGCCTCTCGGCGATGGCCCTGACGTTCGGGTCGTACGTCGCCGACGCCCTGGCCCGCCCGATCGGCATCGCGGCCGTGGTGGCGCTGACCGCGGTCAACTACCTCGGGGTGCAGAAGACCGCGCTGCTCACCCGCGTGATCGTCATCGTCGTGCTCGCGTCGCTCGCCGCCATCGTGGCCGCGGTCATCCTCGGCACCGAGCCCGATGCCGGGAACCTCACGGGTGACCTGCCGGGCGGGGTGTGGGGCGTGTTGCGCTCGGGCGGCCTGCTGTTCTTCGCGTTCGCCGGTTACGCCCGCCTCGCCACCCTGGGGGAGGAGGTCGAGCAACCCGAGGTGACGATCCCCCGGGCGATCCCGCTCGCCCTCGGCATCGTGGTGATCGTCTACGCCGTGGTGCTCGGGTCGGCGTTGCTGGCCATCGGGCCGGTCGCGCTCGCGGGGTCGCCGGCGCCCCTGGCCGATGCCGTCGAGGCCGGCGACTGGTCTGCGGTCGCTCCCGTCGTCCGGGTGGGTGCGGCCGTGGCGGCGGCCGGGGTGCTGCTGTCGTTGCTGGCCGGCATCAGCCGTACGGCGCTGTCGATGGCCCGACGCCGTGAGCTGCCCCGCGTGCTCGGCGCGGTGCACCCACGGTTCCGGACCCCGCACCGCGCCGAGGTGGCGGCGGCCGCCATCGTGTGCGCGGTCGTCGCCGTCGCGGACCTGCGGGAGGCGATCGGGTTCAGCTCCTTCGCCGTGCTCACCTACTACGGCCTGGCGAACGCCTCCGCGTGGACGCTGTCCGGCGGGGAGCGCCGCTGGCCCCGGTGGCTCGCGGGCCTCGGTGTCGCGATGTGCGCGGTGCTCGCGGTGACGCTGCCGCTCGTCGCCGTCCTGGGTGGGGCGGCCCTGCTGGCGACCGGTTCCGTCGTCTGGATCGCGACCCGCAGACGGTAGGCCGCTCAGGTTGGCGCCCACCGGGCTTCTGCTGGTTGCCGGCCTCCTCACACGGCTGCGAGGACCAGGGTCAGGGCGCGGCGCAGGGCCACGTCACGGGGGTCGCCTTCGAGCCTCATGCCCATCTTGTCGGTCACGTAGCCGTAGCCGAGGCCCAGCGCCGGGTCAGCGAGTCCCATCGATCCCCCGGCCCCCGGCGCTCCGAACGCAGCGTCGGAGCCGAAGTCCATGGACTCGCTGGGCTTCATGAAGCCGAGCGAGAACTTCGCGGGTCCGCGGAAGCACTCGTCGTGGAAGGCGGGGTCAGGGCGGCCAGCCGCTCGTCGGGCACCGAGGCCGGGGTCCCGATGTAGACCTCGTCCCCGACCCCCAGCGGTGTCGCGATGTCCTCGTGCAGCACGCGGCCGATGGTGCGGTGCCCGGGATCGATACGTCGTACCAGCTCGTTCTCGTAGAAGCCGAGCGTGATCGCGTGGTACGCCTGACGCTCTCCGGGCGGCCAGATGGGCCGCTGGCGCTCCATCACCCCTGCCAGGCGGTCCAGGTCCGCCACCACGTCACGATCCACCCGCTCGTCGAAGGCGAAGAGCCCGGCCTGGTGCGCCAGGAGCTGGCGGACGGTGATGTCCTCCTTGCCGGCTCGGGCGAACTCGGGCCAGTAGGTGGCAACCCGCTCGTCATAGTCCAGAGCTCGGCGGGAGTGCAGCAGCGCCAGCACCATGGCCGACAACCCCTTGGTGGTCGAGTGCACCAGGGTCATCGTGTCGCCAGACCAGGGTGCGTCGGTCGCCCGGTCCCGGACCCCACCCCAGAGATCGACGACCACCTCGCCGCCGACGACCGCGCACACGGCCCCGCCCACCTCTCCCCGTCGAGCGAAGTTGTCGACGAACGCGTCGCGCACCGGCTCGAAGCCGGGAGCCACGGTGCCATCGAGCTCCGGGTGACCCGCCTTCGCCCCATCGCGCACTCTCCGGCGGACTGCCATGGCGACCCTCTCCGTGGTCGAGCTCATCGATCCGGCGCTCGTCGAACGGCCTCTCG
>JBKHJZ010000112.1:0-10957 GCA_046537875.1 Acidimicrobiia bacterium | reverse complement strand
CGAGTTCCCTAAGGTGGACAGGCACTCGACGAGAGGGAACGCGCTTTGCCGAAGACCAAGGAAGATGCCTTCGTGCTGGAAGGGGTCACCCAGGAAGCACTCAAGGGTGGCAGCTTCCGCATCACGCTCGACAACGGACACGAAGTGCTGGGGCACCTCAGCGGGAAGATGCGCAAGCACCGCATCCGCATCCTCCCGGGCGACCGCGTGCAGGTCGAGGTGTCGGCCTACGACCTGAACCGCGGCCGCATCACCTACCGCTACAAGTAGCGCTACAGGTAGCGGGCACGCAGTGCCTTCTTGTCGGCCTTCCCGAGCGGGCTGACGGGGATCTCGTCGACGACGTCCACCGATTTCGGTGCCTGGACCGAGCCCTTGGCCTGCTTCACCAGGTCGATGAGCTCGTCGGTGTCGACCTCGGCGCCGGGGCGGGGGACCACCACGGCCTTCACCGCCTCGCCCCACCGGTCGTCGGGCACGCCGATGACCGCCACCGCGGCCACCGAGGGGTGCGCCGAGACGACGTCCTCGATCTCGCGGGGGAACACGTTGAAGCCGCCGGTGACGATCATGTCCTTCTTGCGGTCGACGATCGTCAGGTAGCCCTCGTCGTCCTCGCGGGCGATGTCGCCGGTGTGCAGCCAGCCGCCGTCCAGCGCCTCGGCGGTCTGCTGGGGCTTGTTCCAGTAGCCCTGCATGACCAGCGGGCCCCGCACGCAGATCTCGCCGGGCTCGCCGCGGGGCACCTCGCGACCGTCGTCGCCCAGGAGCTTCACGTGCACCCAGGGGACGGGGCGGCCGCAGCTCGCCAGCCGGTCGGGGCGCCCGACGTCGTGCTCGTCCCGGCGCAGCACGCAGATGGTCATCGGGCACTCGGCCTGGCCGTAGAACTGGAAGAAGATCGGGCCGAGGCGGTCGATGGCCTCGGCCAGCCGGGTGGGCGACATCGCCGCCGCCCCGTAGTACACGGTCTCGAGGCTGGAGAGATCCCGCGTCGCCCAGTCCGGGTGGTCCATCAGCATGTAGAGCATCGTGGGCACCAGCATCGTGGCGGTGATGCGCTGCTCCTCGATGGTCTTCAGCACCAGGCCGGGGTCGAAGTAGGGCACCACCACCAGCGAGCCCCCGAGCAGCAGCACCGGGATGAAGAAGGCCGCCCCCGCGTGGCTGAGCGGGGTGCACATGAGGAACCGGGGCTCGTGCGGCCACTCCCAGTCGCTCAACTGGATCTGCGTCATCGCCGCGCCCGACCGGTAGCTGCCCATCACCCCCTTCGGCGTGCCGGTCGTGCCCCCGGTGTAGGCCAGGCCGGGCACGTCCTCGCCGTCGACCTCGGGTGCGACGAGGGGCTGCGGCTCGAAGGTGGACGCCAGCGCGATGTAGTCCTCGGCGCCGTGGTCACGCCCCCCGGGCCCGAAGGCCAGCAGGTTCTTCAGGCCCGGAACCCGCTCGGCCAGCGCCGCGGCCCGCTCGCCGAAGAAGTCGGGGTCGTAGACCAGCGTCTCGACACCCGCATCCTCGAGGACGTAGGCGTGGTCGTCGAGCGATCCGAGGGGGTGCAGCGGGGTCGTGCGGCAGCCGACCAGCATGCCGGCGCCCATGTTGAACAGCACTTCCGGACGGTTCAGGGCGAGGACGGCGACCGGACTCCCCCGGCCGAGCCCGGTCGCCTCCAGCGCCTGGACGTACCTGCTGATCTCCTCCGCGACCCGGCGGGCGGTCAGCACCTCGTCGCCGAGGTGCAGGGCGGGCGCATCGGGGTTCCGTGACAGCGCGGTGACCAGCAGGTCGGGCAGGTGGACGCCGCGGTGGTGCGCGGCGGTGGCGGCGCCTTGCACGGGTCAGGCCTCGACGCGCTCGGTGCCGGCGCCCTCGCCGACCGGCTGCTCCACGGCCGCGGCCTCGACGGACTTGGCGGGACCGGTCGCCCGCTCGGGGGCCAGCGCCCCGACCAGCTGGTCGATGTGGTCCTGGCCCTCGACGAGCTGGCGCAGCAGCCAGAACCGCAGGAAGCGGGCCAGCGAGTAGCGGACGAAGACGGCGGCACCGGCGACCGCCAGCGCGAGCATCGTGATCGCCAGGATGATCAGCGACTGGACCTCGATGGATTCGTCCTCGTACAGCGAGATCTGGTAGGCGACGAATGCGATCACCACGCCCGCCACCATGCAGACCGCCCCGACCGCCTGGTACAGGCCGTCGCGCCGCCCCGACGACGACACGTTCAGCCCCGCGGCGTCGTTCTTGAGGCGTTCGATCCGGTCGTTCATGTTGTCCCCCTCACACGCGCCGGTCGCCGTCGCTGGCGCCAAGGTAGGCCGAGGAGAGCTCGGCCTCGATCTCGCCGGGCGCACCGACCCGGGCGATCCTGCCGTTCACCATGATCGCCGCCCGGTCGGCGATGCCGAGCACCGCCCGGGCGAACTGCTCGACGACCAGGATCGACACGCCCTCGCTGACGATCTGGCCGACGATGTCGTAGAGCTGTTGCACCACGATCGGGGCGAGCCCCAGCGACAGCTCGTCGAAGAGCACCAGCGCCGGATCGGTGGCCAGCGCCCGGGCCATGGCGAGCATCTGCTGCTCGCCCCCCGACAGCGTCCCGGCGAGCTGCGAGCGCCGCTCCCCCAGGCGCGGGAAGCGCGTGTAGGCCACCTGCTCGACCTGGCCGAGGGAGCCGGCCACCTGGGTGGCCATCCACAGGTTCTCCCGCACGGTGAGGTTGGGGAAGATGCCCCTCCCCTCCGGGATCGTGCACACACCGATGCGGGCGAGGTCGTTGCACGAGGCACCGGTGACGTCCGCGCCGCCGATCACGACCCGGCCGGCGGTCGGTGGCAGCAGCCCGGCGGCGACCTTCACGGTGGTGGACTTCCCGGCCCCGTTGGCGCCCAGGAGCGCGACCACCGCGCCCTCGGGCACGGCCAGGTCGACCCCGTGGAGCACCTCGATGCCCCCGTAGGCGGCGTGGATGCCCGCGAGCTCGAGCACCGGCGGCGCCTCACGCCCGACCACCCCACGCTCGACCGCCTCACGCCCGACCACGGTGTCGCTCATCCCACACCCTCCGGCGTACCAAGGTAGGCCTCGACGACCGCCGGGTCGCCACGGATGTCGTGCGGGGTCCCCGTGGCGATGGTGCGCCCGTAGTCGAGCACGTGGATCATCTCGCACACGTCCATCACCAGGTTCATGTCGTGCTCGACCAGGCACACGGTGAGGCCGTCGTCGGCGAGGCGCCGGAGCAGCCGGCCGAACGCGGCCGTCTCGGCCTCGGTCTGGCCGGCGGCGGGCTCGTCGAGGAGCAGCACGCGGGGCCTCGTCATGAGCGCACGCGCCAGCTCCACCACCCGGGCCTGCCCGGTCGGCACCTCGCTCACCTCGCGGTCGGCGATCGGCGCCAGCCCGCACAGGTCGAGCACGCGCTCGCTCTCGGCCTCGACGTCGATGGCCCGCCCCCGGCGACCGCTACCGGGCAGCCCCCAGCCGTTGCGGATGTCGCCGCCCACCCGGACGTTGTCCCGGACCGTCAACGAGGTGAACAGCTCGAGTCGCTGGAACGTGCGGGCCAGACCCAGCCGGGCCCGCCGGTGGGGCGGCGCACCCGTGATCTCGCGGCCATCCAGCTCCACCCGCCCGGCGTCCGGGGCGAGCAGGCCGGTGATCACGTTGAACATCGTGGTCTTGCCGGCGCCGTTGGGGCCGATCAGGCCGGTGACCGCACCGGGCTCGGCGACCAGCGACGTGGCGTCGAGCGCCGCCGTGCCGCCGAAGCGCACGCTCACCTCGCTCACCGCCAGGCGGCTCACCTGCTCGCTCCGTTGGGCAGGTCGAGCTCTCGGTCGAGCATGGTGCGGTCGCCGGCCGTGTAGGGGCGGGCGACCCCCACCAGCTCCAGCGGCAGGTCGTCCGGACGCGGCGCCGCCGCGGGCGGTGCGGGCCCGACCGCCTCCTCCGCCTCGAACGCCTCGGGCGCCAGCGCCCGGCCCGCCGCCGGCATCGCCACGATCACCGCACCGGTGATGACCAGGAACCACCAGTTGCTGATCGTGCCCTGCGCAGCCAGCAGGTAGGCGACCGCCTCCACCGCCAGCCCTCCGGCCAGGACGGGCCGCACCCGCCGAAGCGGCGCGAACCTCGTCACGATCTCGCTCACGGCCCCCGACGGGTTCCGGGCCATGCTCACCCCGATCAGCGCCGGGAGCACGGTGGTGAACTGCCCGAGGAACTCGAAGACGCCCGACAGGCTCGCCAGATCGACCGCGAGCTTGTCGAACGTGTCCTGTAGAGCGACGAACATCACGCCGAAGAGCAGACCGCCCATGAGCGCCCCGCTCACATAGCCGATGCCGCCCACCACCGTGAGCATCAGCAACGTGAGGCTCAGGAAGATGTCGTAGCGGTCCATGTTCGCCGAGCCGAGCTGGGCGGTGAGGAGGGCACCGCCGACCCCGGCGATGGCCGCGGACAGCATGAACACCGAGAGCTTGAGCGACAGCAGGTTCTGGCCGAGCGTGGCCGACGCGGCCGGGCTGTCCCGCATGGCCGTGAGGCGGCGTCCGTAGCTGCTGTGCCGGAGCGCGACGAGCCCCACGCCGAGCACAGAGAACAGCACGGTGACGGCCATGAGGAAGGTGGGTGTCGACGCCAGGTCGACGGGACCGATCCTTGGCCGGGGCACGGTCAGGTTGCCGCTCGGGAAGATCGTGAACTTCCATTGCACCAGCGGCAGGGTGCGCTGGGTGATCTCCCGCAGCACCATGTTCGACACGAACACGCCGAACGCCATGGTCGACAGCGCCAGGTAGAGGCCCCGCAGGCGCAGCGACGGGAGCGCCACCAGGGCCCCGACCGCCGCGCACACGACCGCCGCGAGCAGGTAGCCCCAGAGGGTGGTCCGACCGTCGGGCCCGCTGCCGGTCCGGCCCAGGTGGTACACGACGATGGCACCGATCGCGCCGAACGACATGACGGCCAGGTTGATCTCCCCGGCGTAGCCGGTGAGCAGCACGAGCGACAGGGCGATGACCGCCGCGCACATCGCGTACGCCAGGCTGTTGACCGCGGTGGGCACCATGATCTCGCGGGCGAGGTAGACGACCGCCACCAGCAGGACGCCGGCGACGACAGCACTGCGCGTGGACGGCAGCCTGAAGCGCTCACGGGTGCGCTGGATCACCGCGCCCCGCAGTCGGTCCTGCGGCAGGAACAGCAGCACCGCGAACAGGACGATCATCGGAAGCGACACCCGGAAGTTGCCGACCCACGTCCACCGGTCGGCCGGCATGTAGCCGATCACGTAGCTGCCCGCCAGGCCGAGCACCAGCGCACCGACGAACGTGCGTGGCAGGCTGCGGAGCCGGCCGAACATCGCCGCGGCGAACGCGTCGATGACCAGCAGCGTGAGGGCGTTCGCGCTCATCGCCGACCCCTGGATCGGCGTGATCAGCACGCCGGCCAGCGCCGCCAGGAAGGCCCCGAGCGCCCACGACCGGGCAGCCAGCCTCTCCGGTCGGCCGGCGTTGAGCTCGAGGAGGTCCGGGTCGTCCACCACGGCCCGCATGGCGACGCCGTGCCGGGTGCGGAAGAAGAGGAAGCGGAGACCGACCGCGATGGCCACGGCCGCCGCGACCGCCACGAGCTCGTGGTAGCTCACGTTGACGCCGCCGATGCCCACAGTGCGGCCGGCGCCGAAGAACTTGGTGAACAGCCGCGGCGAGTCGGGCGTCGGGTCCCACACCCACGTGCTGAGAGCCAGGAACCCGAGCATGACGCTGACCGGCACGATGATGCGGGTGACCTCCGAGGTGTTGCGGAGGCCCCGCATCACCACGCCGTACAGCGCCGCGCCCAGCAGCGGCGCGGCGATGCCGAGCACCACCAGCAGGGCCACGGGAGCGGGCCAGCCCCAGTCGTAGCGGACCTGCCAGTAGGCGAACGCGCCGAGCATCGCCACCGCCCCGTGGGCGAAGTTGAAGATGCCCGAGGTCGTGTAGGTGACCACGAGGCCGGATGCGGCGATGCCGTACACGCCCCCGGTGACGAGTCCGAGGATCGTGTACTGGAGGAACGTCTCCACCGGGTTCCGGTCCTCGCTCCGCTACCCGGTGAACTTGGTGGAGATCCGGTCCTCGTTCAGCTCGGCCTGGTCGACGACCCGGCCGGACAGCTCCGACGCCGCGTTCTCGGGGCAGTCGAACTCGGCCTCGTCCTCGGGGTAGGCCTGCACCCAGTCGGTGCCGTCGAGGCGGAGCAGCTTGGAGCACTCGGGCGGCAGGTTCTCGCCGGGGTTGGTCTCGGCGTGGAGGCCGCCACCCGTCCAGCTCGTGATCTCCGAGAGCTCGTCGAGCACGCACTCACGGGTGAGCTCGTCGCCGCAGGCCTGGGCCGCGGTGGCCCACAGCAGGAACGACGACGTGGTCTGCTGGCCGAGCTGGCTGATGTCACCGCCGTTGCCCTCGACGATCTCGACGTACTGCTGGGTGGCGGGGCTGTGCTCGGCCTGCTCGAAGGGCCAGAAGGCGGTGCGGATGTGCACCCTGTCGCCGTTGCCGCTGGTGTTCCAGTCGGCGAACGACCGCAGGTAGTTGTTCGAGTCGCTCAACCAGATCGGCCTGTAGCCGGCCTGGGCCGCGGCATCCAGCATGTTCTGCATGTTGGGGTACGCCTGCCCCGAGTAGTACACGACCTCCGCCCCGCAGTCCTCCAGGGCCTGCACGAAGGGTCGCCAGTCCGGCTCCCCCGCGATGTTGTACTCCTGGGGACAGTCGAGGAACTCGAAGCCGTGCTCGGGGAAGGTCTGGGTCACCTTGTCGGTGGTGTCCCTGGTGGCGGCGAAGTTCCCGAACATCGTCGAGGTGCGCGTGACCTCGTCGGGGAAGAGCTCGGCCACGTGACTGGCCCACCCGGAGGTGTAGATGTCCGCCGGGTTGGGCACCGCCTGGTAGCTGAGCGGCGCGTTGGCGAACACGGGGCTGACCGAGTAGGTGGGCACGGCGGGCAGGTCACACCCGAGCCGGGCCTCCTCCTGGGCCGAGTCGAGGGCCCACGCCTCGCCCACCAGCATGAACACCTCGTCGCACGCGGCGGTGACCGCGTTGACCACCTCGGTGATCGCGGCGTCGTAGTAGTTGCCGACGATCTCGCGGCCGTTGATGCCACCCTGCTCGTTGCACCACGCGATCATCGCCTCCATCGCGTCGGAGGTCTCGTGGCTGAGGCCCGGCGACTGCGGGAAGCCGGCGTCGTCGCCGTAGCCGATCACGATCTGGTCGTCGGTCACTCCCTGGTCGGGGGCGCCCGATGGGTCGCCCTCGCCACACGGCGACTCGAGGTCGCCGAACATCACGGGGCCGTCGTCCCCGCCGTCGTCCCCGCCGTCGTCCGCGGGGGCGGCCGCCTCGTCGCCGGCCTCGTCCGTGGGATCCTCCCCCCGGTCGGAGCCGCACGCCGCGGTCAGCAGAGCCATCCCGGCGAGCACCGCCGGGATGAGGATGGAATGAGATCTCGTCCGTCGCACGATGGTCCCCCTGGTGCTGGTGCGGCAGCCCGGGGCGACGGTAGCTGGGCCCCCACGCTGGGACAATGGCGGCCGCCGGGTTTTCTGATGGAGTGTCAGGTCGAGCCTGACGGTGCGTCAGGTCGTGAACGCTCGCGGCAGCGATGCCAGCACCCGAGCGGCGACGTCGACCACCCGGCCGGACGCGTCCACCACCGCGTCCGCCACCGCCGCATAGCGCGGTGCCCGGGCGCGGACCAGGTCGCCCGCAGAGACCTCGCCGAGGCGGCGGCGGTGGTCGTCATCTCCCAGGCGGTCGACGAGTTGCTCCACCGGGGCACGCAGCCAGACGACGAAGGCCGTGCCGAGCGCCGCCCGGCACGCCGGATCGTCGACCACGCTGGCGGCCGCCGCGATGACGGCCGGACGGTCCCCGGCCAGCGCCCGTAGCAGGTGCGACGCCTCCCAGTGGTGCAGCGCATCGACGCCCTCCCGCTCCGCGACCTCCGCACCCGTCACACCCCGCTCGGCGTACAGGTCGTCGTCGCTGTCCCGCAGGGGGCGCCCGAGGCGCTCGGCCAGCAGGCGACCGACTGTCGACTTGCCGACGGCCATCGGGCCCACCAGCACCACGTGCATCCCGGCGTGATACCAGGTCACGCCGGGCCGTCGATAGATTGACCGCCGCATGTCGACCCCTCGCCCCCGTACCGCAGCCATCATCCCCGCGCGGAACGAAGCCGCCACCGTCGGCGCCGTGGTGTTCGCCGCGGTCGACGCCACCCGGGTCGACGAGGTGCTGGTCGTCGACAACGGCTCCACCGACACGACCGCCGACAGGGCCCGTGACCACGGCGCCCGGGTGGTCGACGAGCCGGTGCCGGGCAAGGGGCAGGCCATGCGCACCGGGGTCGCAGCCACCGACGCCGACATCATCGTGTTCCTCGACGCCGACCTCGTGGGCCTGCGCCCGGAGCACGTCGACGACCTGGTGGCCAGCGTCGCCGACGGCCAGGCCGCCATGGCCTGTGGCCTGTTCGACCGGGGGCCGGTTGCCAACCCGATCTTCCTCGACGGGTTGCCCGTGCTCACCGGACAGCGGGCGCTGCGCCGCGAGCTCTTCGAGCGGCTCGACCTCGACGACGTGCGTGGCTACCGGGTGGAGGCCGCGCTCAACAGCCTGGTCGCGCACGCCGGCCTCGACCGGGTCGATCGCGTGCTCCCCGGCCTCTGGCACCGCACCAAGGAGGAGAAGCTCGGTCACCCGCTCGTGGGCTTCTCCACCAAGCTGGGCATGCTCGCCACCGCCTGCTGGGGCTACCTGCGCTTCGCGCTGGCCCACCACGGCGTGAGCATCACCGGCTGACCCCGGCTCACTCCTCCGGCGGCGCCCAGGGCCGGTCGCGCGGCTCGTCGTAGAGCACGCCGACCTCCTCGCCCGCGATCGCCCGAAAGGCGTGGCGCCGCCACTGCTGCGCGCCGGCGAGCGGCTCGGGCATGTCCTCCTCGGCGAACCACCCCACGTCCCTGGTCTCCAGCGGGTGCGCCGTCAGCTCACCCCCGAGGGCCCGGCACAGGAACACCAGGCTGTACAGGGGCACGGTGGTGAACCCCAGGCGCAGGCCGTCGAGCAGCGCGATCAGCCGCACCGGCTCGCACTCGATGCCGGTCTCCTCGCGCACCTCCTTGACCGCGATCTCGCTCGCCGAGTAGCCGACGTCGGCCCACCCCGTGGGGTAGAGCCAGATGCCCGAGTCGGCCCGCTGCACGAGCAGGATCTCGCGCCGCTCGTTGTACACGACGGCACCGACCGCGATCTTGGGAGTGACGTACCCGGCGACGCCCCGGCCGACGCCCTTCATCCACTCGTCCACGAAGTGCTCCGTGTCGAACTCCTCGTCGGCGACCGCCGCGGCCCGGATGTCGCCCGCCACGGCCAGGATCTCCTCGAACCGCTCGCGCTCGTAGAGGCTGTCGGTGAAACCCAGCCCCGTGCGGGCGATGCCGGACAGTGCCTCGGACCAACGGATCAGGTCCTGTCGGGTCGGCGGCAGGCGCCCCATGCCCGGGGACCATACCCAGCGTCCGCGTCCCTCCCTGTTCGCTCGGCCGCTCAGCCGGACGTCGCCAGCGCGTGGAGCACGGCGCGCTCCAGCTCGGCGAGCGCCTGCGGATCGGTCACCCGCTCCCCCGACGGCCCCCGCACGTAGAACGTGTCCACCACCCGGGGCCCGAGCGTCTGCACCTTGGCGCTGGCCACGTCGAGGTCGAGGTCGGCGAGCGCGCTCGTGATCCGGTAGAGGACGCCCAGCCGGTCGGCCGCGTGCACCTCCACCACCGTGGCGCTCGGCGTCGCATCGAGATCGATGCGGACCTCCGGCTCGACGTCGCCCTGGCCCCGAGGGGATCGGCCGTAGGTCCGGTCGCGCTCGGCCACCCGGGCCCGCACGGCGAGCTGCCCGGCCAGCGCACGGTCGAGGTCGGTGCGGACGCGGTCCCACGAGAAGGTCGGCCCGAAGCTCGACTCCACCCGGAAGGTCTCGAGGACCCAGCCCGCCTCGCTGGTGGCGGCCGCGTCTCGCACGTCGAGCCCGTGCATGGTCAGCACGCCCGCCACCCGGCCGAAGAGGCCGGGCCGGTCGGGCGCCACGAGCGTCAGCCGGTCGCCCTCGCAGACCACCGCCTGCCGGCGCGCCGCGAGCAGTTGCCGCTGCTCCCCGGTGGGGAAGCCCCCGCCGGGCGCCGGGGCCTCACCGCCCCCGAGGCGCTCGCCCACGTGGGCCACCAGGCTCCGCACGAGCCCCGCCTTCCAGTCGCTCCACGCCCCGGGCCCGGTCGCCAGCGAGTCGGCCTCGGTGAGGGCGGCGAGGTGCTCGAGCACCTCTCGGGAGCCGAGCGCCTCGGCCACCTGCCCGATCGTGGCCGGGTCGCCGATGTCGCGCCTGGTGGCCACCTCGGCGAGCAGGAGGTGGTGCCGGCACAGCGCCACCAGGGTGCCGGTGTCGCGCGCGTCGAAGCCGAGGCGGGGCCCGATGGTCGCCAGGAGGCGCACCCCGTTGGCCGTGTGGTCGCCCGGCTGCCCCTTGCCGAGGTCGTGGACCAGCGCCGCGACCACCAGCAGATCGGGGCGGGCGACCCGGCCCGCCAGCCCGGCCGCCTGCACCGCCGCCTCCCACAGGTGCCGGTCGACGGTGAAGCGGTGGTGGGCGTTGCGCTGCGGCGCCGACCGCACCGCCGGCCACTCCGGCAGGTAGCGCTCCCAGATGCCCTGCTGGTCGAGCGCCTCGAGGAGCAGGATCGCCGGAGGCCCGGTCAGCAGGAGGTCGACGAGCGCGGCGCGAACCCGGGCGGGCCACGGCTCGGGAGGCGCCGGCGAGCGGGCCGCCAGCCGGGCGAGCGACGCCCGGTGCAGTTGCGTGCCACGCGCCGCGGCGGCCGCCGCGGCCCGGAGGGGCAACG
>JBKHJZ010000111.1:0-10986 GCA_046537875.1 Acidimicrobiia bacterium | reverse complement strand
CGCGCCGGTGGCGCCGAGCGACCGGGCCCTCCGGTGAGCACGAGGCCGAGGACCCGGAGCCGTTGCCCCCGCGCCTGTCGCCCCGGACGCCGACCCGGGATGGCGACGGCGGGGGCCGGGCGAGCCGGGCAGAGACCGGCGGAGCACCGGGCGGGGGCCACGAGCCGGATGTTCCCGAGAGCCCGGCCGTCCCCACGGACGACGGCGACATCGAGGCCGTGAGCCGGCTCATGGAGTTCCTCCGGGACTCCGACACCGAGCGCTGACCCCCGGGGGGCGAGGTTCAGGTGTGGAGGCCGCACTCCGTCTTGCGGCGCCCCGCCCACCGGCCCGACCGCGGATCGCTCGGGTCGATCGGGGGCTGGGTGCACGGCTGGCAGCCGATCGACGGGTAGCCCCGGCGCAGCAGCGGGTTCACGGGCACGTCGTGGTCGGCGATGTAGCCCTCGATGTCGACGTCGCTCCACGTGGCGATCGGGTTCACCTTCACGAGGCCGCGCAGGTCGCGGGCGACGATCGGCGCGCTCGCCCGGGTCGCCGCCTCGGTGCGCCGCAGCCCGCTCATCCACGCGGCCTTGCCGGCGAGGGCGCGGTCGAGCTGGCCCACCTTGACCGCCGAGCAGCAGTTCTCGGGGTCGACCTTCCACAGCTCCTCGTCGTGGGGTGGCACGGTCATCATCCGGAGGTTGAGCCCGTAGCGCCGCCGGACGACCTCGACGGTGAGGAGCGTCTCCGGGAAGTGGTAGCCGGTGTCGATGAACACCACCTCGATGCCCGGGTCGACCCTGGTCGCCAGGTCGATGAGCACGGCGTCCTGCATCGACGATGTCAGCGCGAGGTGGGGCGAGAAGGTGTCGACGGCCCACTGGATGATCTTCTGGGCGGGCAGCCGCTCGAACTCGGCGTTGAGCTCGCGGAGCTCCTCGTCGTGCAGCCGGGGCACGGGGAGCGGGGGAGGTTCGACCAGGAAGCTCATACGCCGGCGCACTCCCCCTGGCCGACCTCGGCGGCGTACGGGCCGGTCTCGTCGTAGTCGACGAAGTAGTCGGGGGTCTCCTCGGGATCGGGGAACGCGTCGAGCTCGCGCAGCGTGTCGGCGAGGGCCTTCGCGCCGCCCGAGCGGTCGAGCCACTCGCGGAACGACTCGCCCGCCCGGCGCTCGTCGCTGAACCGGCGCACCACCCGCACCGCCGCCTCGGGGGCCGCCTTGGCGGGGAGGCGCAGGGCCTTGTCGCCGAAGTGGACCCGCTCGTGGCCCACGTGACCGCCGAGAAGCATCTGGTACCCGGGGGCCGACCGGCCGTGTGCCCGGCGCTCGGCGCCGAAGAACCCGATGTCCGAGGTGTGGTGCTGGCCGCAGCTGTTGGTGCAGCCGGAGATGTTGATCCGGAGGCCGCCCACCTCGGCGAGTCCCTCGGCCTCGAGCCGGTCCCCGATCGCGGCGGCGAGTCCCCGGCTCTGGGTGACGGCCAGGTTGCACGTGTCGGCGCCGGGGCAGGCCACGACGTCGCGCCCGAGCTCGGCGCCCGGCTCCGCCATGCCGATGGCCACCAGACGCTCGTGGAGCGTCGGGAGCTGTTCGTCGGTGAGCCCCCGGAGCGCCACGTTCTGCCGGTTGGTGAGCCGCACCTCGAGGCCGAGGTCGCGCTGGATGGCGGCCAGTGCCCGGAACTGGGCGCTGGTGATGTCGCCGAGGCGGGCGTACGCGATGGCCGACACGGTCCCCTTGGCGGCGCCGCGGACCACGTTGGCGCCCTCCCACCGCTCGAACGGGTCGCGCCCGCGGACCTGTACCGGCGTGCCGTGGCCGAGGGCGGTGGCCTCGATGCCGTCGGCCCGCCCGGCGGGCTCGTCGCCGGCCTTGGCGACCTCGTCGGGGATGCCGCCGGGCCACGACGAGGAAGCGACCAGGAGGCGCCGCTCCTTGATGATGCGGTCCCGAAGCTCGTCCCACCCCATCGTGTCGACCAGCCACTTCATCCGGGCCCGCAGCTTGTTGTCGCGGTTGCCGTGGTTGTTGAAGACCCGGAGGATGGCCTCCATGGTGGGCAGCAGGTCGTCGCGGGGGGTGAACTCCTCGAGGGCCAGCGCCGGGTGGGGGTTGGCGCCGAGGCCGCCCGCCACGTAGACGCGGAAGCCCCGCTCGACGGTGCCGTCGTCGTGGGTGTGCGACACCGCGATGACCCCGATGTCGTTGAACATGGCCTGCCCGCAGTCGGTGGCGCAGCCGGAGAAGTTCACCTTGAACTTCCGGGGCAGCCGCTGGCTGATCGGGTTGCGGACGAAGTGGCGGAACGCGGCCTCGGCCCAGGGGGTGATGTCGAGGTGCTCGTAGGGGCAGGCGCCTGCGAGGTGGCAGCCCTGGATGTTCCGGACGGTGTCGCCGCAGGCCTCGCGGGTGGTCAGTCCCACGGTGGCGAGCCGCCGCAACACCTCGGGGACGCGCTCGAGCTGCACGTAGTGGAACTGGACGTTCTGGCGGGTCGTGATGTGGCCCCAGCCGCGGGAGACGTCGTCGGCCAGGTCGGCCAGCAGCTCGAGTTGGTCCGGGAGCAGCCCGCCGTAGGGGATCTTCACCCGGACCATCTGGTTGTGGCCGCCCTGCCGCTGGCCGTAGATGCCGTTGTTCAGCCGGAAGATGCGGAAGGCGTCCTCCTCGATCTCGCCGGCGAGGTACCGGGCCAGCAGGTCCTCGAACTTCTGGGCGTCGGCGAGCTGGGCGGGGTCGATCTCGCGCTGGGCCATGGGCACTCCGTCCTCGAAACCTGACTAATCCGATCAGTGTTTGCGGGGTAGTAGACCGAAATACGACCACCCCTGTCAACAATTGAGTTCCGCCAGGCGGTGGGTGATCGTGGGAACACCACGTTCGGCGCGCCGACACCCACTCTCAGGACTCGGAGCGGTACCGTCTCGCAGGCCATGGGCCATGTCGACCGCTCGTCGCCGTTGCTCGATCCGTCCAGCGAGGAGTCACCGCCCCGGCTCGCACGGTCCGGTGGACTCGGCGGTACGCCGCGCCGCCCCCGACGAGCGCAGCAGCGGGGTGTCGTGCTGGTCGGCTGCCTGGCTGCGGCCGCCGGCGGCGCGCTGGCGGGCGTCGCCCCGGCCGGCAACGGTGTTGCCGACCGTCTGCTCCCCGCCGCCCTCACCACGGTGCTCGCCGCCGCCGGATCGACAGCCCACCGGTGGACGTGGTTCGTCGCCGCAGGCACCGGGCTCGCCCTGGCCGACGGCGCCGGGGGGATCACCGCCGGTGCGGTGGCGCTGGTGCTCGCCCTCGCATCGACCGGGCCCACCCGCCCGGTCCCGGTCGTCGGCGCCGTCGTGGGCGGGGCAAGCGGGATCGCGCTGCTGTCCGCCGCAGACGTCGGCTTCCACGGGTTCACCGCGCTCGTCGTGGCCGCCGCGGTCGTCCCCCTGCTCGTCTCGGGTCACAACCGGGCCGGGCGGCGAACCCGGCGCTGCGTCGGCTGGCTCGCGCTGGCGGGTGCCGCCGTGGTCGCCCTCGTTCTCGGCGTGTACGGGGCGGTGCTCGCGGGGTCCCGCGACGCGGTGGAGCGTGGCATCCGGCACCTCGAGGCGGGCCTGGACGCAGCGCGCGACGGCGACGACGCGCTCGCCGAGCGGCGGCTGGCGGACGCCGAGCAGAGCTTCGCCCACGCCGAGCGAGCGCTCGACGGCGCGTGGGCGCAGCCCGCAGACGTGCTGCCGGTGGTCGGCCACAACGCCCGGGCCGTCCGGGCGATGGCGGTCACGGCGCACGACCTGGCTGAGCAGGGTCGGCGTGTGGCCGCCGACGCCGACGTCGACCAGCTCACGGTGCGCGAAGGGCGCCTCGACCTGGCGCGGGTCCGGGCGCTCGAGCGCCCCCTCGCAGAGGTCTCGTCGGCCCTGGAGGTCGCCCTGGAGCGGATGGCTGCGGTCGAGTCACCCTGGCTCGCCCCGCCCGTCGCCGACCGGGTCGCGCGCATCCGAGGGGAGATCGCCGCGGCGCGTCCCGAGGCCGACATCGCGGCCCGGGCCGTGCGGGTCGTCCCCGAGATCTTCGGTGACGCGGGCGAGAGCCGATGGCTCGTCGTCTTCGTGACCCCGGTCGAGGCGCGTGGCCGGTCGGGGTTCCCCGGCAACTTCGCCGAGCTGACCGCCATCGACGGCGACGTGACGATGACCCGCTTCGGGCGGTCGAGCGAGCTCGAGAGCGGTGGCCGGCCCGGGGTGCAGAGGGTGATCTCCGGCCCGGCCGACTACCTCGCCCGCTGGGCCCGCTACTCGCCGGAGACCACGTGGCGCAACATCACGATGTCGCCGGACTTCCCGAGCGTGGGCCGGGTGATGTCCGAGCTCTACCCGCAGGTGGGCGGCCGACCGGTCGACGGCGTCATCGCCGTCGACCCGGTCGCGCTGGCAGCGCTGCTCGAGCTCACGGGGCCCGTCGCGGTGCCCGGTGTGTCGGAGCCGCTGGCCGCCGACAACGCAGCCCGCTTCCTGCTCATCGAGCAGTACGTGCGGTTCACGGACAAAGGGCAGCGGGTCGACATGCTCGAGGACCTGGCGGAGATCGTGTTCGATCGGTTGACCGGTGGCGACCTTCCGGGCCCCCGGGTGCTCGCCGACGTGCTCGCACCGATGGTGCGTGATGGCCACGTCCAGCTCTACGGCCGGGACCCCCGTCAGCAGCGCCTCTTCGCCGCCATCGGCGCCGACGGTGCGCTGCCGCCGGTGCGGGGGGACTTCCTCTCGGTCGTCCACAGCAACGCCACCGGGAACAAGGTCGACCTGTTCCTGTCTCGCGACATCGACTACCGGGCGAGCTGGGATCCGGAGACCGGTGCGGTGACCGCCACCGTGGAGGTGACGCTCGTGAACGAGTCGCCCGGCGCCGGCCTGCCGCGCTATGTCATCGGCAACTCACTGGGGGCGGAGGGTGTGGACCTGCCGGCGGGCACGAACCGGACGCACCTCTCCGTCTACAGCCCGCTGGCGCTCGAGGCCGCCGCCCTCGACGGCGACGAGATCGATATGACGCCGGAGGTGGAGCGGGGACGCTACGCCTACTCGCTGTTCGTCGACGTGCCCCCGGAGGGGGGTACGCGCCGCGTCACGCTCGAGCTCCGGGGTCGCCTCGCGCTCGACGGTGGGGCCTACCGGCTGGATGTGGCGAACCAGCCGCTCGTGAGGCCCGACGACCTGCGCGTCACGGTCGAGTCGGCCACCGGGGAGCCGCTGTCGGGCGAGCCGCCGATGACGGCCGCCGGCGGCACCACGGCGTCGGCGGAGCTCCGCCCGACGGCCCACGAGATCTCCCTGCGGGTGGAGGCACGGCGGTGAGGGACCCTGGGGAGAAGATCTCGGTCTGTCTTGCTCTCAGCGTTGGTGCGACTACTATTAGTGGCAGGACCAGGACCCCTGCATGCACGAAGGGGAGGCGGGAATCATGGCGAAGCGCCTGCTGCTCGCGATCGTGGCCGTGATCGCGTTGCTGATCCTCGCGGCCCCTGCGGACGCGTCGGGGTATCCGCCGGCCGAGGTGGAGGTCGTCGACGTGGAGGCCGGCGAGGTGCCGGCACCACGGGATGCAGCCCGGCTGCCGCGCACCGGCGACGACTCGAGCGTGTCGCTCGCCCGGGTGGGCGTGGCCCTGGTGGCGGCCGGTGGCCTGGTGACGGTGCTCACGCGCCGTCGCCGTGAGCCTGCCGGCTGAGCACCGGCTCGACCGGCTCGTCGCCCGCGCCTCCCGGTCGCGGTCAGGCTCACGTCGCGCCCCGCCAGAGGGGCCGAGCGTCAGCCGCCGGCGCGTGGGGACATGCGCACCGGCCGGATCCTCACCGGCGGTCGAGGAGCTCGGCCACCTGGAACGCGAGGTCGATCGACTGGCGGCCGTTGAGGCGGGGATCGCAGATGGTCTCGTACCGGTCGTCGAGATCCGCCTGGCTCAGGGAGTCGCCGCCGCCGATGCACTCGGTCACGTCGTCGCCGGTCAGCTCGATGTGGACGCCGCCGGGCCACGTGTCCTCGGCCCAGTGCGAGGCGAAGAACCCGGCGATCTCGGCGAGGACCGCGTCGAAGTCCCGGGTCTTCCGCCCGGTGTCGGACGTGAACGTGTTGCCGTGCATCGGGTCGCACGCCCACACCACCGGGTGCCCGGCGTCCCGGACGGCGGCCAGCAGGGGCGGCAGCGCATCCCGGACGTTGTCGGCCCCCATCCGCGACACGAGCGTGAGGCGACCCGGCAGGCGCTCCGGGTTGAGCGTGTCGCACAGCGCCAGCACCTCGTCCGGCGTGGCGCTGGGCCCGAGCTTGCAGCCGATCGGGTTGCCCACCCCGCGCAGGAACTCGACGTGGGCGCCGTCGAGCTGGCGGGTGCGGTCGCCGATCCAGAGCATGTGGGCCGAGCAGTCGTACCACCGGCCGGTCAGCGAGTCGCGTCGGGTGAGGGCCTCCTCGTAGCCGAGGATGAGGGCCTCGTGGCTCGTGTAGAAGTCCACCTCGTGCAGCGTGGGCTGGCTGAGGGTGTCGATGCCGCATGCCCGCATGAACCGCAGCGCCCGGTCGATCTCGTCGGCCACCCGGTCGTAGCGGCGCCCCTCCGGGCTCGACGCGACGAACTGCTGGTTCCAGAGGTGGACCTGCGACAGGTCGGCGAACCCGCCCTTGGTGAACGCCCGGAGCAGGTTCAGGGTGGCGGCCGACTGGTGGTAGGCCTGCACCAGGCGCTGGGGGTCGGCCGTGCGGGCCAGGGCGGTGGGCGCCACGTCGTTGACCATGTGGCCCCGGAACGACGGCAGGCTGACCTCGCCGACCCGCTCGGTCGGCGACGACCGCGGCTTGGCGAACTGGCCGGCGATGCGGCCCACCTTCACCACCGGCACGCCCGTGGAGTAGGTGAGCACCACGGCCATCTGCAGGATCACCTTCAGCTTGTCGCGGATGGCGTCGGCCGAGAACGCCTCGAACGACTCGGCGCAGTCACCGGCCTGCAGCAGGAACGCCCGGCCCTCTGCGACCTCCGCCAGCTGGCCCGTGAGCGCACGCGCCTCACCCGCGAACACCAACGGTGGGAGCGAGGCGAGGTGCTTCAGGGCGGTCTCGAGCTCGACGTCGTCGGGCCAGTCGGGTTGCTGGGCGGCCGGACGGAACCGCCAGGAGGACGGTGACCAGGTCACGGCCGACCAGCGTGGCCGGGCGGAGGGCAACTGTGCAAAACGAATACAACAGACCGCGCCGAGGCGGCCGGATCTGCGCGATCCGGCCAGTAAGGTGGCCAGCCGCCCCCGGGCGGGATGGGAGCGGCTGGCCTACGGGGGACCGGGTGGCGGGAACCCGGGATCTCCCCCGCGAAGGGGATCCCGGTCACTCTACCGGCAGCGGGGCACCTGGCTACGCGGCGCTGGCGCGTGCCAGGGCCTCTTCCCGCACGGCGTCGACGGCGCGCTTCACCAGGCGCCGGGCCGCCTCGGCGGTGACGCCCAGCTCCTCGCCGACCTCCCGGTAGCTGCGCTTGCGGCCGTCGGTGAGGCCGAAGCGCTGCTCGACCGCGTGCCGGGCCCGCGTGTCGAGCACACCGAGCAGGTCGTGGAGCGCCTGCTCCTCCTCCCGGTCGAGCATCACCTGCTCGGGGGTCGGCACGTCGGCCGCGAGCAGGTCGACCAGCTCGCTGCCGTCGTCGTCGCCGACCGGGCGGTCGAGGGACGTCGGGGTGGTGAGGCGGTAGAGCCGCGAGCTCTCGTCGTCGAGCTCCTCGCCGTCGCCGGACGCCTGCCGCAGGGCAGCCCGGAGCGAGGCCGAGCGGTCGCCGGGGAGGCGGACCAGGCTGGCCTTCTGGTCGAGCGCCCGGCCGATGGCCTGACGGATCCAGAAGGTGGCGTAGGTCGAGAACTTGAAGCCCTTGCGCCAATCGAACTTGTCGACCGCGTGCTCGAGGCCCAGGTTGCCCTCCTGGATCAGGTCGAGCAGCTCCATCGAGGGCGGCAGCGGATACCGCCGTGCGATGCTGACCACGAGCCGGAGGTTCGCCCGGATGAAGCGGTCCTTGGCCGCGGCGGCCGCGGCCACGGCCCGGCGCAGCTCGCGGCTGCGCTCGCCCGCGTCCATGCGCTCCTGCGCCTCTCGGCCACGCTCGATCGTCTGCGACAGCTCGCGCTCCTCGCTCGCGGTGAGGAGGGGCACGAGGCCGATCTCGTTCAGGTACTGACCCACCGAATCACTCATCTCGAACTCCTCAACCACCACTACCGCCATGTGATTCCCCCACGCAGGGGATTTCGGATGCCTCCTGGCGGCCGAACGGCGGATTGTGCTGGTGGTCGATCTACGGGCCGTCACCCCGTGACAGGAGTCACGGAGCCGGCGACTGTTGTCCTATGCACCTACCCGCTGCAGTGCACGTCGATGCATCCGGAGCCTCGAAGGCCACCGTCGTGCATCGGCGAGAGCTGTCAGCGCGGGTGCCGGCGTTCCGATCGGGGGAGAGGACCGTGGCCCTTCACACGTGACGGCGTGCGGCACATGCGGCGGCGGCGGTCGTACCGGGCCGGGGAACTCGTGACCGAAGCCTAGGTGATGGGCCCGACCCACCGCCCATCGCGTTTCCATCGACGTCGATCCCACGCACCGTGGTGCACGAACGTCAACGTCGCGGTCGAGGCCGGTATTCCCGGGGCGTGTCGCATGCGGTGCCCCGGACGGTGCGACCGAATAGGTTTGTGGTGTGGCGACAGCGCACGACGAGCACCCCACCCGGCTGGTCGTCGACATCCGCCGCGCCTGCCCGCGCCCGGGCGGCACCGGCCGCGACGGCACCGACTGCGGCGGCACCGACCGCGGCGGAACCGGCCCGGGCAGCGCGGGTCGCGTGGATGGCGGTGCGCAGGCGCTCGACCGGATGGCCGCGACCGGAGCCGTGCACGCGTGACGACAGCGCCGCCCGGCGTGCGGCCCGGGATGGTCACCGACCTCTACGAGCTCACCATGGCCGCCGCCTACCACGCGGAGGGGCTCGAGCACGAGGCGAGCTTCGAGCTGTTCGTCCGCGGCATGCCCCCCGAGCGGCGCTTCCTGGTGGCGGCGGGGCTCGACGACGCGCTCACCGGGCTGGAGGCGCTGCGCTTCGAGCCGGAGGACATCGACTACCTGGCGAGCCTCGGCACCTTCTCCGATGCCTTCCTCGGGCGGCTGGCCGGGCTGCGGTTCACCGGCGAGGTGTGGGCGGTGCCGGAGGGCGAGGTCGTCTTCGCCAGCGAGCCACTGCTCCGGGTGACCGCACCGTTGGTCGAGGCGCAGGTGGTCGAGACCTTCCTCCTCAACTGCCTGGCCAGCCGGACGATGCTCGCCTCCAAGGCCGCCCGGGTGGCGATCGCCTGCGGGGAGCGCGACTTCGTGGACTTCTCGGCGCGCCGTGACCACGGCGTCGACGCCGCCATGGCGGCGGCCCGCGCCGCGTGGATCTGCGGCGCGGCCGGGACCTCGTTGCTCGCCGCCGGCCAGCGCTGGGGGATCCCGGTCACCGGCACGATGGCGCACTCGTTCGTGATGTCGTTCGATCGCGAGGTCGACGCCTTCCGCTCGTACGCGCGCGCGTTCCCGGACCGGGTGGTGCTCCTGATCGACACGTACGACACCCTCGAGGCCACCCACCGGGTGGTCGACGTGGCGCGTGAGCTGGCGGGGGAGGACATCACCGTCGCCGGGGTCCGCCTCGACTCCGGCGACGTGCGGGAGCTCTCGTGCAAGGTGCGGGCGGTGCTCGACGAGGCCGGTCTCGTCGACGTCCGGGTGATCGCGTCCGGCGACCTCGACGAGCACCGGATCGCGCGGCTGCTGGCCGACGGTGCGGCGATCGACGCCTTCGGCGTCGGCACCCAGCTCGGCACGAGCGCCGACGCGCCCGTCCTGGGCGCCGTGTACAAGCTGGTGGCCGACGCCGACGGGCCCAAGATGAAGCTCGCCCCCGGCAAGGCGAGCCTGCCCGGGTGCAAGCAGGTGTGGCGGCTCGGCGACCGTGACGTGCTGTCGCGGCACGACGAGGAAGTGCCGGGAGGACGCCCCCTGCTCCGGCGGGTGATGGCCGGTGGCCGCCGGCTCGATGCACCGGACCGGCTCGACGACATCCGCGCCCGCTGCACGGCGGCCCTCCGGGACCTCCCCGCGCCGCTGCGGTCGCTCGAGCCGGCGCCGACGCCACCGTGGCCGGTCGACGTGGCGCCGGGGCTGGCGGCGCTCGTCGACCGGATCCGCTCGGGGCGCGCCACGTGACCGGCGAGAGGCTGGGCATCTTCGGCGGGACCTTCGATCCCCCGCACATCGGTCACCTGGTCACGGCCGTCAACGTCCGCTACGAGCTGTCGCTCGACCGGGTGCTGTTGGTGGTCAGCCACCAGCCGTGGCAGAAGCTGGGCACCCGCGGCATCACCCCCGCCGAGGACCGGCTCGCGATGGTCTCGGCCGCAGTGGACGGCGTGGAGGGGTTGGAGGCGAGTCGGATCGAGATCGACCGGGGCGGGCTGTCGTACACGGCCGACACGCTGGCGGAGCTGCTCGCCGAGGATCCCGGCCGCCAGCTCTTCGTCGTTCTCGGCAGCGACGCCGCCGTCGGCCTCCCGAGCTGGGAGCGGGTCGACGAGGTGCGGTCGCTCGCCACGATCGTGGTGGTCGAGCGCCCCGGTGCCGGCGAGGGCGAGCCTCCCGCCGGGTGGTCCTGGGTGAGCGTCGAGGTCCCGCGCCTCGAGGTGTCCAGCACCGATCTCCGGGCGAGGGTGGCCGACGGACGCCCGCTCGACTACCTGCTCAGCCCCGAGGTGATCCGCACGATCGACGCCCGCGGCCTCTACCGGGACCCGGTCGCGCCATGACCGCGCAGCAGACGTCCGGGCAGGCCGCGGCGACGAGGGACGCCGCCGCCGCTGCGCCCGGGCCGGCCGGGAGCACGGGCACGGCGGTCGCCGCCGGCTGGCGGCACCCCCGGCGAGCCGCTGCTGGACGACGTCC
>JBKHJZ010000110.1:0-11008 GCA_046537875.1 Acidimicrobiia bacterium | reverse complement strand
CTCGGTGTGGTCGGCGGCCGTGGGCCCCATGACCAGCGTCGGGTCGGCGCCGCCGTTCCCGCCGGCCGGCCCGTTCGCGGGCGCGTCCCCCGACGGCTCGTCGAGGGACGCGCCGCCGGCCGGGTCGCCGGGACGGGTCGGGTCGTCAGCCATCGTCCCCGTCCTCGCCTTCACCACCGCCGTCGCCCCCGTCGTCCCGGCCGTCGTCGTCCGGACCGTCGTGGCCTTCGCGGTCGTCGTCGACATCGTCGTCGCCGTCATGGTCGTCGTCCGGCGAGACGGTGGGCGGTGGCATCAGCTCGACGGAGGAGGAGGGCGGGACCGGAGTGGTGGGGGTGGTCGAGGTGATGCCCCGGCCGTCCAGCTCGATGACGGAGGCCGGTGGCCGGTCGTCGCGCCACGGGTCGGCGCCGAGGGCCATCGCCCCGAGGGCGCCGAGCAGCAGCCCGGCCAGGACGGCGGCGACGATGCGGAGCATGGATCAACCGTCGCGCGTGGCGATGAGCAGGACGTCAGCAGCCGATGAGAACGGTCTCATCGGGCCGGCCGGCGCCGGTGCCCCGGTCGGGTCCGCCGGGCCTTCTAGCCTCGTGTGGGACGGTGCGGCGCCCCGGCCGGCGCCGACCCCGAGGGAGTGCACGTGACCGTGAGCGACAGCCACGACGGCAACGGGATCGAGGCGTGGCCCGGGCGGCCCTACCCGCTCGGTGCGACCTACGACGGGGCCGGCACGAACTTCTCGCTGTTCTCCGAGGCGGCGGAGGCCGTCGAGCTTTGCCTGTTCGACGACGACGGCACCGAGCGTCGCGTCGAGCTGCGCGAGGTCGACGCCTTCTGCTGGCACGCCTACCTGCCCCGCGTGGGTGTCGGCCAGCGCTACGGCTACCGGGTCCACGGTCCCTACGCACCCGCCGAGGGCCACCGCTGCAACCCGAGCAAGCTGCTGCTCGACCCGTACGCCAAGGCGGTGCAGGGTGGCGTCGACTGGCACCGGTCGTGCTACCCGTACGACCCGGGCGACCCCGACAGCCGCAACGACGACGACAGCGCCGCCCACGTGCCCAAGGCCGTGGTCGTCAGCCCGTACTTCGACTGGGCGGCCGACCGGCCGCCGGACCGGCCGCTGCACGAGTCGGTGATCTACGAGATGCACGTGAAGGGCTTCACCGTGCGGCACCCCGGGATCCCGGAGGCCCTGCGCGGCACGTACGCGGGGCTGGCGCATCCGGCGGCGATCGACCACCTGACCGCCCTCGGCGTCACGGCGGTCGAGCTGCAGCCGGTGCACCAGTTCGTGCACGACGCGACGCTGGTCGCGCGCGGCCTGCGCAACTACTGGGGCTACAACTCCATCGGCTTCTTCGCGCCGCACGACGAGTACTCGAGCGCGGGCCACGACGGCTCTCAGGTCACCGAGTTCAAGGCGATGGTGCGGTCGCTGCACGAGGCCGGCATCGAGGTGATCCTCGACGTCGTCTACAACCACACGGCCGAGGGCAACCACCTTGGCCCGATCCTGTCGTTCAAGGGCATCGACAACGCCGCCTACTACCGGCTGGTCCCGGGCGACCTCGCCCACTACTACGACACCACCGGCACCGGGAACAGCCTGAACATGGCCCACCCCCACGCCCTGCAGCTGATCATGGACAGCCTGCGGTACTGGGTGACCGAGATGCACGTCGACGGCTTCCGGTTCGACCTCGCCGCCACGCTCGCCCGCCAGTTCCACGAGGTGGAGCGGCTCTCGGCGTTCTTCGACATCGTGCAGCAGGACCCGGTGGTGAGCCAGGTGAAGCTCATCGCCGAGCCCTGGGACCTGGGTGAGGGCGGGTACCAGGTGGGCAACTTCCCGCCCCAGTGGTCCGAGTGGAACGGCCGCTACCGCGACACCGTGCGCGACGTGTGGCGGGGCGAGCCGGCCGTGCTGGGCGAGCTGGGCTCACGACTCACCGGCAGCTCCGACCTCTACCAGGCCGACTCCCGCCACCCGGCGGCGAGCATCAACTTCGTCACCTCGCACGACGGGTTCACGCTCGACGACCTCGTGTCGTACGAGCAGAAGCACAACGAGGCCAACGGCGAGGGCAACGAGGACGGTGAGAGCTACAACCGGTCGTGGAACTGCGGGGTGGAGGGGCCGACCGACGACCCCGGGATCCTCGCCCTGCGCGCCCGCCAGAAGCGCAACCTGCTGGCCACGCTGCTGCTGTCGCAGGGCGTGCCGATGCTGCTGTCGGGTGACGAGGTGGGCCGGACCCAGCACGGCAACAACAACGCCTACTGCCAGGACAACGAGGTGTCGTGGTTCGACTGGGAGCACACCGACGACGACCTCCTGGCGTTCACCACCGGGCTGATCGCGCTGCGCCAGGCCCACCCGGTGTTCCGGCGCCGCCGCTGGTTCCAGGGCCGGCCGCTGCGGGGCACGCCCGACATCGCCTGGCTCAGGCCCGACGGCAGCGAGATGACCGAGGACGACTGGGTGAGCGCGCACCGCTCGACGGTCGGCGTCTTCCTGAACGGCGACGCCATCCCGAGCCTCGATCCCCGGGGGCAGCGCGTGGTCGACGACTCGTTCCTGCTGCTGCTCAACGCCTCGCCCGAGCCGGTCAAGTGGGCGGTCGGCGGCGTGTGGGGCGAGCGCTGGCAGCGCGTGGTCGACACGACGGTGCCGGTGCTGCCGCTCCCGCCGGGTGACGAGGGGGCGGACGTGGTGGTGGGCGAGGTGCTGGTCACCGAGCGGTCGCTCCTGCTGCTGCGCCGGGCGGGCGGCGACGGCGGCGGGGACTGAGGCCGGGCGGGGGCGGGCCCCGTGGAGCTGAGCGTGTGGGCGCCGCGGGCGGCGGCGTCGGTGGAGGTCGTCGCCGGCGAGCGCCGGGTTCCGCTCGCTCCGGAGGCCGAGGGGTGGTGGCGGGGCGACGTGCCGGGGCTGCGGCCCGGTGTCGACTACGCGCTGTCGCTCGACCGCGGCCCCCCGCTGCCGGACCCGCGCTCGGCGTGGCAGCCGCACGGCCCGCACGGCCCGTCCCGGGTGGTCGACCACGACGCGTTCGGGTGGACCGACGATGGCTGGCCGGGCGTCGACCTGGCAGGGGCGGTGCTCTACGAGCTCCACGTCGGCACCTTCTCGCCGGACGGGACCTTCGACGGGGCCATCGACCGCCTCGACCACCTGGTCGATCTCGGGGTCGACGCGGTGGAGCTGATGCCGGTGGCCGAGTTCCCGGGCCGGTGGGGCTGGGGCTACGACGGCGTGGCCCTGTGGGCTGCGCACTCGGGCTACGGCGGACCGGAGGGCTTGAAGCGCCTGGTCGACGCCTGCCACGCCCGGGCCCTCGGCGTGATCGTCGACGTGGTGCACAGCCACGTGGCGCCGGCGAGCCACCTGGGTGCGTTCGGGCCGTACGCGGTCGACGGCCGCGGCACCCGGTGGGGCGCCGGGTTCAACATCGATGGGCCCGGCAGCGACGACGTGCGGGGGTTCCTCTTGGACAACGCGCTGCTGTGGCTGCGGGAGTTCCATGCCGACGGTCTCCGGCTCGACGCGGTCCACGCCATCGTCGACACGTCGGCGCTCCACCTCCTCGAGGAGCTGGGCGCGGCGGTGCGCGAGCTGGGCGAGCGGCTGGGTCGCCCCCTGTGGCTCGTCGCCGAGTGCGACCGGAACGACCCCCGCTACGTCCGGTCGGTTGCCGAGGGCGGCTACGAGATGGACGCCGCCTGGTCGGACGACTGGCATCACGCCCTGCACGCGGTGCTCACCGGTGAGCGCCAGGGTCCGTACGGCGACGTCGGGTCGCTGACCCAGCTGGCCAAGGCGCTGCGCCAGGCGTGGGTGTTCGACGGGCTGTACTCGCCCTGGCGCGGTCGCACGCACGGCCGGCCGCCCGAGGGGCTGCACGGCGCCCAGTTCGTGGTGTACGCCCAGAACCACGACCAGGCAGGCAACCGCCCCGGGGGAGACCGCCTCGGCCAGCTCGTGTCCGGCGGGCGGTCGCGGGCCGCCGCGGCGCTGCTCCTCACGAGCCCGTTCGTGCCGATGCTGTTCCAGGGGGAGGAGTGGGGCGCGTCGACCCCGTTCCACTACATGACCGACCACACCGATCCCGAGGTGGCACGCGCGGCCCGGGCGGGGAGGCGCCGGGAGCTCGCCCGCCTCGGCTGGACCGCGGCCGACGTGCCCGACCCGCAGGACCCGGCGATGGTCGAGCGGTCGCGCCTGCGCTGGGCCGAGGTGGGTGAGCGCGAGCACGCCGACCTGCTCGGCTGGTACCGGGCGCTCGTCGCGCTGCGCCACGATCGCCCGGGCCTGGCGGCCGGACCCCTGGACGACACCCGCGTGACCTTCGAGGACGCAGCCGGCTGGCTGGTGGCGGAGCGGCGCCGCGCCGGTGTGGCCGTGGCCGTGAACCTGGGGAGCGGGGAGCGGAGCGTCCCGGTGCCCGAGGGCGAGATGCTGCTGGCCCACGGCATGGCGGGGCGCGAGGCGGGGTCCGTGACGCTCGCGCCCGACGGGGTGGGGGTCATCGGGCGGGCCGGGGGTGACCGGTCCGGGTGACTCCAACGGCGCCTGCGCCTCTCGGCCACCCTGTCCCCGACGTTCGGCCCGGACGTACCCTGGGGGCCATGTCGATCGCCGTGGACCTGGACGCGCTGCGCGAGGAGCTCGCCGCGCACGAGCGGCCCGCCTACCTGGCCACCGCGGGCACCGAGGGGGCGCCGCACGTGGTCTCCGCCTACCTGCGCTGGGTCGACGGCCGCTTCGAGGCCGAGTGCGGGCGCACGACCGCGGCCAACCTGGCCGTGCGTCCCTCGGTGAGCCTGGTCGTTCCGCCCAACGAGGTCGGCGGGTACTCGCTCATCGTCGACGCCCGAGCCGAGGTCGTCGGCGGTGGCGAGGGCGAGCCCCCCACCGCCCGGCTCACACCCACGAAGGCGGTGCTCCACCGCCCGGCCGAGGCGCCGGGCCAGGCCGGCAGCTGCGGCCACGACTGCGTGCCCGTGGGCTGACCCGGGGAGCTACCGCTCGCGTTCCGCCTCCCGGCATGCGGCGCACCGGCCCGAGAAGACCACGTCGGTCCGGTCGACGCTGAAGCCCTGCCGGTGGGGCCGGGGTGGCACGAAGGCGGCGAGGTCGACGTCCACGTCCCGCACCTGCCCGCACCGCACGCACACCAGGTGCGCGTGGTCCTCGGTTCGGATGTCGACCCGGAGCGAGCTGCCCCCGAGCGGCACGAGGCGGATGTCGCCGAGCTTCGCGAAGTCGTGCAACGCCTGGTACACGGTCCGCAGCGAGACCGAGGGGAGGGTCCGGGAGACGGCGTCGTGCACCGCGTCGACGGTCGGGTGGCTCGGTGAGCCCGCCAGGTACGCGTAGATCATCTGCCGCTGGGGCGTGACGCGCAGACCGCTCTCGTGCAGCGCCGCCGTGAGCGCGTCGAGGTCACGCATCGACCTGAGAGTACCGCAAGGCGTAGCGGTCGGCCGCGGCCACGATCTGGTGGGGAAGCGGCCACGATCAGGTGAGGAATTGGTATGCCGCCAGATCTAGAACTACTCCAGCATTGGCGTTAGGCTCCGAGCGTGGGCACAGAGGCATCCCTCGACAAGGATGCGCTTCTCCGCCGTCACGGCCTGCACGTCACGCCCCAGCGGCTGGCCGTCCTGCGGGCCGTGTCCGACCGACCGCACAGCACGGCGGACGACATCGACAAGGTCGTGCGGGCCGAGATCGGTGCGATCTCGCGTCAGGCGGTCTACGGCGCCCTCGGCACCCTCACCGACAAGGGGCTGCTCCGGCGCATCCAGCCCGCCGGGTCGCCTGCTCGCTACGAGGACCGGGTGGGTGACAACCACCACCATCTGATCTGCCGAACCTGCGGCCGGATGGTCGATGTCGACTGTGCGGTGGGCGAGACCCCGTGCCTGACCGCCGCCGACGACTCGGCCTACGAGATCGACGAGGCCGAGGTCATCTACTGGGGCCGATGTCCCGAGTGCGTCGCGGCGACGTCTGCGCCTCCGTCGGCTGACGCACGCACGCCGCGTGGGACACCGGCCGGAGGGCGCAGCCCTGCTCGCGGGCAGGCGCGTCGTGAGCCGATGAACCGTCAGTAGGAAACAGAGAGAGGGGGACCGACATGTCCGACAGCGTCAGCGAGAGCGAGAGCCCTGCGATTCCTGCGCCGACTCCCACGTCGACCCGGCCCAGGACCAACCGGGACTGGTGGCCGAACCAGCTCGATCTGCAGGTTCTCCACCAGCACTCGCCCTTGTGCAACCCGATGGGAGGCGACTTCGACTACGCGGAGGAGTTCAAGAGCCTCGACCTCGACGCGCTGAAGCGCGATCTCGTCGAGGTGATGACGACGTCGCAGGACTGGTGGCCGGCGGACTACGGCCACTACGGGCCGCTCCTGATCCGGATGACCTGGCATGCGGCGGGGACGTACCGCATCCACGACGGCCGTGGCGGCGGGGGCACCGGCGCCCAGCGCTTCGCCCCGCTCAACAGCTGGCCCGACAACGCCAACCTCGACAAGGCACGCCGGTTGCTCTGGCCGATCAAGCAGAAGTACGGCCGGAAGATCTCGTGGGCCGACCTGCTCATCTTCGCCGGCAACGTCGCGATGGAGTCGATGGGCTTCGAGACGTTCGGCTTCGGCTTCGGGCGCGAGGACATCTGGGAGCCCGAGGAGATCTTCTGGGGACCCGAGGACACGTGGCTCGGCGACGAGCGCTACAGCGGCGACCGGGAGCTCGCGAGTCCCTTCGGCGCCGTGCAGATGGGTCTCATCTACGTGAACCCGGAGGGGCCGAACGGCAACCCGGATCCCCTGGCCGCCGCCCGGGACATCCGGGACACCTTCGGCCGCATGGCGATGGACGACGAGGAGACGGTGGCGCTCATCGTCGGTGGGCACACGTTCGGGAAGTGCCACGGTGCCGTCGGCGAGGAGTACATGGGTCCCGAGCCCGAGGGTTGCCCGGTCGAGCACCAGGGCCTCGGCTGGAAGAACACCTTCGGCACCGGCAAGGGCGCCGACACGCTCACCAGCGGGCTCGAGGGAGCGTGGACCAGCGAGCCCACGACGTGGGACAACGGGTATCTCGACAACCTGTACGGGTACGAGTGGGAGCTGACCGAGAGCCCCGCCGGCGCGAAGCAGTGGAAGCCGAAGGACGGTGCGGGCGAGGGCACGGTGCCCGACGCGCACGACCCGTCCAAGCGGCACGCCCCGATGATGCTGACGACGGATCTGGCGCTGAAGCTGGATCCGATCTACGCCCCGATCACGAAGCGCTTCCACGAGAACCCGGACCAGCTCGCGGACGCGTTCGCCAAGGCGTGGTACAAGCTGCTGCACCGCGACATGGGGCCGATCTCGCGCTACCTCGGCCCGTGGGTTCCCGAGCCGCAGCTGTGGCAGGACCCCGTCCCCGAGGTCGACCACGAGCTGGTCGAGCAGGACGACATCGCCGCCCTGAAGCAGAAGATCCTCGCATCGGGGCTGTCGATCCCCCAGCTGATCTCCACCGCGTGGGCGTCGGCGGCGAGCTTCCGTGGCACCGACAAGCGGGGCGGGGCCAACGGAGCACGGGTCCGCCTCGCGCCGCAGAAGGACTGGGAGGCCAACGAGCCGGCCGAGCTGGCCAAGGTGCTGCCGGTCCTCGAGGAGATCCAGCAGGAGTTCAACGGCTCGCAGTCCGGCGGGACGAGGGTGTCGCTCGCCGACCTGATCGTCCTCGGCGGGTGCGCGGCAGTCGAGCAGGCGGCGAGGAACGCCGGGCACGACGTCACGGTCCCGTTCGCGCCGGGCCGCACCGACGCCTCCCAGGAGGAGACCGACGTGGAGTCGTTCGCGGTGCTCGAGCCGCCCGCCGACGGGTTCCGGAACTACCTCCGGCCCGGAGAGAAGCTGTCGCCGGAGACGCTGCTGCTGGACAGGGCCAACCTGCTCACGCTGACCGCTCCGGAGATGACGGTGCTCATCGGCGGCATGCGGGCCCTCAACGCCAACGTCGGGCGATCCGAGCTCGGCGTCTTCACCGACCGGCCCGGGACGCTGACCAACGACTTCTTCGTGAACCTGCTCGACATGGGCACGGAGTGGCAGACGTCCGCCTCGGCCGAGAACGTGTACGAGGGTCGTGATCGTGCGACGGGCGAGCTCAGGTGGACGGCCACCGCCGTCGACCTCGTCTTCGGGTCGCACTCCCAGCTCCGAGCCCTCTCGGAGGTCTACGCACAGGACGACTCGAAGGAGAAGTTCGTGCGTGACTTCGTGGCTGCGTGGGACAAGGTCATGAACCTCGACCGCTTCGATCTCGCCTGATCAGCCGTCCCCTGGCTCGGTGACCGGTTCACGCCGAACCGGTCACCGTGCCGCGGGTCGCGGGCTTCGGCATCGTCTGCGTCGCCCTGGGTTCCACGGATGGCGCGTGCCGACCTGGCGAGCTCCCCTCGGAGATACTGGCGGTGTGCCGGCTGGCCCCGCACTGCTGGATGGCGTCCGGAGGATGCGCCGCACCCTGGCGGACGCGGGGCCGACCGACGTCCGCGCCGACGGTGACTTCGCCCGCGTGTCCGTCCCGGGCGCCGACGGCGATGTGCTGCGTGACCTCATGCTCGCCGAGAACGCCCGGGTCGTGATCGAGATCGGTCTCGCCTACGGGAGCTCCGCCCTGGCGATCGCCGAGGCGCTCGTGTCCCAGGAGGCCGACACCGCCGTCCACGTCCTCATCGACGCGTTCCAGGACCAGTACCACGATGCCGGATGGAACGCGATCGAGGCCGCCGGGCTCGCCGATGTCTGCTCGCTGCTCCGCGAGCGATCACAGCTCGCCCTACCCCGGCTCGTGGCGGACGGTCTCGTCGCGGACGCCGCGTTCGTGGACGGCAGCCACATCTTCCACAACGTGTTCGTCGACCTGTTCTTCCTCCGCGAGCTCGTGCGTCCGGGTGGCCTGGTCGTCCTCGACGACTGCTGCTGGCCCTCAGTGGCCATTGCGGTGAGGTACTTCGAGCTCAACACCGGCTGGCAGCCCGAACCCGTCCACCGCGGGACGCGGCTGCGGGCCTACCGCCTGCCCGACCTCAGGATCGAGCCGAGCTTCGAGCGCTTCCGACCGTTCGGGTTGGACCCGGCCAGCTGAGCGCTGAGCTCGATCAGCAGGGGAGGGGCTGGCCCGTTCGGTCGAGCAGCTGGATGGTGCCCGGTGATCCGTCGCTCGCACATGCGGCGACGAGGCCGAGGTCGGCGGACGTGACGACCACTGCCGCGCGGCGCCGGCCACCAGGGAGCGCCACGAGCGACGCGTCGACGGCGTCGCCGCTCGTCGGGTGGACCCGCATGGTGGCGGCCGGCTCGGTGGTCATCACCACGACGAACCCGGGGAACGTGCCGCCGTCCTCCAGTGCCATGGGCCGTGCCGTGCCGATGACCACACGTCCGGCGGGGGATCCGCTGGTCGACGTGACGCACGACCGCTCGCCGGTCGACAGCTTGAGGCAGGGATCGGCGAGGTGCTCCTCCGGGGGCACGTCGAGGGAGCCGGTCCCCCAGCGCGCGAAGCCGTCGGCGTTCACCCGAGCTTGGAAGAGCCATTCCGTGTCCCCGGCGGCCCCTCGGGCGAGCTCCACCGCCCCGTCATCCGGGTGGAGCCCCGGGCCCCCACCGGCCCGGTCGACGAACGCGTCCCACTCCTCCGGTGTCGCCGGCTCGACGGACGCCGCGACCGCGACCAGCTCGTCCACCGACGGCCGCGCCGCGCCGTGCGCGACCACGAGCACCAGGTCGCGGCTCTGCGTCGAGGTGGCCACGGCCAGGAACGGTGGCAGGCCGGCGCCCTCCGGCCACTCCAGGACCGCACCGGGGCGGCCGTCCACCGAGCGGGCCAGCACCTCGGGGGTACCGATGTGGCCATAGGTGTGGAGGCTGTCGGGCAGGGCATCGAGGTCGAGGGCGGTTCCCGGCAACGTGCTGACCGCAACGGTTCCGGCGTCCGGGCTCCACGGGGTCCCGGGTTGGCCGATCGCCCACACCGCGCTGTGTGCCCGGGTACCGGCGGGCAGCACGTCACTCCCTGCCAGCGGCCGGTTGAGCAACGTGATCGCGACGTCCGCGTCGGCCCACCCGATGACCTCCAGGTCACCCGGCGGATCGGGGACCGACGGCGCCAGGAGGTGATCGTGCCCGGGTTCGACCCGGCGGGCGATGTCGGCCAGCTCGTCCCGCGTCGCCCCGTGGGCCGTCACCCGGATCGCCAGATCGTCGCCGGCCACCACGACGAGATCGGCCCGCGCCTGCTGGCCGCCTTCGCTCTGGCCGGGGGTGTAGATGGCCGGGCGCCCGTCCAGCTCGAAGTGCTCGCCGTTGCCCTGCGGATAGCCCGCCGACGCCTGGTCCAGCCCACCCTGGAACCCCTCGAAGCCGGTCAACGACACGCGCACGGCGTCCCGGCCGCCAACGGCCGCCCCTGGCGGGGCGAGGACCGTGACCGGCTCGTCGTCGCCGAAGCTGTCGGACGACCACGTCTGCGGGTGGCCGCCGCGCCCCGCCTGCACCAGGCGGTAGCCCTCCGGCTCGCGGGTCACGGCGAACGGCGACGACTCGGTGGAGGTGCCGACCGGGTCGCCGACGGGTCCGCCGACCGGTTCGCCCACCGTGGTGTCGCCGCCCCCCGATCCACAAGCGCCCGCTGCGACGACCATGACCGCGACCGCAGAGACCGTCCGCCAGAGCGCACCCGGAGCAGCCCGCCGGGCGCTGCCACCGCGACACACGGACCACCGACCCACCCCCACGGCCGCCGACGCTACGCGCTCTGGTTGCAGCCGTGGCGCCTGCCGTGCGTGGACCGCTGGCGCTGGGGCCCGCACGCTGTGGGCGGGCCGTTCACGAGACGGAGGGAGTCGGATGCGCCGTCCCCCGGCAGTCGTGGCGGAGCCCGTTCCCAGACGTCGCGACACCTGGTACGAAGAGGGGGATGGATGCCGCGCGCG
>JBKHJZ010000011.1:0-38403 GCA_046537875.1 Acidimicrobiia bacterium | reverse complement strand
GTGATCAGGGCACGATCACTGCGCGACCGCTGATCTCGCCGGCATGGAGCTTCTCGTACACCTCGGGAGCCTCGTCGAGCGGATGCTCCTCGACGTGCGCCCGGACGCTGCCGCGGCGGGCGAGCTCGAGCAGCTCGATCAGCTCCGGGCGGCTGCCCCAGTACGTCGTGGCCAGGCTCACCTCGTAGGGCAGGCTGAAGAAGCTGAAGGGGAACGAGCCGCCGCCGATGCCGACGACGGTGGCATGGCCCATCGGCCGGCAGGTCGACGCAGCCAGGGCGATCGTGGCGTCGACCCCCACGAAGTCGAGCGCGACGTCCACTCCGAGGCCCCCGGTCAGGTCGCGGATCGCGTCGCCCGCAGTCGGGTCCGACGGCAGCGCGTGGTCGGCGCCCACGTCCAGTGCAAGCCGGCGGGCCTCCTCCCTCAGGTCGACGGCGATGATCTGCGCTCCGCTGATCGCCCGCAGGATCTGCACGGCGAGGTGCCCGAGCCCGCCCGTGCCGATCACCACCGCGGTCGAACCGGCGCCGAGCAGGTGGAGCGACCGCTTGATCGCGTGGTACGGGGTCAGACCGGCATCGGTGAGGGGGGCCGCCTGCACGGGATCGAGCCCCTCGCCCAAGGGCACGAGCAGCCGGGCGCTCGGCACGAGCATGTACGGCGCCATCCCGCCGTCCCGTCCCAGCCCGCCGCCGGCGGCACCGATCTCGGCCGCCCGCTCGCAGTAGTTCTCGTTCCCCTGCTGGCAGCGCCAGCACCGCCCGCAGCCCCAGGGGCCGTACACCGCCACCGGGGTGCCGACCTCCAGACCGTCGACGCCCGGCCCGAGGGCCTCGACCCACCCAGCGTTCTCGTGCCCGAGCGTGAACGGCAGGTCGTACGGCAGGAGACCCGGATCGAAGTCGTGGATCAGGTGGAGGTCGGAGTGGCAGGCGCCCGCAGCAGCCACCCGCACCAGCACCTCACCGGGACCGGGTTCGGGCGTGGGGACCTCCCGGAACTCGGGCGGTGACTTCCAGGCGGTCAGCTGCAACGCGTGCACCGGGAACCTCCAGGGGGCGAAAGCCGTCGGCCCGACCGTACCGCTGCGCAGCCGCCCGCCGCTGGCGGTTGGGTGTCAGCCCGGCTCGTGGCAGAGCGCCCGCCACTCGCCGGTGCGCGGCCACGGGCACAGCGCTCCGGTCGCGGTGATCAGCCAGGCGAGGACGGCGTCGAGGTGCGTGGCCGAGGTACCGGGCGGCGGGAGCACCACGAGGCCCCGGCGTGGATGGTCCGACACGAGGCGCCAGGTGTCGGGGATCGGCACGCCGAGCTCGGCGAGCTGCCCGCTGGCTTGGGGGCCTGCGGGGTGTTGGATGCCGACGGTGGCGGGGTGCCGCCGGTGCGCGGCCGTCCACGTGCCGAGCGGGACGGTGGGTCCCCTGCTCGAGAAGAGCGACGCGAGCGGCGAGGGTGCCGGCGGGGGCACGTCCATGTCGAGTCCCGGTGTCAGGTTGATCCAGCCGTGGCCCGCGCGCGCCATGGCCTCCATGTGGCGCACGACGCGCTCGCGCTCCTGCTCGTCGAACTCGACGATCACCGGCTCGGCGACCATCCGAGCACGGTACTGCCAGGTGGCGGACGTAGGCTGCGGCACGATGGACGTGCCCGACACTGTGCGCGAGGCGCTCGAGACCCAGGTGCTCGACCACGAGCCCGGCCAGGCCGCGCTCGTCGTGCGCAACGCCGTCGAGTCGTCGGGGGCGGCGGCGGTGGCCGGTGGGCTGCTCGACGCCGCTGCCATCGCGCTGCGGATGATGGTGGCCGAGACCGACGAGGCCTACGACCAGGCCCAGCTGGTCCAGCGGCTGGCCATGGACGGAGCGGTCCCGGCCGACAACCTGGAGGTGTTGGGCACCATGCTGGTGCTCGCGGCCTCGACCGCGGGCGGCATACGCCCGTCCGTCGACAGCGTGATCGCCGACCTCGGACCCGACCGGGCGCTCTTCGGTGCCTGGCTCACCGTGCTGGCCGTGGTGCGGATCGTCTCGCTGACCCTCGAGCGCACGGAGGCCGACATCGTCGAGGAGCTGACTGCCGCGCTCACCTCGTTCTGATGGGCGGCGCCGCTCCGATCGCCGGCGCGTCAATCGCTCGGGGCGCCGGGTGACGGCGACTCCACCTCCCGCTTCGCCGACTTCAGCACCGACCGCAGGACCGTGCCGACGAAGGGGCTGACCACGCGCCAGTAGCGCAGGAACTTGGCCCGGCTCACCTCGTCGGTCATGACCGTGCGGGCCTCGTAGCTGGCGATGGACCGTTCCACCCCGAACGGCATCACACAGAGGTTGGCGGCGATCTTCCCCCAGCCCGACTCGCCGAAGGCGCGGAACATGTGCGGCTCGATCTGCTTCCACTCGATGTCGGGCTGCCAGAAGCGGCCCACTGCGCCGAACACGAGCTCGCGGCCGGGATCCTCGCCGAGCGGCATCCACATCGCCATCGCGTCGTCTGGCGGCTGCTCCCCGGGCGCACGGTCGAACATCTCCGACAGGCGCATCGCCGGTGGCGGCGGTGTGGGTTCGCGGCGCCCGGTGGCGACGGCGATCCGCTCCGGCAGGCGGCGTGCCCATGTCGCGGCGTCCATGAGCGGGGAGTGCACCGACATGAAGTCGAGCTCCCGGAGCGCCGCGTAGGTGGGCCCGGGGTCGGCCTCCACCACCAGCATCTCGACCCGGGACGCGTGGCGGTTGGGCATGACGTCGTCGATCAGCAGCGGTGAGGCCTCGCCCGTGCCCATCGGGCGCAGCTCGGGTGTGTCCGTCATCAGCGGGACCTCCTGGTTGCGATGCACCCAGGCCACCACACCCGCGGCCGGCGCGGTAGGCGCGGCTGGGTGCCCCTGCACGCCGGCCACCTACTATCTGACGGCACGTCAGATTTCGAGGGAGCCGAGGGAGACGAGATGGGGCTGCTCGACGGCAAGGTCGCCATCGTGACCGGGGCGGGCCACGGCATCGGTCGGGGACACGCCATGGAGCTGGCGAGGCAAGGCGCACGCGTCGTCGTCAACGACCTGGGGGTCAGCGTGGGCGGCGAGGGCTCGTCGCGCGACGCCGACCTCACCGTGGAGATCATCCGGACGCGGGGCGGCGAGGCCGTCGCCAACTACGAGGACGTCGCCGATCACGAGGGGGCCGGCCGGATGGTGGCCCAGGCCGTCGAGACCTGGGGCCACCTCGACATCCTCGTCAACAACGCCGGCATCGTGCGGGACGCGGCGATCTGGAACATGGCCGACGCCGACTTCGACGCCGTGCTGCGGGTGCACGTCAAGGGGACGTGGAGCCCGTGCCACTGGGCCGCGCGGCACTGGCGGGAGAGGGCCAAGGCGGGCGAGACGCTGACGGGCCGGGTGATCAACACCACGTCGGGGGCGGGCCTCGTCGGCAACTTCGGGCAGACCAACTACGCCACGGCCAAGGCCGCGATCGCCGGGCTGACCCAGACCCTCAGCCTCGAGCTGTACAGGTTGGGCGTCACCGTGAACGCCATCGGCCCGGCGGGCGCGACCCGGATCACGGCCACCATGCCCGGCGCCCCACCGGTGATCGAGCCGGACGAGCTGGACGACGACGAGTTCAACCCGATGGATCCCGCGACCTCGTCACCGGTCGTGGCCTGGCTGGCGTCGGACGAGGCCCAGCACGTGACCGGTCAGGTGATCCGGGCCGTCGGCGACCGGATCGTGTGGATGCGCGGGTGGACCGACGGACCGAGCATCGCCAGCGAGGGGACGCGCTGGGATGCGACCACGCTGGGGACGAGGTTGAACACCGACGTGTTCGGCACGCGGGCGCCGGGACTGCGCTACTGAGAACGTGCGCGTCAGATGTAGCCGAGCTTGGCGGAGCAGGTGGGCCAGGCGCCCCAGCCGGACGAGGCCTGCAGCCGCTGGCCCATGAGGATCTGGGTCTCGCGGGAGTGCTCGTGGGGATAACCGGTGCCGCCGACGGCTTGCCACGAGGAGAGCGAGAACTGGAGCCCGCCGTAGTAGCCGTTGCCGGTGTTGATGTGCCAGTCGCCGCCCGACTCGCATTCTGCGAGCGCGTCCCACGTCGCGTAGCTGTTGGGGTCTCCGAGGGCACCGCCGTTGTCGGGGGGCGCCTCCTCCGGCGGTGCGGTGGTGGTCGTGGTCGGCGGTGCGGTGGTGGTCGTGGTGGGGGGTGCGGTGGTGGTCGTGGCCTCGGTGGTCGTGGTTGTCGGCACCGTGGTGGTCGTGCGCAGCTCGCTGATGGCTCTGACGTTCTGTCGGTCCGCCTCGCGCCGCCGGTTGATCTGCGACGTCTCCGAGGCATCGGCGACCTCGACGCTGTTCGGCGAGTCGTCGTCGGGCACGATGGCGTTGGCCAGGGTCACCGGGCCGACCAGCAGCACTGTGCCGACCACGCCACCGAGCACTGACCGGCGAACGACCGCAGTGCGCGCCGAGGTCTCGGTACTGGGAGGGTGATCAGTCCTCTCGGCCACCAGGGGAGCTCCTTCCGTCCGCGCGCGCGCCGGAGCTTCGGCAGAGGGGAACCGGCGACGGGAGTACGCCCCAGCGCGTGCTGTCCTGGTCGGTTGGTGAAAGGAGTCTGTCACTATCGCAATGATTCCGCAACTATGGCCACAGGTGGTGAAACTTCTCACCACTCTCGGCAGCCTCTCCCCGCAGTCGGGCGGAAGCCCCCCAGCGCGTACATGACGGTCCGGTCCTTCGCCACCGTCACCGTAGATGACAGTCGCGACAACCGTAGATGACGGCCGCGACCCGGTGTCGAACCAAGGTCGAGATGTTCCCGTCATCTGACGCTGTGTCAGATCCTGTGCGATGATCATGACGCCGCCCCCGGAGGAGACGAACGAGTGACCCGACCGCTCCTGGCAGGCGTCCGCATCGTCGAGTGCTCGATGTTGGGCCCGGGTGCCGTCACCACCCACCTCGCCGACCTGGGTGCCGAGGTCATCAAGGTCGAGCCGCCCTCGGGCGACTACGTCCGCCGGATGACGTGGCCGATCGTCGAGGGCGTGTCGCTCATGCACCTCCACATCAGCCGGGGCAAGCGCTCGGTCATCCTCGATCTCAGGACGGACGAGGGACGCGAGGTGTTCCTCGATCTGGTGAGGGAGGCCGACGCGGTGGTCGAGGCCATGCGTCCGGGCGGGCTGGAGCGGCGGGGACTCGGCTACGAGACGCTGGCGTCGGTCAATCCGGCACTGGTGTTCATCACGATCTCCGGGTACGGCATGACCGGCCCCTACAAGGACCTGCCCAGCCACGGCATCGCCTACGACACGTGGGCAGGTCTGGTGGTGCCGGGCACCGACGACGAGGGGTTCGCCTACATCCCCGAGCACCCGTCGATCGGCATCCACGCCGGACCGCTGTTCGGCGCCCTCGGCATCCTGGCCGGGATCGTCCGTGCCCGCGCCACCGGCGAGGGCTGCCACCTCGAGGTCGCGCAGGCCGACGCGGCCGCCGCCATGGACTGGTACCGGAGCGAGACATGGAAGGCCTACGAGCGCCCGGAGGACGAGGTGACCGGCAACGAGGCGGACGGCTACGAGCGGCGTGCCCCGGGCACCGCCGGCATGCGCCACGGCGTGCGCTACCAGATCTACGAGTCGAAGGACGGATTCGTGCTGTTCCAGGCCTCGGAGCGCGCGTTCTGGCGGAACTTCTGCGAGGGCGTGGATCGGATCGACCTGTTCGAGCGGTGGCCGGGCGCCGAGTATGCCGATCACGCGCCGGGGAACCGCGAGCTGCAGGCGGAGCTGCGTGACATCTTCCGGGGTCGCACCACGCACGAGTGGGTCGCCTTCGGCCGCGAGCACGACACCCCCATCGCCCCGGTCAACACGCCCCGCACCGTGGCGGACGATCCGCAGTTCCGGGAGCGGCTGGGCTTCCTCCCCCGGAACGTGCTGGGGACCGAGCAGCTGCCCACTCCGGTCAAGGTGGTCGACGGGCAGCTCCCGACCCCGTCCCGTGCGCCGGCCGCTGGGGAGCACACCGAGGCCGTTCTCACCGAGGTGCTCGGCTACGACCTCGACCGCGTGGCCGCGCTCCGGGCTGCCGGTGCGCTGGGCTGAGCGCGGTGCATTTGGGGGGTTGGCACGGCTCGCACCGGGGCATACAGTCGGGATCGTGCTGGTGGAGCTGGGGCCTTGCCCGTCGGCGAGCGCGTTGGCGTGGGTCGCGTATGCCCGGGAGGTGCTCGCGACCCCGCAGTCGAACGTGGTTCCCAGCACCGTCCGTGAGGAGTTCACGAGCTTCCTGTCGGGCGTCGAGCGCCGGGCCCGCAGCTGCTCGGAGACGCGGTGGTCGACCGACACCTCGCACGAGGAGCTCTCGTTCGTGGTCCACGCGTTCCACCGGCTGACCATGGAGCTGAACGCCTCGGAGCAGTGCCGACGCGCAACCCGCATGCCGGACGCGGCCCGCCCGTTCTACCGGGTGCTGGTGCGGGGTCTGCTGGGGGCGCTGGCGTCGGAGTGCGCGGCCAGTGCGTCGTTCGCGGAGGAGCTCGCGAGCTTCTGGCCCGGGGTGGACCCGGCCGAGTCGCTGATGCCGGCGACCGCACTGGTGGGCCGGACCGGCAGCGTCCGCCGGGCCTGCTGACGCGGCCGCACTCACCTGTCACCGTCGCCGACCGACCGCTCGACCGCCGCCGCCACGTGTTCGGCCAGCGCGGGTGGGAGCAGTGCGCCGACCGCATCGAGCAGGTCGCCCACGGACGGAAGGGCGCCGAGCACGGCCCGGGCCCACATGCCGTCGTCCATCCAGTCGGCCAGGCGAACCGGCATCTCCATGCCCGGGGCGTCGAGGGCCGTCGGATCCTGGCGCAGCCGCCGCCACGGCCACGCCGCCGCCAGCAGCCCGGTGCGGGCGGCGATGTCGGCGACGCCGGCGGATGTGCGCGGCACCGCCGTCGCGGCCGGACCGACGGCGGGGTGCAGCGACACGATCTGCTCCCAGGCGGCGCCGGGCCCGCGCCACCGCGTGCCTCCGCTGGCGAGCTCCACCAGGCGGTCGAGCCAGACCACCGTCCAGAGCCAGGCCGTGGAGTCGGGGGGCGGGGCGGTGGGCAGGCCGAGCGCCCGCCGGCAGGCGTCGGCCACGGTGCCCTCGGGGTTGCCGGGAAGCGGGATGACCTCGTCGCCCCGGCGGAGGAGCCCGGCGCTCGCGCCGTCGCGGTCGAGCAGCATCGTGATGCGCACCGCCGCGGGCGCTGGGGCCGGGCCCTGCGCCGCCTGCGAGGCCGACCCGGCGGCCGGGTCGCTTCCCGTGCCGGCGCCCCGGGCCGCCTCCGCCCCGGGGGCGTCGAGCCCGTACGCCCGCCCGGAGCAGCAGACCCCGACCGCCGTCCAGTCGTCGGGGGCCACGAAGCCGAGGAGGAGGTCGAGCGGATGGCGGCCGGCCAGCGGGAGCCACGCAAGCTGGCCGACCGGGGCGCCCGCTCGGCTGACGACGCGCACCAGGGCACCGTCGTCGGGGGAGGCGTCGGCCGCGGTGGCGTCGGCGGCTCGGGCGAAGGTCCAGAGCGGTCCGTCGCCGGGGCCACCGGCACCGACCGGCTGGCCGGGACCCGGGGGATCGGGCTGATCGGCACCCGGACGGTGGGGCTCGGACGCGTCGTCGGCCTCGCGGCCGGGCGGGTGGGACCGGGGATCGTGGCGGGCGTGATCACGGGGATCGGGGTCGGGGCCGTGGGTCGGGCGCACGGGCACCACCTCCTGGCTGCGGAGCCGTGGTGGGGGCTTCACGGCGATCGCAGCCCGGTCGGTGCCGGTGGGGGATCACGAACCCGCAGGAGACGGTACCGGCGGCCTCTGACAGTCCCCGGGGTGGTCCGCCCCGACGGTGGGGTCGACGAACAGCCCGGCACCCGGCCAGCGCCGCTCCGCCAGCACGCGCGCCAGGCGGGCGTCGCTCGCCACGTAGGCGTGCAGCGCGGGGGCGTCGAGGTCGTGGAGGTGCTCGCGGTCGACCTCCACGGGGCTCAGGCCGACCAGGCGGGCGATGGCCTTCAGCGAGCAGGACACCCGGAGCGCCGGTCCCACGTCGCCCCGGTAGAGGCGGTAGGTGTCGAGGTGGCGGTGCCCGTGCCACGAGGCGCGGTAGGCACCCGGATGGCCGCGCAGCGGTCGGTGGCGCAGCGGGATGACGGGGTCGACCAGCACCCGGAGCGCCAGCGTCAGGCCGTGCCAGTGCGCCCGGTCGGCGAGGAAGGGCAGGTCGAACGCGGCACCGTTCCACGTGGCGATGACGCCCGGTGGCAGCTGCGCCAGCCGCCGGTCGACCGCCCGGATCAGGTCGGGCTCGGCGCCGTCGAAGATCTCGTCGCCCGCCGGACCCGACAGTGCGACGGCGATCACCGGGGCCACCGCCGGATCGAGGCCGTCGATGCTGGTGTCGGTCTCGATGTCGAGGCCGTAGATCGGCGGCCGACCCTGCATGTCCCCTCCCTACGGGCGCAGCGTGACCGCGTCAGGCTACGGACCCCCGGCGCCCGGGTCGCGGACCGTCGGTCCTCAGCGCAGGACGATCAGAGGATCTGGTCGAGGAACAGGCGGGTCCTGTCCTCGGTCGGGTTCTCGAAGAAGTGCTGCGGCGTGCCCTCCTCCACCACCTCACCGTCGGCCATGAACACCACCCGGTCGGCAACCTCGCGGGCGAAGCCCATCTCGTGGGTGATCACGATCATCGTCATGCCCGACGTGGCCAGCTCGCGCATGACGTCGAGCACCTCGGCGATCATCTCCGGGTCGAGCGCCGACGTGGGCTCGTCGAACAGCATGATCTTCGGCTGCATGGCCAGCGCACGCGCGATGGCCACACGCTGCTGCTGGCCGCCGGAGAGCTGACCCGGGTACTTCGCCGCCTGCTCGGGGATCCTGACCCGCTCGAGCATCTCCCGAGCCACCTCGTCGGCCCGCCGTCGGGGCCACCGCCGGACCTTCCGGGGTCCGAGCGTGACGTTGTCGAGCACGGTGAGGTGCGGGAACAGGTTGAACGACTGGAAGACCATGCCCACCTCGCGCCGCACCTCGGCGATGCGGCGGACATCGTCGTTCAGCTCGGTGCCGTCCACGACGATGCGCCCCCGGTCGTGGGGCTCGAGGCGGTTGATGCAGCGGATGAACGTCGACTTGCCCGAGCCGGACGGGCCGATCACCACCACCACCTCCTGGCGCGCCACCGTCAGGTCGATGCCCCGGAGTGCCTGGAAGCGTCCGAACCACTTCTCGACGCCCTCGCACTCGATGATCGCCCCGCCGGTCGGTCCCGCCTCGGTGGCGAGCACCCCCGGATCCTCGTCGTGCTCCTGCTCGGTCGGCTGGGTCATCGTTCCCCCACTCCCAGGCGGCGCTCCAGTCGCCGGCTCTCGCGGGCCATCGTCGACGAGCCGGCCCAATAGACGAGGCCGACGAACGCCAGGGCCACCGGGCGGAGGCCCTGGCCGCGGAACGCGTCCTGCTGGACGGCGAAGTTGACCACACCGAGCAGCTCGATGAAGCCGAGGATGAAGAGCAGCGACGTGTCCTTGAACAGGCTGATGAACTGCCCCACCATCGCCGGGATCACGGCCCGCAGCGCCTGGGGCAGCACCACCAGACGCATCACACCGACCGGTGACAGGCCCACCGCCTGCGCCGCCTCGATCTGGCCCCGGGGCACGGCGTGCAGCCCACCCCGCACGATCTCCGCGATGTAGGCCGCCGTGAACAGGGTGATGGCGATGACCGCACGCACGAGGAAGCTGGGCGGCTCCACGGTCGTCGGGAACATGAAGCCGATCATGAAGTTGCCGAGGAACAGCAGGGTGACCAGCGGCACCGCCCGGAACAGCTCGACGTAGGCGGTGGAGACGACCCGGAGCCCGGGCAGCGACGAACGCCGGCCGAGTGCCAGCAGCAGGCCGAGCGGGAAGGCCAGGGCGATGCCGGCGATCGTGGCCGCCACGGTGAGCAGCAGCCCGCCCCAGTCGTCCCAGCCGACGCCGTCGTCTCCGGCGGTGATCACCTGGAGCCCGGCCAGGATTCCGGCGACGACCACGAGCCACACCCAGCGGTGGAACCGCCGGGGGAGGCGGGCGCCCACGGCGCCTGCGGCCAGCGCCATCACCACGAGTCCGAGCGTCCCCAACGTCGGTAGCACCGTGCGCGTGAAGCCGAGGATCACCGCCACCGCCAGCACCGCCGGCCAGAACCGGTGCAGCGCCGCCACCACCCGGCGGCCCGGCCGGGCATCGATGGCGATGCCCCCGTCGTCGCCGGTTCCGGGCACCGGGCGCGTGCTCGCGGCCAGAACGCCCCCGGCCAGGCCCACCGTGGCCACGAGGAGGTACCCCGCCACCCAGAGCCGCCACAGCTCCTCGGCCGGGAAGAGGCCGACCATGAACAGCCGGAGGTTGACGCGCACCACCGTCCACTCGGCGGTGACGAAGACCCAGCGGGCCAACCGGTACACGATCCAGCCCGCCCCGACGCCGATCACCAGCGTCAGCGCGGCGTTGAGCGGGCTCGAGGCCAGGTTGGTCCGCACCCAGGCCCGGGGGGTGAGCCCGCGCGCGGGCGGTTCGGGCTCGGGCGCCGGCGCCAGCGGCTCGGCCAGGACCTCGCTGGACGCTGCCATCAGCGTTCCACCAGGCGCAGGCGGTGGTGAGCGACGTTCGAGACCAGCGAGATCGCGAGGGACACCGCCAGGTACAGGCCCATCGCCACCATGATCGCCGGGACCGCCGGATTGCCGTTGCCGATCACGGTGTTGGTGACCCGCATGAGCTCGGCGAACGCGACCGCGACGCCCAGCGACGTGTTCTTGGTCAGGTTGAGGAACTGGTTGATGATCGGCGGCGTGGCGATGCGGAACGCCTGCGGCAACACGACATGGCGCAGCCGCTGCGACGGGGACAGGCCGATGGCGCCGGCCGCCTCGGTCTGGCCCCGGGGGACGGCCAGGATCGACCCTCGCACGATCTCCGCCACGTGCGTCGACGTGTACATGACCAGCCCGACCAGCACCGCCACGAACGGCAGGCCCATGCGGGCGCCGCCCACGATCCTCAGTCCCTCCACCTCCGGGTGCGACAGCACGATCGGCGATCCCAGGGCCAGGTAGCCGGCGGCACCGACCGCCAGCAGCAGGCCGCCGCCCCACACCAACGGGTGCGCGGGGGCACCGGTGCGGTCCTCGACCCGCCGGCGCCACCCACCGAGCGCCAGCGCCGCCGCCACACCTGCGGCCAGCAGCACCAGGTAGGGCCCGCCGTTGCCGCCGTCGGCCGGCGACACGACGCCGAACTCCGAGACCGACGCGACCAGCAGCCCTCCGAGCTGGTTGGCCTCATCGATGGGCGGCAGCGTGGTCAACGCCGCCGAGTTGACGAAGATGATCACCAACAGCGGCGGGACGTTGCGCAGCGCCTCGACGTAGACGCCGGCGACCCGGCGGACGACCCAGTTGCCCGACAGCCGGGCGATGCCGATCAGCGTCCCGAGGACGAGGGTGAGCACGTTGCCCACCAGCGCCACCGTGATGGTGTTGCGCAGGCCGGTGAGGATGGCCTGGAGGATCGTGTCGGACGGGCCCAGATCGGTGTAGGCGACGGTGAACCCGGCCTGTTGGTCGAGGAAGCCGAAGTCGAACTCGACGTCGTTGGCCCGCAGGTTGTCGTACAGGTAGGACGCGAAGGCGACGACCGCGGCCAGCACGGCCACCTGGAAGGCGACCCGCAGCACGCGCACGTCGCGCCACAAGGGCGGACGGGTGCCGGTCGCGGTCGTCGTCGCCATCGAATGAGGTTGCCCTCACGCGGAGGTGGTCATCTCATCACCGGTACGGCGGCGGATACAGCAACCCTCCGTCGGTCCACAGGGCGTTGACGCCGCGCTCGAGCCCGAGCGCCGTGTCGGGGCCGACGTTGCGGTCGTAGATCTCGGCGTAGTTGCCCACCTGGGAGATCACGTTGACCGCGAAGTCGGGGTCGAGCCCGAGCCCGGCGTCGAGCGGCGGGGCCTCCGAGCCCGGGTCGTCGGGGTCGGGGAACGGCTGGCCCAGGAACCGCAGGATGTCGAGGTTGTCGCTGCCCGTCATCTCCTCGACGTTGTCGCTGGTGATCTCGAACTCCTCGGCCTGGATCGTCGCGATGATCGCCCAGTTGACGGCATCGGCCCACTCGTCGTCGCCGTCCAGGACGACCGGACCGAGCGGCTCCTTCGAGTAGGTCTCCTCGAGGACCCGCAACGCCTCGGGCCCGCCCTGGCCGTCGGGCCAGGCGGACCGCACGCCCGCGAGCTGCGACTTGTCCGAGGTCCAACCCTGGCACTGTCCCGCCTCGAACGCCGGCTGGATCTGCTCGTTGTCGTCGAAGACGAGCGGCTCGATGTCGACCCCGGCCTGCGCGGCCGCCGTCGACAGGTTGAGCTCGGTGGTCGTCCCCGACAGCACGCAGATCGTCGTTCCGTCCATGTCGGCGATCGACTGGAAGTCGGAGTCGGCGTTCACCATCATCCCCTGGCCGTCGTAGAAGGTCGTGAGCAGGAACCGGCTGTTCTCGGTGCCGTCCCGGGTGGACGTCCACGTGGTGTTGCGGATCAGCACGTCGATGTCACCGGCCTGCAGGGCGGTGAAGCGTGTCTCGGCGGTGAGTGGCGTGAACTCGACGGCGTCGGCGTCGCCGAGCACCGCGGCGGCCACGGCCCGGCAGTAGTCGATGTCGAATCCCGAGAACTCGCCCTCCTCGTCGACGAGGCCGAAACCCGGCACCTGGTCGTTGACGCCGCATTGCAACTGTCCCCTGTCCTGCACCTCGCGGAGCAGGCCGCCCTCGCCGCCACCGCCGCCGGTGCCGGCGGCCTCCTCGGTGCCGTCGCCGTCTGCGGCCCCGCCCCCGTCATCGTCGTCACTGCACGCGGCAGCGAGCAGAGCGAAGGCTGCGACCAGACAGGCGAGCCACCGGATGCGTGTACGTCGGACCATGTCTCCCCCCTTGCCGGCAGCACCGGCGAGAAGGCCACCCGTGGCCCCGCGGGATGGCGTCGCAAGGGGTCGGGGTCGCACCGCTGACCTCGCAGCTGCTGCCACGCTCGATGTCAGTGGGCACGACCCCAATCGCGCGTCGTGCGGGCCCGCCTGCTTTCGTGTGTTGCGATTTGGCGTCGGGCGGTCGGAAGCGCTGCGCACTTCGTTCACCGCTGGCGTCGCCGGTTCGGCGCGGGCGGTGGACGAGCCTGCGTAACCTCGGGCGGATGGCGACCCCGGCGTGCGCGTTCTGCGAGATCGTGGCCGGGGACCGGCCCGCCCACCTGGTGATCGACGACGACGTGGCCGTCGCCTTCCTCGACAGCCGCCCGCTGTTCCCCGGGCACACGCTGCTGGCGCCGCGAGAGCACCACGAGACACTGGCCGACCTGCCGGCCGGGACGGTCGGGCCGCTGTTCACCCGGGCCCAGGTGCTGTCCCGGGCGATGGAGTCGGCGCTCGGCGCCGCCGGCTCGTTCGTCGCGATGAACAACCGGGTCAGCCAGAGCGTGCCGCACCTCCACGTGCACGTCGTGCCCCGCAACCGCAAGGACGGACTGCGGGGCTTCTTCTGGCCGCGGACGCGCTATGCGGATGACCGGGAGGCCGAGGCGGTCGCCGCCCGGTTGCGTGAGGCGGTGGTGGCGGCCCGCTGACGGGCTCGCCCGTGCCCCGGAGGGACCCGCCCGGGCTCCCGTGGCCCGGCCGCGGTCGCGCACCCCCGCACGCACACGGATCAGACCACGATCTCCATGCGCAGGCCCCGGGTGTCGCGACCGCCGTCGCCCAGGTGCTCGGCGGCCCCGTCCCGCACCCGGGCGGCCGTGAGGGTGAGCACCGCGGCGTCGAGCACGTCGTCGAACGCCGCACCCGGCAGGCGGACGTCGGGGTCCGGTGCGAGGCCGACCCGCGCGAGCAGCGCCCGCCGCTCCCCACGCCCCGCCGGTGTGCGCTTCGGGTGCGCCGCCGGTGCGCCGCCGAGGCGGGCGAAGGCCAGCTCGGGGTGCGCCTCCACCAACCGGTCCTGCAGCTCCGGGGTGACGAGGCCGTCGAGCTCGGCCACCTTGGGCACGAGGCGGAAGGCCTGTAGCGACAGACCACGGCCGGAGGCCGCCCGCTCGCGCACGATCGCTTCCGCATGGTCACGCGCGCCGAGCACGGCGCGCGACGGTGCGGGGAAGACCGCCGACCGCCGGCCACCCAGGCGGGCGCGTGCCGCCACGTCGCAGGCGCGCACGCCTGCGTCGGGCAGGCCGATGGGCATGTCGACGGCGGCCGCGGCGACCCGTCCCGTCGCGACGTCGGCGACGAGCGGGCCGAGGGAGCGCGTGACCGTGAACGACGGGCCGCCGGGCGCCTCCGCCCCGCCGTCGAGCAGGGCGATCACCCAGCCGCCCCGGCAGCCGTCGACCCCGGCGACCGGGCTCATCGCCGGTCACCGGTCACGGTTCGAGGTGGAGCGTGGGCTCCCCGTCGCGGACGGTGAGCGTGGCCGGGATGCCCAGCATCTCGGCCGGGTCTCCCCCCAGGTTGCGGGCCCGGACGCTCACCACCTCGCCCTTCGCGGGACCGGCCACGATGGTCAGGTCGATGCCGATGCTGCCGTCGTCGGAGGCCTCGGCGTCGACCACGAGGGCGTCGTAGGTCCCGTCGTCGAGCACCGGCCAAGTGTCGCGCCCCTGCGGGCGTCCGCAGCGCCGCGCCGGGAACGCGAGCGGTCGGCCGTTCGCGGCATGCTTGGCCGGTGATGCAACGGATCGACGGCAAGCTCCTCGTCGCCGAGCCGATGCTCGGTGATCCCAACTTCGACCGGTCGGTGGTGCTGGTCCTCGAGCACACCGGCGAGGGGGCGCTCGGCGTGGTGCTCAACCGGCCGACGGAGCTGGAGGTCTCGGCCGTGCTCCCCGGTTGGTCCGGTGTGGCCGCCGAGCCCGCGGTCGTCTACGTCGGCGGCCCCGTCCAGCAGCAGGGCGTGCTGGCGCTGGCCCGCCGGATGCCGGGGGCCGAGGTGCCGGGCTGGTCACCGGTGCTCGGCGACGTGGGCACGCTCGACCTCCACCGCGATCCGACCGAGGTGGGGGAAGGGCTCGCCGGTGTCCGCTTCTTCGCCGGCTACTCGGGGTGGGACGGGGGGCAGCTAGAGGCCGAGCTCGCCGCCGGCGCGTGGGTGGTGGCCGAGGCGGCGCCCGGTGACGTGTTCCTCGGCGAACCCCGGGGGATGTGGCGCTCGGTGCTCGCCCGCCAGGGCGGCGAGGTCTCGAGGCTCGCCCACTTCCCGGTCCACCCGTCGATGAACTGAGCGCACCCGGCGCACGAGGGTGGCGCCGCCGGTCAGAGCTCGGTGAGCGCGCGGAACGCTTCGCCCAGCGGGAGGCCGGCGAGGGTGCCGTGCTCCACCAGCCGCTCGCGGACCCGCTGGCGGAAGCGCTGCAGCTGGGCCTCGCCCTCCGGCGACTCGACGTCGACCGCCATGGTCGACAGCAGCTGGCTGCGATGGGCCTCGAGGGCCGCGAGCTTGCGTGCCACGTCGGGCTCGCCGACCTGCTCGACGTGGTCGGCCTCGTCCGCCTCGAACAGCAGGAGGGCCGCCGGGCGATGGTGCTCGACGTCCTGCTCCGGGAAGAAGTGGGGGTCGCGGGCGGCGACGATCCCGTCCACCGCCAGGAAGCCGGCGTGCCGGTGGTCCGGGTGGAGGCGGTAGCGCTTCCACGGGTCGTGGCCCAGCACCACGTCGGGCCGCAGGCGCCGGATCCAGTAGGCCACCTGCCACCGCTGGCGCAGGCCCGACTCGAGCTCGCCGTCCGGCCAGTCGAGGAACACCACCTCCCCGCCGGCACCCAGCGCCCCCGCCGCGGCGCGCTGCTCGGCCCGACGCTGGACGACCAGGTCGGCGAGATCCTGCTCGGGCTCCCAGGTGCCCCTCGCTCCGTCGGTGCAGATCAGGTGGTGGACCGTGCAGCCGGCCGCCGCCCACTTGGCCAGGGTGGCGCCGCAGCCGAACTCGGTGTCATCGGGGTGTGCGCCGATGGCCAGGGCGGCCGACGGCGTGGGCAGGTCGACGTGCACGGTGCCCATCATGCTCGGCCCGTCAGGCGCGGGCCGCGGCCTGCGCGTCGGGCCACGCCAGGTCGGCCGGCAGGTCGACGTCCCAGCCGAGCTGGGCGTCCTGCACGAGCCGAGCCGGCAACCCCAGCCGGGCCGCCTCGGCCCGGTGGCGCGCGAACGATCCGGCACCGTAGGAGAAGCGGAACCCGGCGTCGGTCGGAACGGCCGCGACGTTGGTGCCGTCGGCCCGGCGGTCGGGCACGAGCGTGACCCCCGGGAAGTCTGCGACCCACGCCAGCCGGGACGCGAGGGGCAGGTCGGCGTGCGCCACGATCGCCATCGCGACGCCGTCGGCCCGCAGCGCGGCCACGCCGTCGGAGACGGCGCCGTTCAGGCCGCGGCCGGGGCACCAGACGACCCGTGCCCCGGCGCCCTCGGCCCACTCGCGCACCTCGGGGTCGTCGCACACGACGAGCACCGGCAGGGGTGCGGCGGCGGCCACCACCACGTCAGCCATGCGGCGGGCCAGGGTCGCCCGGTCACCGGGGCCAAGGGCACCCGCCAAGCGCACCTTGGCCTCGGCGAAGGCCTTGACCGGCACCACCACGGCGGCCGACGTCATCGGCGGCAGCGTAGTGGTCGATCCGGACGCGACCGGCGGGGAGTCCGGTGCCCGGCGCCGCGGCTCACTGGTACGAGATGTAGCGCGGAACGGGCCTGACCGCCGCCGTCTCGGCGGGGGAGAAGATGGGCTCGTCCTCGTCGTAGAAGTTCTTCCAGCCGTACCAGCTGCCCGCCAGCGGATCGGCGGTGATGGTCCGCCACGTCTCCCTCTTCTGGCCCGGCGTGCCGTCCCCGTCCATCTGGAAGAGCACCGCCAGCTCGGGCGGCGTCGCGATGCGCTCGCGCCCCCGAACCATGTCCAGCCGGAACTGGTGGACGACGAGCAGCTTCTGGGGCAGCGCGTCGTCGCGGACCAGCCCGGCGAGCCACTCGGCGGTGGCGTTCACCTCGTCGGCGGTGACGCTGCCGATCTGCTCCAGGTGGCGCTGGCCGGGAGCGAGCCGCCACTCGGGGTCGAGGGCCAGGCCCACGTGCGGGCGGCGGAGCAGCTCCTCGTAGCGCTTCGCCTGGGTCAGGAAGTCGGTGCGGCCCGGCTGCAGGTCGAGCACCACGTACATCCCGGCGTCGGCCGCGGCGTCGACCCAGGGGGCCAGGTCCTCGACCGTGCTCTCCGACGAGTAGTCGCCGTCGCTGCCTGCGCTCGCGGCGGCGATCGTCGCGATCAGCTCGAAGGTGGGGATCACCGGTGCCTCGCCCAGCTCCTCGTAGGGCGCCGCCGTCGCGGCGGCGCGCTCCACCGCGGCGCCGACCGGCTGCTCGCCCAGCACGCCGAGCGCGCCCGTCCCCGGGTGGCCGTACAGGGCCACGAGGCGGCGCCCGGGGAACATCACCTGGCCGCCACCGGGCAGCTCGGTCCCCGCGACCGCGGTGGCGACCAGCCCCGCCAGCGTCCCGGGTGGGTCGAACCGTCCGGGTCCCCCGACCGCGACGACCTGCCGGGGCTCCAGCTCGGCGAGCCGGTCGCGGCTGCGCCCGTCGCGCCGCGGGTCGCCGTCGGTCACCGGGACCACGGGGACGCCGGCCGCCTCGACGGTCGTTGTCGCCGGCCCGGCCAACGGATCGTCGCGGTCGACCAACGCCACGACCCCCTTGGGGGACTCGGCCGGGGTGTGGCGCGCGAGCGCCTCGTCGGCGCGGGCGGCGTCGACGGCCGTCACCCCCTCGGGAAGCCCCGCCGGCTCCTCCGGGAAGCCGAAGGTCACCACCGTGGCCGTTCCGAGCCGACCGAGCTCGTCGGCGATCGCGCGTGCGTCCACCGCTGACGGGGAGGGCGACCGCACGGCGGCACGCGGGGCGCCGTCCCCGTCCGGACCTCCATCCCCGTCCGACGCCTCGTCTCCGTCCGACGCCTCGTCCCCGCCCGGACCTCGGTCCGGGCCGTCGGCTCCCGGCGTGTCGGGCGCCGGCCGCCCGGGTGCCAGCAGCAGGGGGATGCCCTCCTCGCTGGCGCGGCGCCGGGCACGTGCGATCGCCTCCCCGTCGTCCGACGGCGCCAGGGCGGCGACCGGAGCGCTCTCGAAGAGCGCAGCGCTGGTGGCGAGCGCGAGCTCCGCGTGGTCGGCGCCGGTCACCACGACGGCGGGCCCGTCCAGCGCACGCACGCGGGCCGCCACCTGGCCGCCCCCCGCGTCGCGATCGCGCGGATCCCCCCGGTCGCCGTCGTCCCCGGCACACGCGGGAGCGAGCGCGCAGGCCGCCACCAGCAGCGGAACGACGATCCGGTGCAGGCCGCGCCGAGGCGTCGGGGATCCGGTTCGTCGGTGTCCCATGATCCTCCCCGGCTGCGACCGGCCGTGATCGCCGGCTCCCCACCTGCGGGAACAGCAATCCCGTTGAGGTCGACGGTACCGGGCGCCCGAAAGTTCGGGAAGTCGGCGGTCGCACCGGCACGGAGCGGCGTCCGCCCGCTACGCCCCGCCCGCCGGCGGTGGCGCGGCATACTGCGGGCGATGGCGAGGGCTGGGGAGTGAGGGCCTGGCGACGGTGGCGCGGTCGCGCCGCGCCGGGGACACACCGGGTGCTCGGGGCGCGCGCGATCGCCATGGCGCTCGCGGTCGTGGCCGCGGCCGGGGCGTGCGGCGACGACGACGACGGCATCGAGCTGCCGGAGGTGGACGCCGGCGAGATGTACGTGCCCGGCCCGGTGGACGGTCACCCGATCACCGCCGTGCGTCGGATCCGGGTGGGCGACCCCGTCTTCGACCGCATGCACGGGATCGGCCCCCTGACGGTCGCCAGGGTCGACGGTGCGGTCGTCGGCGTCGTCACCGTGCCCAGCGCCACGATGGAGGCGGCGTGGCGGGGGATCCCGGACGCCCTCGGGCCCGATCCCCGGGTGCCCTCGATCGCCGGCCACCCGACCGTCGCGGTGCTCGGTGACGGGTTCGCCGCGCCGCACCCCGCCCAGGCGGTCGGCTGGCGGACCGGCACCGGCACGATGGTCGCCGCGGCCAGCCGCGACGTGGACCTGCCCGGGCTGGTCGCGGTGGCCGAGCGCGTGACGGTGGCGGGCGATGGGCAGCTGGGCGTGCCCGGCGAGACGATCGGCCGGATCCCGGAGGTGTGGACCGAGCCCCGGCCGGCCGTCCGCGTCCGCTACGGCGGCGACGACGTGATCATCCACACGGCGAACCCGGGCGTACAGGCGGCCTACCGCGCCCTGCTCCACGAGGACCCCGCAGGGGTGATGGACCCGGTCACCGACCCGTCGTGCTGCCAGCCCGAGATCCTCACCCCCGTGCGGACCGTGGAGATCGGCGACCGCACCGGCGTGCTCGGCACGCTGACCTCCACCACACGGGCCCTCGTGGTCGAGGGGGACCCCGGTGCGGTGCTGCTGGCACAGGTGGGCCTGGGCGTGACCGATGACGCCACGCTGCTGGCCATCGCCGACTCGCTGACGGCGGTCGAGGAGGCCGAGGTCGACGACAACCTCGCGGAGCTCGGGCCGCCGCCCGACGGAGGCTGACACCCACCGGGGGTGCCCCGGCCGGTGCCTCCGCGCCGATCGTGCGGGCCCCGTGCGACCGGGGCGGCGCCGCTACCGTTGGCGCGCATGCCGATCCGCGTGGCCGTCGTCGGCGCCGGATCGTGGGGCACCACGGTCGCAGCGCTCGCCTCGCAGAACGCACCCACCATCCTGTGGGCCCGGCGGGCCGAGCTGGCCGGCCGGATCTCCGGCGAGCACCGCAACCCCGACTACCTGCCGGAGTTCCGGCTGCCCGAGGCGCTCGCGGCAACGGGCTCGATGGCGGAGGCGGTCAGCGGGGCCGACGTGGTGGTGATGGCCGTGCCGTCGCACGGCATGCGCGGCACCCTGCGTGAGCTGGCGCCGTACGTGCGGCCGTGGATCCCGGTGATCAGCCTGGCCAAGGGGCTCGAGCAGGAGACCCTCCTGCGGATGACCGAGGTGATCGCCGAGGAGCTGCCCGGCCACCCCGTGGGCGCGCTCACCGGGCCGAACCTGGCGAAGGAGATCCTGTCGGGGCACGCCGCCGCGACCGTGGTGGCCGTGAGCGACGAGCACGTCGGCGCCGAGCTGCAGCGCATCTTCGCCACCGACCGGTTCCGCGTGTACACGAATCCCGACGTCGTCGGGTGCGAGCTGGCCGGCGCGCTGAAGAACGTGGTGGCCATCGCCTCGGGCATGGCCGACGGCCTCGGCACCGGGGACAACACGAGGGCGGCGGTGATCACCCGGGGGCTGGCCGAGCTGTCGCGGCTCGGCGTCGCCATGGGGGGCAAGGCCCTCACCTTCTCGGGCCTGGCGGGGATGGGCGACCTCATCGCCACCTGCATCTCCCGGCAGAGCCGCAACCGGAGCGTGGGGGAGCAGCTCGGGCGGGGACGGACCCTGCCGGAGATCATGGCCGACATGACGATGGTGGCCGAGGGCGTCACCACCGCGAAGGTGGCGGTGGTGCTCGCCGACCGGTACGGCGTCGACATGCCGCTCGCCCGCCAGGTGCACGCCGTGCTCCATGAGGGCATGCCGGCCGCCTCCGCCTACCGTGGGCTGCTGCGCCGGGAGCAGCGCTCGGAGCTGCACGGCATGAGCTGACCCGGCGTGCCACCGGCGCCGCACGGTGCCGCCCGACCCGACCCGCCAGCGGGAGATCATGTCCGCACGAGCCTGGCTGCTGCGCCGCCTGATGGGGCGGCTCCGGATCACCGACGACGTGGTCCGTCACCTGTCGACCTTCCAGCGACTCGGTGAGACGGTCGAGGTCGAGATGCCGAGCGAGCTGATGCCCGTGGGTGCCCGCACCGTGTTCCGGGCGTTGCGGACCCGGGCTGCGGCCCAGATCGGGCCGGACTGGGTGTGGCCGTTCTGGCTGCAGCGGCAACTCGACCCGACCTCACCGGCGTTCGTGCCCCGCGGGCACCTGCCGTTCCTCACCAACGTGACGCACCGCAACTGGACGGCGATCGGCAACCTGGACTCACCCTGGGAGGCGATCGTCGACCCCCGGGGGCTGGTGGCGCCGTGGTTCGACGGCTGGTCGCTCGACTGGTGGGTCGGGGCGGAGGACCGCTGGTACGTCCCGGCGCGCGAGGTCACGGTCCGGCAGCGGCTGGTCGGTGCCGCCCCCGTGGTCGAGACCGCCGTGCGGGTGCCGTCGGGCGATGTCGTGCACCGCGCTTACGCCGTGCAGCGCAGCTCGGTCGAGGGCGGCGGCGAGCTGGTGGTGGTCGAGATCGAGAACGCGTCGCGCCTGCCGGTCGCCCTGGCGCTGGCGGTGCGTCCCTACAACCCCGAGGGACTCTCGGTCATCGAGCGCATCGGCCTGCACGAGGGCACCACCGTCACGGTCGACGGGCGGGTGGCGCTGCTGCTGCCGCGGCGCCCCGGGCGGGTGGCCGCCTCGACCTTCCACGACGGCGACTCGGCGGCGATCGTGATGGGCGGCCGGGCCGGCGAGCGGTGGCCGGGCGACGTGCGGGATCCCGCCGGGCTGGCACAGGCGGCCTTCGTGCTGCCGCTCGCGCACGGCGCCACCGTGCGGGCGGTGATCCCGCTGGACCCCGAGCGCCGCAGCCGCCGGCGGGGCGTGGTGCGGCGGCGGGTGGCGCACGCCCCTGCGTTCCCGGAGGCCCTGCCCTCGGCGGCCAACGTCGCCCGTGGGTGGCGATCGCACAGCGATCGGGGGATGCACCTCGACCTCCCGGATGCCCGTCTCGCCGAGGCGATCGAGGCCAACCGGCGGTTCCTCCTGCTGCTCCACGACGGCGACGAGATCACACCCGGCCCCGCCACGTACCACCGCTTCTGGTTCCGCGACGCCGCGTACCTGCTGGCTGCGCTCGACCGCTACGGCTATCACGACGAAGTGACCGACGTGCTCGCGTCGTACCCCGGGCGGCAGCGGACCGACGGCTACTTCTTCAGCCAGCGCCACGAGTGGGACGCCAACGGCGCGGCGCTGGTCGCGCTGGACGACCACCGGCGGTTGACCGGCGACCCGGGCTTGGCGGAGGCCATGGTGGGCCCGATCGCCAAGGGGGTGCACTGGATCGACCGGACGCGCCGCCGGCGCGGGCGGAGGCGCGACGATCCCCTGCTGGCGGGGCTGCTGCCGGCCGGCGTGTCGGCCGAGCACTTCGGGCCGTTCGACTACTACTACTGGGACGACTTCTGGGGCGTGGCCGGCCTGCGGGCCGGTGCCGGGCTTCTGGCCGCCGCCGGGCAGCCGGAGGCGGCGGAGGATGCCGCCCGGTTCGCCCGCCGGATGTGGGCCGACGTCCAAGCGTCGCTCGACCTGGTGGCCGAGCGGCTGGGCACCGCCGCCATCCCGGCCGGGCCCCGCCGTCACCTCGACCCGGGCGCGATCGGGTCGCTGGTGGCGTGCGCCCCCCTCGCCCTGCTCCCCGCCGACGACGAGCGGATCGCGGCGACCGCCGAGGTGATCCGCGAGCGGTTCACCCTGGCCGATGGCCGCGCGTTCTACCAGGGCATCAGCCACACGGGTCTCGGCACCTACCTCACCATGCAGCTCGCCGCAGTGGAGCTGCGGGCCGGTGACCGGCGCTGCCTCGACCGGCTGGCGTGGATGCTCGATGCGGCGAGCCCGACCTGGACCTGGCCCGAGGCGATCCATCCGCGGTTGCCGGGGGGTTGCATGGGCGACGGGCATCACGGGTGGGCCGCCGCCGACCTCCTCACGTTGGTGCGCGACCTTCTGGTGCGCGAGGTCGACGACGGCGTGGCGCTGGCGTCGCTGGTGCCCGACGGGTGGTACGGGCACGGATGGGAGGTGCACGGGGCGCCGACGGCCCGGGGGCGGGTGTCGTACGCGGTGCGATGGCACGGCGAGCGGCCCGCGCTGCTGTGGGAGGTGGAGCCGCACACCGGCGCGGAGCCGCCGCGGCTCTCGGCGCCCGGGCTCGACCCGGCGTGGTCGACCACCGAGCCCCGGGGCGAGGCCCTGCTGGCTCCCGTGGCGCCGCCGTCCCCCCCACCGGGGGACGGCGGGGACGCCGACCGGCGGGCGCCGGTGCACCTCACCGATCCGTCGGTGCCACGCCGGGGGGGTGGCCGGGGGTGACCGAGGTGCCCGGCCTCGGGCCCGGCACGACGCCGGCCGAGGTGCTCGACATCGTGCGGGCGATGCTGCGCGAGCTGGGCACCGGTGAGCACGAGATCGCCGCCGCCGAGGCCGATGGCACGTTGCCCCTCCTCGCGGTCGAGCGGCTCATCGTGCCCGAGCCGCTGCTGTTCGACCTCGACCACGTGACCGCGCGCACCAGGCTGTCGGCCGACCAGATCCGCCACCTCTGGCGGTCGCTCGGCTTCGCGATGCCCCGCCCGGGCGAGCGGGCGTTCACCGCGGGGGACGTCGAGATCCTCACCGAGGTCGGCGCGCTCGTCGCCGGGGACGTCGCCCCGGCCGACCTCGTGCAGCAGATGAGCCGGGTCATCGGGTCGTCGGTCGCGCGGATCGCCTCGGCCCAGGTGGACGTGATCAGCGCCGCCACGCTGGGCCGGCCGGGAGTGGGTGAGCCGGACGCCGCCCCGGTGGTCGATGCTCTCGCGGTGGATCGGGTGGTGGCCAGCGCGGCCACGCTGCTGCCCATCGTCCCCCGCGTGCTGACGGCGGCCTGGCGCCGGCACCTGCAGGTGGCCGCCCGGCGTCGCCTGACGTACGCGGGCGCCGAACAGGTGGCGGTCGTCGGCTTCGCCGACCTGGTGGGGTTCACCGCCCTCAGCCAGGAGGTGGGTGACGCCGAGCTGGCGGCGATCGTGGACCAGTTCGAGCAGCTCACCTTCGACATCGTCACCGAGGCGGGCGGCCGGGTCGTCAAGATGATCGGCGACGAGGTGATGTTCACGGTCGAGGCGCCCGAGGCGGGCGCCGAGATCGCGCTGGCGCTGGCCGAGGGGACGCGCGACGCCGACGAGCTGTCCGACCTGCGCGTCGGGCTGGCGCACGGACCGCTGCTCGAGCGGGAAGGCGACCTGTACGGCCCGGTGGTCAACCTCGCCAGCCGGATGACCGCGATCGCGTTCCCGGGCACGATCCTCGTGGACGCACCGATGCGCGACCGGCTGGTGCAGCTCGGCGACTACCGGCTCCGCTCGATGCGTCCCCGCCACCTCAAGGACATCGGGCGGGTGCCGTTGTGGGTGCTGCGCAGGGCGGCGTCGGCCGAGAGCCGGTTCGCGGAGCGTCGCCGCGGTCTGCGCGATGCCCTCCGGGCCCGGGCGGAGCACCACGACCCCCCGTCCACAGGGCGGTGATCTCGACACCGCCGGCCGGATCGGATCGACCGTCGCCGCCCGTCAGAGCCGCTCGGCGGCCGACACCCAGCCGTCGGTGCGGAGCAGGCGCACCAGGAGGATGACCGGGACGAGGCCCACGGCCACGATCAGCAGCGCCGGCAGCGCCGCCGTGTCGAACCGGGAATCCTTGGTCGCCTCCCACACGGTGATCGCCAGCGTGTCGGCGCCCAGGGGCCGGAGCAGCGCCGTGGCGGGCAGCTCCTTCATCACCTCGACGAGCACGAGCAGTGCGGCCGTCAGGATCCCCGGCCACAGCAGGGGCACGTGGACATCGGTGAGCACGCGGCCCCGGTCGGCCCCCAGCGAGCGGGCGGCATCGTCGAGGCTGGGACTGATGCGGTCCATGCGGGTCTCCACGGCGAAGTAGGCGAGCGCGTGGAAGCGCACCAGGTAGGCGACGACCAGCCCGAGGATCGTGCCGGTGAAGATCAGCCCGAGGTCGAGCCCCAGCAGGCCGTCGCCCACGTCGATCAGGCGCCGGTCGACCCACGACAGCGGCACGAAGACGGCGACCGCCACCACCGTTCCCGGCACCGCGTAGCCCACGGTGGCCAGCCTGCTCACGGCGGTCCCGAAGCGCGACGGCTGGCTGCGCTGGCCGTAGGCGACGATCGTGGAGGTCACCACCGCGAGCAGGGCGGCGAGGCCGCCGAGCATGAGCGTGTTGCGGGCGGCCGAGGCCAGGTCGGCTCCGAGCTGGTCGTCGACGATCGTCTCAGCCGACCACGCGACGAGCTGGATCACGGGGATGACGAAGACGACGAGCAGGAGCGCCGTCCCCGGCAGGGCCGCCAGCCAGCCGCGCCAGCCCGGGAGGCGCCGCGGCACCACCGCGTCGCCCCTGCCGAGCGCCTGGTGGTACCGGGCCCGACCCCGCAGGAGGCGCTCGACGACGACCATCAGCAGGGCCAGCCCCACGAGCACCGTGGCGAGCTGCAGGGCCGCGTCCTGGTCGAAAGCGCCGTACCAGACGCGGTAGATGGCGCTGGTGAGCGCCTGGATGCCGAGCAGGTCGACGGCACCGAAGTCGGCCAGCGCCTCCATCACGGCGAGGGTGGCGCCCGCCGCCAGCGCCGGGCGCGCGAGCGGGAGGGCCGCCCGTCTGACCGCCTGCCCGTAGGTCAGGCCGAGCGAGCGGGCGACCTCGATCGTCCCCCGGGACTGGCCGAGGAAGGCGCTCCGGCCGAGCACGTAGACGTACGGGTACAGCACCCCGGTGAGCACCACGATCGCGCCGAGAGGCGTGCGCAGCCCGGGGATGCGGAGGCCGTCCCCGAAGAGGTTGCTCTGCAGGGGCGTGGCCAGCCCGTACTGGCCCAGCACGACGAACACGAGCACGTAGCCGGGCATGGCCATGGGCAGGACGAGCGCCCAGTCGAGCCAGCGCCGTCCCGGGAAGTCGTAGAACGAGACGAGCACGGCCAGCCCGCCGCCCACGAGCAGCGTGCCGGCCCCCACGCCGAGACCCAGCAGCGCGCTCGTCCGCAGCGCCTCGGGAAGCAGGTCGCGGGCGATCTGGTCGAACGCCTCGGCGCCGCCGACGAAGCTGGCCGGGAGGGCGACGAGCGGCCCGGCGACCACCAGGGCGACCAGGGCCCCCACCAGCGACCACCCCGTGACCCGCCGGCGCCGGGAGCGGCGGCGTCCGTGCTCGCCCGCCGGGACGGGCGGCGGGCGGGGTTCGACCTGCGTGGTCAGTTCCACCCGACCTCGAGCATCAGGGCGATGGCGTCGTCGAGCACCGGTCCGGCACGGTCGACGGCGATCGGGTCGACCCGCACACCGGCCCACTCACGGATGTGGTCGGGCGGCGCCACGTCGGGGTTGGCGGGGAACTCGCTGCGCTCCACGATCATCCGCTGGGCATCCGGCGACGTGAGGTGCTCCATGAGCGCGATCGCCTCCTCGGGGGCGTCGGACCACCGCACCAGGCCCACGCCCGACACGTTGGCATGCGCCCCGGGCCCGTCCTGGTCGGGCCAGGCGGGCTCGACCGGGAAGTCGGGATCCTCGGCCAGTGCCCGTCCCAGGTAGTAGTGGTTCGCGAGCCCGACATCGCAGTCGCCGGCGGCGATGGCCGCGAGCAGCTCGCCGTCGGAGTTGAGGATCGTCGGCTCGTTGTCGAACCACGACCGCAGCAGTGACTCGGTGGCCGCGGGACCCCGTTTGACGATCATGTCGGCCACGAGCGACTGGTTGTACTCGCTGGTCGACGTGCGGAGGCACGTGCGGCCGCGAAAGCGCGGGTCGCCGAGATCCTCGTAGCTCGTGACCTCGCCCTCGCCGACCCGCTCGGACGAGACCACGGGGATCCGGAGCCGGGTGCTCAGCGCCCACCACTCGCCGTCGGGGTCACGGAGCGACCCCGGCACGTTCCGCTCCAGCGTCGGGCTGGTGGCGCTGCGGAGCAGTCCGGCCTCCTTCGCCCGCCAGAGGTTCGCCAGGTCGGTGGTGACCAGCAGGTCGGCCGGCGTCTCCTCGCCCTCCCGCCGGAGCCGCTCGAACAGCTCGGGCGCGGTGCCACCGCGCAGCTGCACGTCGATGCCGGTGTCCCGCTCGAACTCGCGGAAGACCTCCTCGCTGCCGTAGTGGGCCCGGCCGTTGTAGACGACCAGCGACCTGCTGTCGCTCGCGGTGGCGACCAGGGTGCCCGCCGCGACGGCCACCACGGCGCCGATGACGAGGAGCGGGATGGGCCAGCGGCGGCGCAGCAGGGCAGCGAGCACGGGACCTCCTCGAAGATCGTGATGTCGGTCAGCTTAGCCCCGATATGTAGGCCTTCTTAACACATGACGCCGGGATGGCTGACCACGGCCGGGCACCCTCGGGTAGTGTGTGGAGCGTGGGCAACGATCCGGCGATCCGCACCGCGGGCATCGACAAGTCGTTCGGGACGACGCGAGCCGTGATCGACGCCACCATCTCGGTCGGGCAGGGCGAGCTCGTGGCCCTGCTCGGCCCGAGCGGGTCGGGCAAGACGACGCTGCTCCGAGTCATCGCCGGCTTCGAGGTGCCCGACGCCGGCACGGTGGAGGTGGGCGGTCGTGCCGTGGTGGGACCCGGCGTGTGGGAGGAGCCCGAACGCCGCCGCATCGGGATGGTGTTCCAGGACGGCGCCCTGTTCCCCCACCTCACTGTGGCGCGCAACGTGGCCTTCGGCGGTCCCCGGCCCGGGCGGGTCGAGGAGACGCTCGCCCTCGTGGGCCTCGCCCACCGGTCCCGGTCCTATCCGCACGAGCTGTCGGGTGGGGAGCGCCAGCGGGTGGCGCTGGCCCGGGCGCTGGCCATGGACCCCGAGGTGGTGCTGCTCGACGAGCCATTCGTCGCGCTGGACGCCGGGCTCCGTGAGGTGCTGCGGGAGCAGGTGGCGGGCATCCTGCGGAAGGCTGGGGCCAGCGCCCTGCTGGTCACGCACGACCAGGAGGAGGCGCTCTCGCTCGCCGACCGCATCGTGCTGATGTGCGAGGGCCGGGTGGAGCAGGCGGGTCCACCCGAGGAGGTCTATGCCCACCCCGCGACCGGCTGGGTGGCCGAGTTCCTCGGGGCCGCCGAGGTGCTTCCGGGGACGGCCGCGGGCGGCCTGGTCGACTGCGATCTCGGCCGCTTCCCGGCGGGCTCCGACGTCGAAGGGCAGGTCGAGGTGGTGGTTCGCCCAGAGGTGCTCGCCGTCGCGAGCGCCGACGACGGGGCCGCCAACGGGGCCGTCCCGGCCCGCGTGGTCGGGCGGACCTACTACGGCCACGACCAGCTCGTGCGCCTCGAGCTCGCCAGCGGGCGACAGGTGCGGAGCCGCACATCCGGGTCCGTGCACTGGGTCCCCGGCGACGAGGTGCGGGTGCGGGTGGACGGGCCGGTGAGCGTGCTCCGGTCCCACGCCGTCGAGTGCACGTCCTGACCCGCACCGACATCAGGGAGGAGCCCGCCCGGCGGCGGGCGGTGCCGGCCCTCGGTTTCGGCATCGTCGCCCTGGCCGGGGCCTCGCTCGTGCTGCCCAGCGCCATCTCCTACGACCCGTGGGCGTGGCTCGTGTGGGGGAGGGAGGTGCTGCGGCTCGACCTCGACACCACCGGGGGGCCGTCGTGGAAGCCCCTTCCGGTGGTGGGGACCAGCGTGCTCGCCCTCTTCGGCGGGTTCGCCCCCACCCTCTGGCTCGTGGTGGCCCGTGCCGGGGGGCTGCTGCTCGTCGCGGGCACCTTCCGCCTGGCTGCCCGCTTCGCCGGCGCCGCCGCCGGCCTCGTCGCCGTCGCCGTGCTGGTCCTGGCGCCCGACCCGGAGCCGCGGTTCCTGCGGACCGTGGTGGAGGGCCATGTCGCTCCGATGGCCGCTGCCTGTGCCGTGTGGGCGGTCGACCGCCACCTCGAGGGGCGGTGTCGGCAGGCGCTCCTGCTGGGAGCCGCGCTGGCACTGATGCGCCCGGAGTCCTGGCCCCTGCTCGGCGCGTACGCGGCCTGGCTGTGGCGTCGCGAGCCGGCAACGCGCCCGGTGGCCGTGGCGACGGCCGTTGCCGTCCCCGTCCTGTGGTTGGGCGGCGACTGGTGGGGATCGGGCGATCCGCTGCACGGTGCGGCCTCCGCACAGGTGGGCGTGGGAGCCGCGCTCGAACGTCTGGGCGACGGTCTCGGGACCGTGGGCGCGATGGTCACGGGACCCGCGTGGGTGGCCGCCGGGCTCACGGTGGCGGCCGCCTGGCAGCGCCGGCGGCACCCACTGCTCGCCCTGGCGGCCGGTGCGGCCCTGTGGTGCCTCCTGGTGGTGGGGATGGCGTTCGCCCTCGGCTACGCGGCGCTCAGCCGCTTCCTCCTGCCGGCCGTGGCGGTCGTGGCCGCGCTGGCCGGCGTCGGCGTCGCGGAGCTGCTGGCAGACCAGCGGGCTCGGACGCGGTGGCTCCTGCCCGCGGTGGCCGGGTTGGCCGCCGTGCCGTTCCTGGTCCCCCGCGTCCTGGGCCTCGCCGACGTGGCCGACGAGGTGGTCAGCCGGGGCCGTCACCAGGACGACCTGCCGGCTGCGATCGAGCACGCGGGCGGACGCGACCGGGTGGTCGCGTGCGGCGACGTGGCGGTGGAGGGATCGAGCCTCCTGCGGCCCGCGGTCGCCTGGCACCTCGACGTGCCGCTCCACCGTCTGACCACGACGCCGACCGAGGGACCCGCCGTGGCGCTCGTGCTCTCGGGCGGCCGGGAGGACCGGCGCCTGGCGGACGGCCCGCAGGCCGGCCTCGAGCTGCTCGGCCGCTCCGATCGCTGGGCGGTCTACGCGGTGGGCTGCCCGGGCGAGCCTTGACATTAGGCATTCTTAACGCCATAGGATCGGCTGATGCCTGCGCTGTCGGTAACCATTCCTGCAACCGACACGCCGGCCACCCTCACGAACTGTCTCGCGGCCATCGCCGGGGCCGACGAGGCGCCGGACGAGGTGATCGTGGTCGACCGGCCGACCAGCCTGTCGGCGGCCGCCGCCCGCAACGCGGGGGCGCGGCGGGCGTCCGGCGACATCGTGGTGTTCGTCGACGCCGACGTCGAGGTCCACGCCGACGCCTTCCGCCGGATCAGGCAGGCGTTCGCCGCCGATCCCGAGCTCACCGCCGTGTACGGCTCCTATGACGACGCACCTGCGCGCGGGGGCACCGTCTCGGCGTTCCGCAACCTGCTGCACCACCACGTCCACCAGGAGAGCGCGGGACCGGCCGAGACCTTCTGGACGGGGCTGGGGGCGATCCGGCGCCGTGCGCTCCTCGATGCCGGGGGCTTCGACGAGCGGCGCTTCCCCCATCCGTCGGTCGAGGACATCGACCTCGGCAGCCGCCTGCACGCCGGCGGGGCCCGGATCGTGCTCGACCCCGCCATCCAGGGCACCCACCTGAAGGCGTGGACGCTGCGGTCGATGGTGTGGACCGATCTCGCCCGCCGGGGCGTCCCCTGGGTGGCGCTGCAGGTCCGGAACCGGCGGCTCTGCTCGACGCTCAACCTCGGGTGGCGCCACCGGCTCAGCGCCGCTGCGGTGGTGATCGCGGTCGCCTCGACCATGCTGGTGCCCGTGGTGACGGTCGTCGGGCTGGGCGCCGTCGTGGGCCTCAACCGGGGGTTCTACGGGCTGCTCGCCCGGCGGCTGGGGCCGACGCGTGCCGCGGCCGGCGTGGCCCTGCACTGCCTGCACCACCTGATCGCGTTCGTCGCGGTGCCGGCCGGCCTGGCCAGCGCGGCGTGGCTCCGGCTCCGACCACCCGACGGCGGCGTCGCCGCCCCGGCCCGGGACATGCCGTCCACGGAGCTGGTCGGATGACCGAGCCGCTCCGGGTCGGCCTGGTGGGCTGCGGCCGGCTGGCCGAGCGGGGATACCTCGCCGCCTTCCGGGCGACCCGAGCGGTCCGCCTGGTCGCCGTGGCCGATCCAGACCCGGCACGCCGGGCCCGGGTCGCCGAGTCCGCGGCCGTGGGCTCCGGGGTGCCGGCCGGCTACGCCACGGCCGACGAGCTGCTCGACGGCACGGCCGTCGACGCCGTCGTCCTCGCCACGCCCGCGGCGGCCCATGTGGCGGACGCCGTCCGGGCCGCCGGCGCCGGCGTGGCCGTCCTCGTCGAGAAGCCGCCCGCCCCCGACGCCGCCACGGCGGCCCGGCTGGCGAGGCTGCGACCGGCCCCGTGGGTGGGGTTCAACCGCCGGTTCGATCCCGGGGTGCGGCGCGTCCGCGCCGGCCTGCCCACCGTCACCGAGCTCGACCTCCGCCTCGCCATCCGCTATCGCCGGCGCTCGTGGGGCGCCCACGCCGTACGCGACGACGCGCTCCTCGACCTGGCCCCCCACCTGGTCGATCTCGCCCGCTGGCTGGGCGGGGGCGACGCCCTGGACGTTCGCACCGCCGAGCTGAGCGCCGAGCGCGCCGCCTTCGAGGTCGCGATGGCCCGGGGGCGGGCCACCGTCCGCGTCGCCACCGACCGCGCGCACGCCGAGCTCGTGGAGGTGCGTGACCGGGCCGGCCGGCTGCTGGCGCGCCACCGGACCGGGGGCCTCCTCGCCGCTGTGCCCGCCAGGCTCCGGCCGGGACGGCCGCACCCGCTCGTCGGGTCGCTCAGCGCGCAGCTCGACGCCTTCGCCCGGGCGGTGAACACGGGCGACGCACGCGACCTCGGCACCGCGGCCGACGGGGCGGCGGCCATGGCGACGATCGACGCCGCCCGGGCCAGCGCCGCCCGCGGCGGGATCCCCACACCAGTTCCCCACGTGGTCGGGAGCCGGCGATGCTCGTGATCCTGCAGTTCGACGCGGCCAGTGCCGCGGTGCTCGACCGGCTGCTCACCGACGGCCGGCTGCCCTCCCTCGCCCGCCTGCGCGAGCGGGGGGTCTGGCATGCGCTCGACGCGCCTGCGACGCAGTTCGCCGCCGGGGCGCAGCACACGCTCTACAGCGGGGTGGAGCTGGCCGATCACGGCCTCTTCTACCCGTTCCAGTGGTCCCCCGAGGAGCAGCGGGTCCGGTACATGGGCCACCTCGAGGCGCCACCACCCGTCTGGGAGCGTCTCGGGCAGCGGGGCACCCGCACGCTCGCGGTCGACCCCTACGAGAGCCGCCCGCCGACCGTCGCCCCGCCCGGGACCCTGGTGTGTGGCTGGCAGCTCCACGACCGGGTCGTCCTCCGGCGATGGGCGTCGCCCCGCAACGCCAACCGCCGGCTGGAGCGGCTCTTCGGGCCCCCGCTGCCGGTGGACGAGGTGTTCGGCCGGCGCTCGGTGGAGCAGATGCTCGGCCTGCGCCGGCGCCTGGTCGGTGCGCCCCGCCGCGTGGCCGACGCAGCCACCCTCCTGCTCGACGAGGGGGACGTCGACCTCGCCTGGCTCACCTTCTGCGCCGCCCATGTGGCCGGTCACCAGTTCTGGGACCTGTCCCAGCTCGACCCGGTGGGCCTCGACGACCGGGCCGCCCGGGTGCTCGGCGCCACCCTCGAGGAGGTGTACGCCGGGATCGACACCGCCATCGGGCGGGTCGTCGACACGCTGCCCCACGATGCCGACGTGATGGTGGTGTCGCCGGTGGGCATGGACGTCAACACCAGCCGCGCCGACCTGCTGCCCGACATGCTGCGCGCGATCCTCGATCCTGGCCGGCCGGCGGCCACCGGCTCCCGCTCGATCTGGTGGCTGCGGGCTCGGCTGCCGAGCGGGCTCCGCGCCCGCGTGGCCCGGGCGCTCCCCGAGCGGAGCGCCCTCGAGCTCACCGCCCGCCTGGAGATGCGCGGCGTCGACTGGGGCGTCACCCGCGCCTTCGCGCACCCGGCGGAGAACCAGGGCTACATCCGCCTGAACCTCCGGGGCCGGGAGCGCGACGGCATCGTCGATCCCGCGGACGCCCCGGCGCTCATGGACGAGATCGCCGAGGCACTGCAGACGTTCCGGCACGTCGACGGGACCCCGGCGGTCCGCTCGGTGGAGAGGGTGGCCGACCGCTTCGGGGCGGGCGCTCGCGCCCATCTGCTGCCAGACCTGATCGTGCGGTGGGTCGACACCCCCGCCACGACCCTCCGCGAGCTGCGCTCCGAGCGGTTCGGCACCGTCCACCGCCAGGGCGTGGGGAGCGGGCGGTCGGGCAACCACACCGAGGGCGACGCCTGGGCGCTGGTCGTCCCGGGACGCGCCAGCCTCGTCACGCCGTCGCGCCCGCCCCGCCTGGAGGACGTGGCCGCGACCGTGGCGGCAGTGTGCGGTGACGACACCGGCGACATGGCCGGGGAGCCGCTGCTCGAGCCCTAGCGGCGGCTGCCTCCCCGCCGGTCGGCGCAGCGGCGGACGGCGATCGCCTCCTGAGCGACCCCCACGGCGGTGGCCACCTGGGACAGGGCGACGAGGAGCCCGACGCCTGCGCCCTGGGAGAGGCCCGCCCGCACCAGCTCGACGTAGAAGCGGGCGGGCTGGAGCCGGCGCGGGCCGTCCCGGCCGCGGCGCCAGCGATGTGCGCCCCGGCCGTAGCGCACCTGTTGCCGCCAGAAGGTCCGAAGGGAGAGGTTCTGGTGATGCTCCACCCAGGCGGCCGGCTCGAACGCGATGGCCATGCCCTCGGCGGTCGCGCGGCTGCACCACTCGCGGTCCTCGCCGGCGGCCAGCGGGTAGGTCTCGTCGAAGGGCAGCCGTCGTTGGACGTCGGCCACCACCGCGAGGTTGCTGGTGGGAGCGAAGCCGACCTGACCGGTCCCCGGCTCGTAGGTCGCCTCGGTGAGGTGGTTGGTGACGGTCTGGGACGCCGTGGCCCACCGGTCCCACGGGCGTCCGTTGCGGGTGGGCCCGGCCACGATGTGGGCGCCGGCGCGCACACGGTCGAGCACGGTCTGCAGCCACCGCGACCCCGGCCGGCAGTCGTCGTCGGTGAAGCAGACGACCGGGCCACGGGCAGCCGCCGCACCGACGTTGCGTGCCGCCGCCGGCCCCCGCCCGTCGCCGTGCACCAGCCGGGCTCCCGAGACGCCGGCGACGACGGCGGCCACGGTGGACGGGTCGCGCGAGCGGTCGTCGACCACGACGATCTCGAAGGAGCGGACCGTCTGGGCCTCGAGCGCGGCCAGGCAGGCGGCGAGCGGACCCGGCCGGTCGCGCGTCGGCACCACGACGGTGGCAACCGGGAACGCGCTCGCGTTCGCCCCGCGCGGGAGCCTGGCCGTCATCCCGCCGCGCCCCACCAGCCCGGCGCAGCCCCCAGGACCGCCGCTGTGCCGACGAACGATGCGGTCGTCACTCGCCAGCCGGCGGCGCCCGGGAGACGTCGGATGCCGAGAAGGGCACCGGCTGCCGTGCCGGCGAGAGTTGCCGCGGTGCCGCCGGCAGCGCCCCAGACGGGAACGAGCAGGGACGCCAGCACGAGGAAGGTGAGCACACAGGCCATCCCGCTGGCCAGGGGCACCTCGGGCCGGAGCCGCAGGGCGGCGGCCTGCACGACGAGGGCACCGAGCGGGGCCAGGACGACGACGGCCAGCGCCGGCACCAGGGCTGCCTCGGCTCCCTGGTAGCCGGGGCCCAACGCGGTGGGCACCAGCCGGTCGAGCAGGGCGGCGATCGTGACCGTGGCCGGCACGAGGAGGGCGAGCAATGCGCCCGCCAACCGGCGCAACGTGGCCTCCGCCGGTGACGCGCCCACCCTCGTGCCCGACGCCCGGCCCGCTGCGAGGTGGGGGAGCGACACGGTGAAGGCCTGCAGCACGGCGTGTGTCACGCTCAGCGCGATGCCCACCGCCAGAGCGGCGTAGCCCGTCTCCACCGAGCCGGCGGCGAGCACCGCGACCGCCACCACCACACCGCGATGGGTGGCCTGCACCAACGCTGCGCCGGCCGCGTGGAGCGCCCCGAACCGGATGGCTCCCGCCGGGATCGCGACCTCGGGGTGGCCGGGGCCCAGCACGGGCCGGACGGCAGCGGCGCCGATCCCGGCGGCGACCAACCCGGCGAGCAGGATGGCCACGAGGCCTCCCCGGTGTCCCAGCGCCGGTTCGAGCACGAGCACCGTGGCGATCAGCACGGTGTTCTGCACCGGGTACCGGAAGCTCCACAGAGCGGTCCCGCCGAGGCCGAGGGTCGTCTGCAGGGCGAGTGTGGCCGCGACGTTGAGGATCAGGGCGGTGACCACCAGGGCGGCGTCGAGCGGGGAGACGCGCTCGGGCACGGCGACCGCTGCGGCCGCCGTGGCCGCAGCGATGACCGCCAGTTGCCCGGCTCGGCCCTGCGCCAGCCGGACACACAGGGCGCGGGCGAGGGCCACGCGCTCGCCGGCCGGAGCCGCGGGGACGTAGCGGGCCATGAGCGTGGGTCCGCCGAGGGTGAGGGCGAGGGACCCCAGTGTGACGATCGTGAGCGGGAGGGCGAAGCGCCCGAAGCGCTCGGGTCCGAGAACCCGCGGCACCACGGTGGCCAGGAGCACCAGGGTGACGAGCTCCGTCGCCTTGCCGACGAGGCTGGTGGTGACCGAGTGGCGGAGCCCCGTGCGCCGGACGGCCGGCGGTGATGTGAGAACCCGGCGCCGCCCGCCGGTCGCCTCGCCGGTCGGCGCCCTCGACACGGTAGGCGAGCTTAACGTTCGTCGTTGGGTGCATGCCGTGCCGGCCTCGCCCAGACGAGCGGGCGTTGCGTACCCGACCCTCGTCGTCTCCCGGCGCCGAGCGGCCTCGGTCAGTAGCCGCAGGCCGAGCCGGTGAGCGCCCGGGGGTCGGACGCCCCGGCGAGCATCCCGCCGTCGCGTACCACGATTGCGTGGGCGTGACCCACGTTCGCCCCGGGATCGGCCCGAACCACCCGGTGCCCGCAGTCGGTCAGGCCGCGCTCCCACGCGTCGGGCGCGTCGTCCTCCAGGGTGGTGGTTTGCGGGCCGTCTCCCTCCCAGGTGTCGAACCCGCCGGTGCCGAGCGCCCAGCGGGGGGCACCCACGGCCCTGCCGGGCGACTGGCCGCCGAGGAGCAGCCGGGCCGTGATCTGGAGCACGATCTGCGGCTGGTTGTCACCGCCCATCGTGCCGACCAGGGCGGCCAGCGATCCGGCGGGGTGCGTGACCAGCGTGGGGGAGAGGGTGTGGGGCGGCCGGCGTCCCGGTGCCAGCCGGGCGGGGTGGCCAGGGTCGAGGCGGAACCCGATGCCCCGGTTGTGCAGGAAGATCCCCGTGCCGGGCACGACGAGGTGGCAGCCCCAGTCGGCCGCGTTCGACTGGATCAGGGAGACCCCCATGCCGTCGCGGTCGACGGTGCACAGGTAGATCGTGTCGCCGCTGCCGGCGGGGGCGGCGAGCGGGCCGCGCCGCCGGGGATCGATCAGGGCTCGCCGCGCCGCAAGCCGTTCGTCGTCCAGCAGCGCGCGGCCGTCGGCACCGTCGAAGAGCACGTCGATCCGGTCGTGGCCGGTGGCCCGGCATGCCTCCGAGAGGAGGTGGGCCCACTGCGGGTCGTCCGGGTCGCCGGGGACGTCGAGGGCGGTGGCGATGCGGGCGGCCGCCAGCGCCAGGTAGCCCTGCGAGGGCGGGGGCACGGTCCACAGGTCGCGGCCCCAGGCCCGCACGCTCAGGGGTTCGGCCCACTCGGCCTGAGACCGTGCGAGGTCCGCGGTGGTGAAGAGCCCGTCGCCGAGCGCCAGCAGCCCGTCGCCGAACGCACCCCGGTAGAAGGCGTCGCGCCCGTCCCGGGCGACGGCGGCCAGGGTGTCGGCCACCAGCGGACGCCGCACGCGGTCCCCGGTGCGGAGCCCCCGTTCCGGAAGGAAGTCGTCGGCGCCCGCGACGCCGGCGATCAGCCGGGTCGCGAGTGCCAGCAGCGGTGACGCGGGGAAGCCGTCCTCCGCATAGCCGCGTGCGGGCTCGAGGACGTCGGCCAGCGGCAGGCGGCCGTGACGCTCGTGCAGTGCCACCCAGCCGTCGACGCACCCGGGCACCGTGGCCGACCGGACGTCCCGCCGGAACGGCATGGTGGCGAGGCCCTCGGCCCGCATCGCTGCGGCGTCCGCGCCCGAGCCGGCCCGCCCCGCCGCCACCAGCGCGCCCGGAGCCGGCGACCCGTGATGGACCAGCGCGAACAGGTCGCCTCCCATGCCGCACATGTGCTGCGTCGTGACCGCCAGCACGGCGCTGGTGGCCACGGCCGCGTCGACGGCGTTGCCGCCGGCCTGCAGGATCCCGACACCCGCCGCCGACGCCAGGTGGTCGACCGAGCACACCATGCCGTTGGGTGCGTGCACCGTGTGCCCGGCAGGACGAGGCATGGCGGCAACCTAGCGACCGCGCCCGGCCGGGACCGGGGCCCGGGAGCCGGCGACGTCAGGCCGGTGATCGTCACGGCGTCGATCGACGCGACGACGCCGTGGGTCGGGTCCTCGGCAGGCGCCGACTGCCGGGCGAGCGCAGCCACCGCCGCCAGGTGGGTCGCCTCCCGGCGGAAGTGCTTCCGCAGCAGGTTGGCGGCGATGCCGTAGAGCCAGGGGAGGGCCGACTCCCGCTCCGTGTCGTAGCGGTCCCGGCCCGCGGAAGGCTGCCAGGAACACGTCGGCGAGGAGCCCGTCGGCCTCCTGCGCGCCCACCCGGCGGGCGAGGTGGCGGTGGATGGTCGGGGCGTGACGGTCGAAGATCTGCCCGAACCGGTCGGGCGAGGTGAGCGACTGGGCGATGAGCCGGGCATCCGTGTCCGTGCCCATGCCCCATCATTACCGTGAGGCCGGGAGCGGTTCGGGCGGAGCGGCGGGCGGTGCGGGCGTCGTGCGGCGGCCGGCGAGCGGGCTACTCGCCCGTGGTGCCGTCGAGCAGCTCCCGGGTGGCGTCGGCATGACCTGCGTGCCGAGCCGTCTCGTTGATCAGGTGGAGCAGCACCCACCGGAGGTCGGTACCGTTCCCCCGGTGGCAGGGCGTGTCGAGGGGCATCGAGCGCACGGCCGCGTCGGTGCTCGCAGCCCGCTCCCGATAGGCGGCGATGGCCGACGACAGGGTCATCTCGGGCCCCGGCGTGAACTCCTCGTCACGGCGGTGGACCTCGGCGCCCCGCATCGCCCCGTCGATCCAGCGCCACTCGACGTGCGTCAGGTGGTTCACGATCCCCAGCAGCGAGATCAGCGCGCCGTCGGGCCTCCAGCGGGACTGGTCGTCGGTCAGACCCTCGGCCTTTCGCACCACGGCGGAGCGGAGGTACCCGAGCCAGTCCAGGAAGAGCTCGCGCTCGTCGGCGTGTCCCGTCGGGAAATCGTCGGCGTCGGAGGCCACCGGAGCACGCTAGTCGGTGGGGAGTGTGCGCTGATGGCCGGCAGCCCTCGAGGTGAGCGCGTCGGAGCTCAGCCAGGCGATGTCTCCCGTCCACTCGTCGTCGCACCTCTCGAAGACGAGCACCGCCCCCGGGTTCGGAGGGGGTCCGAGGTTCGCACCGGGGAGAACAGGACCGTCGACCTCGGACGTCCAGATGCAGTCAG
>JBKHJZ010000109.1:0-11225 GCA_046537875.1 Acidimicrobiia bacterium | reverse complement strand
AGCCGCCCTGCGGTCAGCTCCAGAACTGCATCGACGTGAGCGTCGCGATGTAGACGCCCACCGCGAGTAGCAGGCCGAACACGAACACCCGGCGGAACAGCGGGTTGTCGAACCGCAGGTGCATGAAGTAGCCGGCCACGATCGCGAACTTGGCGATCATCATCGCGATCAGGCCCACGACCACGATCAGCGCCCCGGGATCCTCCAGGAAGTACGTGCCCACCTCGAGGGCGGTGATCACGCCCAGGATCACGGCGATGATTACGTACTGCCGGTCGCTGGGGTGGGCGTGCTCGGTCGGTAGGTGGCGCTCCTCCGGGAGCGCCTCCTGGTGCTCGGGCTGGGTGCCCACGCTCATGTCTCGCCCCTCGCGGTCACGGGATCAGGTAGACGACCGTGAAGATCAGGATCCACACGATGTCGACGAAGTGCCAGTAGAGGCCGAAGATCTCCACGGTCTCGGCCCGGTCGGCGCCCAGGTTGCCGCGCAGCGACATCACCACCAGCGAGATCAGGAAGATGATGCCCACGCTGACGTGGACGCCGTGGAAGCCGGTGAGCGTGTAGAAGGCCGACCCGAAGATGTTGGTGGTGTAACCGAGCCCGTGGTTGACGAACGCCGTGAACTCGTACACCTGGCCCGAGATGAACACGGTGCCGAGCAGGGCGGTGGTCATCAGCCAGGTGCGGCTGCGCCGCACCTCGCCCCGGTGGATGGCGGCCACGGCCAGCGCCATCGTCAGCGAGCTCATCAGCAGCACGAAGCTGGACACCGACGTGAACGGGATGTCGAACACGTCGGTGGGCCCCGGACCGGTCACGCTCCGGTGGCGCAGCAGCAGGTAGGTGGAGATCAGCCCGCCGAACAGCAGGCAGTCGGAGCCGAGGAACACCCACATCCCCAGCTTCTCGTTGGAGAGGCCGGTGCTGGTGGCGTGGCTCGGCACGCCGTGCTCGGTCTCGGCGGCGAGCGAGCCGTGGACGGTCGTGTCACTCATCGGCCTCGTCCTCCCCCGCAGCCGGGCCGCCGTCGCCGCCGGCCGTGACCAGCTCGCCCTCGGCCGGCGGTTCCTCCCCGTCGGCGTGGTCGTCGTGGTGGGCGTGGGCCTCCGGGTCGTCGGCCGGCTCGTAGCCCAGGCCGAAGCCTGCGAGCACCACCACCAGGCCGCCGGCGGCGGCGAGGCCCAGGTTGAAGATGACGCCGTAGCCGATCAGCACCAGGCCGAAGGCGAGGACGAGCGGCCAGTACGACGGCGACGGCAGGTGCACGTCGGTGGCGTCGCCCGTCTGGGCGACCTCCCGGCCGGTCGCCACCCGTACGACCTTCCCGGTGTCGTCCTCCTGGTACTTGTGGTGCCAGAACTCGTCGAGCCGCGACACGGTGGGGACCTCGTCGAAGTTGTGCGGCGGGACCGGTGAGGGGATGCTCCACTCCAGGCCCCGCGCGTCCCACGGGTCCGGACCCGGATCCGTCGCCCCGGCCCGGTGCTTCCGGTAGCTCGACACGATGTTCCACGCGAAGACACCCATCGCCAGCGCGATCAGGAACACGCCGCTGGTCGCCACCTGGTTCCAGAACTCGAAGCCGTAGCCGCCGATGTAGGTGTGCGTCCGGCGCGGCATGCCCTGGAGCCCGAGGATGTGCATCGGGCCGAACGTCAGGTTGAAGCCGATGAGGATCAACCAGAAGTGCCACTTGCCGAGCTTCTCGTTCAGCATGTAGCCGAACACCTTCGGCCACCAGAAGTAGAAGCCGCCGAGGAACGCCATCAGCGTCCCGCCGAAGATGACGTAGTGGAAGTGGGCGACGATGTAGTAGGTGTCGGTCTGCTGGGTGTCGGCCGGCGCCACGGCGTGGGTGACGCCGGACAGGCCCCCGATGGTGAACATCGTGACCAGGCCGATCGCGAACAGCATCGGCGTGGTGAACCGGATCTTCCCGCCCCACATGGTGGCCAGCCAGTTGAGGATCTTCACCCCGGTGGGCACCGCGATGAACATGGTCGACATGGCGAAGGCGGCCACCGAGATCGGCCCCATGCCCGAGGCGAACATGTGGTGCGCCCAGACGCCCCAGCCCATGAAGCCGATGGCGATGCCCGAGAACACCATGAACGGGTAGCCGAACAACGGCTTGCGCGAGAACACGGGGACCAGCTCGGACACCACCCCGAACGCCGGGAGGATCAGGATGTAGACCTCGGGGTGGCCGAAGATCCAGAACAGGTGCTCCCACAGCAGCGGGTCGGCGCCCGCGGACACGTTGAAGAAGTTGGCGTCGAACAGCCGGTCGAAGGTCAGCAGGAACAGCGCCACCGAGATCACCGGCATCGCGAACACCAGCAGGATCTGGGTGACGAAGCCCATCCAGGTGAACACCGGCATCTTCATGAGGGTCATGCCGGGTGCCCGCATGTTGAGCACGGTCACCACCAGGTTGATGGCGCCGATCAGCGAGGCGATGCCGGTGATCTGGAGGCCGATGGCGTAGAAGTCCATGCCGTGGGTGGGCGAGAAGGCCACGCCGGTGTTCGGCGCGTAGGCGAACCAGCCGCCGTCGGGCCCGCCGCCCAGGAACCACGAGCTGTTGAGCATGATCCCGCCGAACAGGAAGCACCAGAAGGTGAACGCGTTGAGGCGGGGGAACGCCACGTCGCGGGCGCCGATCTGCAGCGGCATCAGATAGTTCATGAACGCCGCACCCAGCGGGATCGCGACGAGGAAGATCATCGTCACGCCGTGCATGGTGAACAGCTGGTTGTAGAGATCGGCCGAGTAGAGCTGGCCCTCCGGGGCCGTGAGCTGCAGCCGGATCAGAAATGCCTCGATGCCGCCCAGCGCGAAGAACCCGAGCGCCGCGGCGCCGTACATGATGCCGATGCGCTTGTGGTCGATCGTGGTGAGCCACGACAGGGGTCCCGTCCTGCCGGTCGGGCGCGTGAACACGCCCATCGGTCGAGCCGCGACCGTCGGCCCTCCCGGCAGTGCGGGAGGCGACGGGCTCGGTCGTTCGACGATGGCCATGGGTCCGGTGGGCTCCTACTCAGAGTGTGCGCGGGTTACTCGAGCGTCTCGAGGAACGCGACCAGCTCGTCGATCTGGTCCTCGGACAGGTTGAAGTCGGGCATGCCCCGCACCTGCTGTCCGGCGTTGTAGTCGTCGAGCGACACGTGCATGGGCTTCTGCTCGGAGGGGTTGCGCAGCCAGGCCTCGAGGTCGGCGCGGTTGAGCTCGCCGCCGATCTCCTCCCACTCGACGATCTCGTCGCCGTCGGTGTCGGCCCAGAGGTCGAAGGTGGCGCCGGCGAAGGCGCCGCGGCTGGCGAAGTGGGTGAGGTCGGGGGCGTTCCCCGCCACCAGCCTCTCCTCGACGACGGCCCGGTCGAACTCCGCGTCGTTGATGCCGCGGGCCAGGTGGCACGTCGAGCACTGGGCCACGAACGTGTCGGCGCCGGCGGCGGCGAGCGGATCGCTCGGCATCTCGGCGTCGGCCATCTGGTCGTCGAGCCAGGCCTCGTACTCGTCGGGCTCGACGGCGATCACCCGCTGGCGCATGTAGGCGTGCGACAGCCCGCAGTACTCGGTGCACTGGCCGACGTAGGTGCCCGGCTCGTCGGCGTGGATGTTCAGCGTGTGGGTCCGGCCCGGCACGGCGTCCTTCTTGCCGTTGAGGCGGGGGATCCAGAACGAGTGGATGACGTCGTTGGAGTTGATCTCGAGCGTCACGTCCCGGCCGGCGGGGATCACCATGTCGTGCGCGGTGATCACGTCGTCGTCGGTGAACCGGCCGTCGCCGGTGGTGTCGTAGCGGTACTCCCACCACCACTGCTGGCCGTTCACCTGCACGGTGAGCGCGTCGGCGTCGGCCCGGTCGATGTCGAACAGCGTCACCAGGGTGAAGAAGCCGATCACCCCGAGCAGCGCCGCCGGCAGCACGGTCCAGCCGATCTCCAGCTTGGTGTTGCCGTGGATCTGCGCCGGCAGCTCGTCGTCGTCCTCGTCGCGGCGGCGCCGGAAGTGCCAGACCATCGCCACCGTGCCCACCTCGACCAGCACGAACACGATGCCGGCGATGATGAAGACCGGGTCGACCAGGTTGTCGATCCGGCGGGCGAACGGCCCGGCGGGATCCAGGGAGTCCTGCGGCGCGTCCGAGGCGCACGCGCTGGCCAGGAGGACCAGCGGGAGCACGAGCGCGATCGGTGCGAGCCGGCGGCGACGGGTCATGCCTGCTCCTTCGGGGGTGCCGCGTCAACCGTGGCACGGCCGGTCATCCGGTGCGAAGTCGAGACCATCACGCCCCCACCCCGGCGGCGTCGACCGGTACGCCCGCCGGCGCGGCGCCCCCGGCCCCGGTCTCCGTCTCCTCGTCGCCCACGTGGTGGAACTCGCGCTCGCCCGCGACGGCGCCCGCGACCCCGAGGCCGATCACGGCGAGCGCGGCCACCATCACAAGCGCCACCACCACGTTGGAGCTGAGCCGCGGGCGGGAGGCGACGAGCGCGCCGACGAGGAGGACCACCGCGGCCATGGCGGTGGCCACCCAGACGGTCGCCTCGGCCGACAGCGCCAGGAACACCCGGGACAGCGCCACCGCCACGACCGCCACGGCGAGCACGCCGGCGGCGGGGAACTCGATCGGGTTCATCACCCGGTTGCGGATGCGCCGGTTCACCTCCGGGTCGCCGGTGGCGTGGTCGGCCCAGGCCTGGACCGCCCACTCGACGAGCACGATGCCGAGTGCCACCAGGCCGAACACCACGAGCACGGGCGACGAGACCACCCCGATCACCACCAGGGCGACGCCGAACGCGGCGACCGGTGGCCAGAAGCTGGGCGTCGCCGGTTGCACGGGCGGGACGGTGTCGCTGCCGGCGACCCGGGCGACCACCTCGGCGTTCGCGTCGCGGAGGGCGGTCGAGGCCACGCCGAGCAGGATGCTCACCAGCCCACCGGCCACCAGCAGCCCGTAGCCGAAGTGGTCGCCGACCCCACCCTTGTAGCCCAGGGTGACCGGGCCCAGGCTGTTGCCGCCCGTGGTCCACCCGTAGGCGGCCGCGAGCACGAGAGAGAGGAGGCCGAGCCCGTAGAACCACTTGGAACCGGTGGTGATCATCCCGCGCGCCTCACTTGGTGACCGTGATCGCGTACCAGACCACGGCGTAGGCGCCCGTGGTCACGTACCAGTACAGGGCGGCCGCCGTCATGCCCTCGGCGCCCCGGCCCGTGAGCTGCCCGCCGAGGGCCCGGAACGCCATCACGGCGAGGAACAGCATGCCGGCGCCGACCATCGCCACGTGGAACCCGGTGATCGTGAGGATCAGCAGGCCCGGCACCGAGTCGGCCGCCCCGAGCATCGACTGCTGCCAGAAGTACGCGGCACCGTTGATGAACGCGGCCCCCAGCACGAGCGTGATGCCGAGCGCCATGTAGGCGTGCAACCGGTCGTCGTCGTGCAGGGCCCGCACCGCCCAGGCGACGGTCACGGCCGACAGCAACAGGGTGAAGAACTGCATGTTGCCCGGGGTGAGCTGGATCACCGCCCCCTCGGGCAGCCAGGTCTCCCCCGAGGCGACCACGTCGGCCCGCAGCCGGGTGTAGACGGCGACCAGCGTGAGCAGCGCCATGCTGGCCGCGCCGGATGCGAGCGCGGCGCCGGCGAGCAGCACGCGGGGCCGCTGCGGGGGCGGGGCCGGGGCCCCGGAGACGACCTCGAGCTCGGTCGACGGTGTGGCCATCAGGTCGACGCCTCCGTCGGGGCGTAGCGGGCGTCGTAGAGCGGCGCCTCGGACGTGACGGGCGGGATCTCGGCGAAGTGACCGACGGGGGGCGGCGACGTGGTGGTCCACTCGAGGGTGTGGCCGTCCCACGGGTCGTCGGGCACGGCCTCCCGTCGCAGGTCGGGCACGATCACCGCGCCCACCGCCACGACCGCGCCCACCAGCACGACCGCGCTGCCGATCGCGGCCACCAGGTTCAGGGCCTCAATCGTGGCCAGGTCGTCGAGCGCAGCGACGTCGGAGGTGAGGAACGTGACGAACCGCGGCTGGTCGAGCAGGCCGCTCACGCCGTCGCCCACGGCGAGCGCTGCCGCACCCGCGGCCAGCAGCAGCGCACCCACCACCACCGGCCCGGCGGGCAGGAGCCGGCCGTACAGCTTGGGGGCCCAGAAGGCGAGGCCGGCGAAGCCCGCCACCACCGTCCCGATCACCACCAGGTTGGTCTGCGCGGTCATCCAGGTGGTGCCGACCAGGTCGAGCTCGCCGACGAACGTGGCCACACCGCCGACCACACCGAGGGCGACCAGCAGGCCGGCCAGCAGCGAGGCCACCAGCGGAGCGCGCAGCCGGGGCGCACCCCTGCCGAGCGTGACGGCCCACAGGCCGAGCAGCCCGACCACGGCGATCGCCGCCAGGACGGAGACGGCGTACCAGGGCAGCTCGTTGGTCCACTCCATCGGCGCACCGCCGTCCACGGTGAACCCGGGTTGGGCCCAGGCGCCGAAGCCGACCGCGCCGACCAGGCCGATCAGCGCCATGGCGGCCGGATGCCGGTGGTGGCGGCGCCGGGCGAACACCGGGACGATGCTGCCGATGATCCCGAGGGCGGGCACCGCGAAGGCGTAGAGCGTCGGCTGCCAGAGGACCCAGGCGATCCTGTCGTAGATGCCACCGGCACCCCCGAGGAACTGCTCGCCGTAGCGCAGGTCGAGGTAGGCGAGCAGCACGACCGCCGCCAGCACCGGCAGCACCAGCAACCAGACCACGCCGGCGACCAGCATCGACCACGAGAACAGCGGGGTCCGGCGCAGCGACATGCCGGGCGCCCGGAGGGTGAGGACGGTGGTGACCACCGAGACGGTCGCCACCATGAGGGCCCCGATCAGGGCGATGAACCCGGCGAGGAACAGCACGACGGCATCGAAGTCCCCGCCGTACGGGCCGCCGTCGAGCACGTAGGCCGCGATCACCAGGCCCGCCGACACCAGGTAGGTCCAGAACGCCGCGACGGTGGCCCGCGGAAACGCCAGGGTGGCCGCGCCCACCTGCAGCGGCACGATGGCCGTCGCGAGGCCCAGCACCAGCGGGAGCACCACCAGGAACACGCCGGCGAGGGCGTGCAGGCTGGTGATCTGGGCGGCGTTGCCGGCCGTGAGGATGTCGAGGCCCGACAGGTCGGTGCGCTCGAACCCGACCACCACCCCGGCCACGGCCGCCATCAGCAGGAACAGCAGCGAGGTGCCCGCGAAGAGCCTGCCGACCGTGCGGGGGTCTCCGGAGCCCATCAGCACCGCGAGGCCGGCCGGCTGGGACGGGAGGCCCGGGCTGGGCGCGCCGTCCACCTCGACGACGTCGCGTGGAGCTTCGGTCACGGTCATGGATGCACCCCGGGCTGCGGACTGGTCCGGCTCGGGAATCTAGTCACATGGCTCGTTTGGCCACGAAATCGCTGCGTGCCCCGGCGACGCATCAGAATCCCGATCTGACGAGCTCGTCGGCCGCCATCGCTCCGAACAGCAGGGTCACGTACGAGATCGACCACGCGAACAGCCGCATCGCCCGCCCCGGGGTGGTCTGGCGCACGAGCCGGGCCGCGTACCAGGTGAACACCCCACCGAGCACCAGGGCGGCCCCCAGGTAGAGGGTGCCCATGCCGGCGATCGGGGCGAACAGCACGGTGAGACCCCACAGCAGCAGCGTGTACAGCAGGATCCGCACGGCCGTGGTCCGCAGGCCCGCCACCACCGGGAGCATGGGGACGTCGACGCTGGCGTACTCGTCGCGGTAGCGGATGGCCAGCGCCCAGAAGTGTGGCGGCGTCCAGTAGACGATCACGGCGAACAGCACCACCGGCGGCCAGTCGAGCGTGCCGGTGACCGCCGACCAGCCGATGAGCACCGGTGCGGCACCCGCGGCGCCACCGATGACGATGTTGCTGCGCGACCGCCGCTTGAGCCACAGCGTGTACACGAACACATAGAAGAGGCACGCCGAGACCGCCAGCGCCGCCGAGAGCAGGTTGACCGCCGCCCAGAGGAAGGCGAAGGCCGCCGCCTCGAGGCCGACGGCGAACGTGAGGGCGGCACGGGGGGTGACCTGGCCGGTCACCAGGGGGCGACGCCGGGTCCGCTTCATCACCCTGTCGATGTCGCGGTCGACGTACATGTTGATGGCGTTGGCGCCACCGGCGGCGAGCGTCCCACCGGCGACGGTGGCGGCGATCAGCCACAGCGGCGGCATGCCCCGCTCGGCCACGATCATGGTCGGCACGGTCGTGACCAGCAGCAGCTCGATGATGCGGGGCTTCGTCAGCGCCACATAGGCACCGAGGCGCGCGCGCAGGGAGGGCTGCGGGGACATGAACACCGTGACGCAGCCTACGTGTGGCCTCGGGACGGGGGCCAAGCGGCCCCGAGCCGCGGCCCGGTGCGCCCGCGACCGGCCCGGCGGGATCACGACCGGCCCCGCGGGCTCGTAGCCGGTCGGCGGGCTCGGGGCCGGGTCGGCGGGGCTCGGGCGGGGTCGGCGGGCCCGCGACCGGCCCGGCGGGCTCGGGCCGGGTCCGAGGAACCCGAGCGAGGCGACCACCCCCGCGTTCGTTCGCTCACGCAGGCGCGTCGTACCCTGGGACGCCGTGCGGACTCCCCGCATCTCCCCCACGACATACCGCCGCATCGTCGTCGCCACGCTGGCCTCGCTGGTGTTCATCATGGTGACCGGGGCGGCGGTCCGGCTCACCGGCTCGGGCCTCGGGTGCTCGACGTGGCCGTCGTGCGAGCCCGACAGCTTCACGCCGCGTGCCGAATCGGGGGCCCACGGCATGATCGAGTGGGCCAACCGGCTGATCACCGGGTTGGTCATGGCGTTCACGCTGGCGGCGGTCGTCGGGGCCCGCCTGCGCCGGCCGTACCGACCCGACCTGTTCCGCTGGTCGCTGGGACTGCCCGCGTGGGTGCTGGCCAACGCGCTGGTCGGCGCGCTCGTGGTGTGGCTGCACCTGTCGCCCATCTCGGTGATCGGACACTTCCTCCTGTCGCTGGGCGCGGTGTGGAACGCCGTCGTGCTCCACCACCGGGCCGGGATGGAGCGGGCACCCACCGGCGAGCGCCGGCCGCTCGCGGTCCCTGCGGTGGCGGCGGCCGCCCGGCTGCTCCTGGTGGCCGCCGTGCTGGTGATCGTGACCGGCACGCTGGTCACCGGCAGCGGCCCCCACGCGGGCGACGAGCGGGCCGACCGCCTCCCGTTCGTGCTGGGCGATGTCGTGCGGCTCCACGGCGTCGCGATGGTGCTCTTCCTGGCCCTGACCGTGGCCGTGGTCGCCATGGTGCAGCGGGGCGACGCTGCGCCGGTGGTCGGTCGCCGGCTCCACCTGCTGCTCGCCGTGCTCATCGCCCAGGCGGGCGTGGGCTACTCGCAGTACTTCACCGGGGTGCCGGCGCTGCTGGTGGGTGTGCACGTGCTGGGTGCCGCACTCGTGTGGGTGGCCGTGGTGCGCGTGCAGCTCACGCTCAGCGAGCCGGCGCCGGCGGCGGACCGGGTGGCGGACCGGACCGCCGACGGGGCGGCCGTGGAGTCGACCGGGACCCTCGGGCCCCCCGAGGTGGCGGGGGCGCCGGGTGCCTGATCCGAGCCCACACACCGCGGTCGACCACCACCATTCGTGGCCGGAAGTGGCGGGGCCCCCTGCCAGTGGGCACCCGTCGCGCGCGACAATGGTCGCGATGCCGATGACCCCACTCGAGACGGCGCCCGCCGAAGTCGAGCTGCCCGAGGGCGACACCGCGGCCGACCCCGACCGCCCGTGGGTGGTCATCGTCTGGAACGACCCGATCAACCTGATGTCGTACGTCACCTACGTGCTGCAGAAGCTGTTCGGGTACCCGCACGAGGTGGCCGAGAAGCTCATGCTGGCCGTGCACTACGAGGGCCGCGCGGTGGTGGCGAACGGGACGCGCGAGAAGGCCGAGCTCGACGTGTTCCGGCTGCACGAGCACGGCCTGTGGGCGACGATGCAGCAGGACTGAGCCCAGGTGTTCACCCGCGATCGCATCCGGCGCCGGGGCGCCGACCAGTACCAGATCAGGCTGCGGCCGAACGAGCGGGCGCTGATGAACGACCTGGTCGACCAGCTCCGCCAGCAACTGCTGGCATCGACCGACGACCCCGCGGTGCGCCGCCTGTTCCCGCCGGCCTACCCGGAGGACGCCGAGCGCGACGCCGGCTACCAGGTGCTGACCCGCGACGACCTGCTGGAGTCGCGGCTGGCCGCCCTCGAGGTGGTGGAGCGCACGGTCGACGGAGCGGACCTCGACGGCGAGGACATGGCGGCGTGGATGGGCACGCTCAACGCCCTGCGCCTGGTCATCGGCACCCGGCTCGACGTCGGCGAGGACCATCCCGACATCGATCCGGACGACCCGCTCGCCCCGGCGTACGCGGTGTACGAGTTCCTGGGGTGGCTGCTCTCCCAGGCCGTCGACGTGCTGAACGCCGACCTCGAGCTGCCCGACGAGCCCCGGCGGCCACCCCCGACCCCGCCGGCGCCGTCGGGGCCACCGGACGGCTGAGAAGCGGATCTCTCCCGGCCGCCTCCCGGCGGCGTTCTGGCAGCGCCCGTTCGCGACAGGCGAAGCCAACGCTGCCACTTGGGGGATCCGCACGGCACCCGTGTCCTCCCCGGGCTTCTGGCAGCGCCCGTTCGCGACAGGCGAAGCCAACACTGCCACTTGGGGGTGGTCAGCCTGACAGTCGTGTGCTGGGCGGGGGCGCGTGGCAGGTCGTGAACGGTTTGGCGCACTGGTGGGGCGTGGCTAGTGTGATCCGGCGCCCGCCCAGCGGAAGCCGAGCCCCCATCGTCCAGCGGCCTAGGACGCCGCCCTTTCAAGGCGGTAACACGGGTTCGAATCCCGTTGGGGGTGCGTTCGTCCGACCGGCGAGGCCGGGCGAGTACGTCCAGTCACCGTCCACGTGGAAGGCTCCGGGTGGACGTCCCGGTCCCGTGGTGCAGTTTGGAGTGCACGCCGGCCTGTCAAGCCGGAGGTCGCGGGTTCAAATCCCGTCGGGACCGCTAGTCTCCGCCCGGGGCGGGGGCGCGCCCCCACCTCGGTGGGGTCGATCGTCGTGGCCCGCCACGACGACACCACGGTCGGGTAGCTCAGTTGGCAGAGCGTCCGCCTGAAAAGCGGAAGGTCACCGGATCGACGCCGGTCCCGACCACGACAACAGA
>JBKHJZ010000108.1:0-11244 GCA_046537875.1 Acidimicrobiia bacterium | reverse complement strand
TGGCCCCGGGCCCGATGCTGCCCACCGTGTGGGCGGCCGCCGCGATCGACGCCGGCACGCGGGTGCCCGAGCCCGGTGCTCCCGCGGACGCACGGCCATCGCGGCCACCCCGGTGGTGCCTGGCGGACCTGGCGGCGGGGCGGGCGGTCGGGACCGTGGCGCTGGACGGGACGCTCACCGGCGAGCGGACGCCCGGCGGCGACGGGGTGAGCGTCACCGGGTGCACGGGCCCGGTGCTGTGCGGTGCACTCGCCGACCTGGTGGTGCTGCCCGTGGCCGTCGAGGGCGACGAGCGGTGGTGCGTGGTGGCTTCTGCGGACGCCATCGTGACCCCGCTGGACTCGCTCGACCCCACCCGTCGCCTGGCCCGCCTCGAGCTCGCGGGGACGCCGGCCGAGGTGCTCGCCGGGCTGGGGCGCGAGCGAGTGGAGTCGCTCGGCGTGGTGCTGGCCGCGGCCGAGTGCGCCGGTGGCGCGGCCTGGTGCGTGGCGACGGCGTCGGAGCACGCCGCCACCCGCCGGCAGTTCGGGCGGCCGATCGGGCAGTTCCAGGCGGTGAAGCACCGGTGTGCCGACATGCTGGTCCAGCTCGAGCAGGTGCGGGCGGTGGCCTGGGACGCGGCGATGGCGCTCGACGGCGAGGACCCCGGCGCCGACGTGGCCGACGCCGGCGCCGAGGCGACCCTCGCTGCCGCCGCTGCGGGGGCGATCGCGCTCGACGGCTACGCCACCGTGGCCAAGCACTGCATCCAGGTGCTCGGCGGTCTGGGCTTCACGTGGGAGCACGACGCCCACCTCCATCTCCGTCGGGCGCTGGCCCTCCGCCAGCTGATCTGTGGCCCCGCACGCTGGCGCCGGGCCGCGGCGACCCATGCGCTCGGTGGCACCCGCCGCCGCCTAGCGCTCGAGCTGCCGGCAGAGGCCGAGGCCCTCCGGGCCGAGGTGCGGGGCACCGCCGAGGCGATCGCCGCCCTGCCCCGGCACGAGCGCCGGGCGCCGCTGACCGACGCCGGGTTCCTGGTGCCGCACTGGCCGCCCCCCTGGGGGCGCGGGGCGGGTGCGGTGGAGCAGCTCGTGATCGAGCAGGAGCTCCGCCGCGCGAAGGTGCGGGTCCCGCACCTGCAGGTGGGCGCCTGGTCGGCGCCCACGATCATCGCCCACGGCACCCCCGAGCAGCAGCAGCGGTGGGTGGGGCCGACGCTGCGGGGCGAGGTCACCTGGTGCCAGCTGTTCAGCGAGCCCGACGCCGGATCCGACCTGGCGTCGCTCACCACCCGGGCCACCCGCGCCGACGGTGGCTGGCTGCTGACGGGACAGAAGGTCTGGACGTCGATGGCCGCCGACGCCGACTGGGGCATCTGCCTCGCCCGCACCGACCCGGCGGCCCCGAAGCACCTCGGCATCACGTACTTCGTGGTCGACATGCGCAGCCCCGGCATCGACGTCCGCCCGTTGCGCGAGCTCACCGGCCTCGCCATGTTCAACGAGGTGTTCCTCGACGAGGTGTTCGTGCCCGACGACGGCGTGGTCGGCGAGGTCGACGGCGGTTGGCCGCTGGCCCGCACGACGCTCGCCAACGAGCGGGTGTCGATGGGCGAGGGCTCGTCGTTCGGTGGCGGGATCGAGGCGCTCCTCTCCCTGGTGGCCGAGCGCGTCGGCACGGAGGGGCCGAATGCCGACCCGGTGGTGCTCGACCAGGTGGGCGCGCTGGTGGCCGAGGCCCACTCGCTCGCGGTGATGGGGCTCCGCATCACCGCCCGGTCGGTCGCAGGTGCGGAGCCAGGTCCGGAGGCCAGCATCCGCAAGCTGCTCGGTGCCGAGCACGACCAGCGCACGCAGGAGCTCGGCCTGGCCCTCCTGGGTCCCGAGGGCGCCACGACCGTGGGCGCCGCGGACCGGTGGACGTTCGGGGCCCTGGCCAACCGGTGCCTCACGATCGCCGGGGGCACCAGCGAGATCCAGCGCAACGTCATCGGGGAGCGCCTGCTCGGGCTCCCACGCGACCCGGAGCCCACGTCGTGAGCAGGGCCCGCGGGGCCGACGCGCACCAGGTGCCCTGTCGGACCCACCGGCCGGTGCGGGGGAGCGGTGGCTGACCTGCTGCCGGACCAGCTCCGGCTGATGGCCGAGCACCTCGCGGACGAGGTCGGGTTCACCAACGTCGCCACCGACGAGGATCTCACGTTCGGCGAGTGGGAGCGCCGCTCCAACCGGCTGGCGCGGTGGTTCGCCGCCGCCGGAATCACGAAGGGCGATCGCATCGCCCTCCACGTGCCGCCGGAGGAGCCGGACCGGTTCCTCGTCGCCTACGCGGCGGTCCACAAGGCCGGGGCAGTCGCAGTCCCGGTCAGCACCCGGCTCGTCGCCCGGGAGCTGTGCTACGTGCTCCGCCACGCCGGTGCGGTGGTGGCGGTGAGCGGCGCGTCGACCACCCCGCTGCTGGCCGGCGCCCGGGGCGAGCTGCCCGCCCTCCGCCAGGTGGTGACGACCGGCCAGGTCGCCGCCGGTGACGATCTCGTGTCATGGGACGACGCCGCCGACGTCGACGACTCTGCCATCCAGGTCCCGCTGAGCGGCGACGACATGGCCGACCTGATGTACACGTCGGGGACCACCGGGCGCCCCAAGGGCGTGGTGGTCCGCCACCGGAACGCCGCGATGATGCCCACCGGGCTGCCGCACTGGACCGGCTCGGGCTGGCTCCACGCGTCGCCGATGTTCACGTTCGCCGGCATCGCGTTCGTGTACAACCCGATGAAGCTGGGGATGCGGCTGCTCTACCTTCCCCGGTTCGACGTGGACCGCTGGTTCGACGTGGTCGAGCAGCGGCACCCGGGCGCCACGTTCCTCGTGCCGGCCATGGCCGAGCTTCTGATCGCCAGCCCCCGCTTCCGGCACGCCGACCTGTCGAGCATCACGATCTGCTCGCTGGGGAGCGCTCCGGTGGCGCCCGGCACCATCGCCCGGCTCCAGGAACGGCTGCCGAACGCCATGGTGTCGAACTCGTGGGGGATGACCGAGGCGGGTCCGGCCTTCTGCTTCATGCCGCCCGAGGAGCAGTCGAAGCGGGTCGGCTCGGTGGGCAGGCCCGTGCCGCCCACGGAGTTCCGCATCGTGGGCGACGACGGCGCAGAGCTGCCGGCCCGGGCGATCGGCGAGCTGGTGGTGCGCAACCCGGGGCGTGAGCGCGAGTACTTCGACGATGCCGATGCCACCGCCCGCACGTGGCGGGACGGCTGGCTCCACACGGGCGACCTCGCCTACCTCGACGAGGACGGCTTCCTCTACATCGTCGGGCGCCGGAAGGACGTGATCATCCGGGGCGGCAACAACATCCACGCCACCGATGTCGAGGCCGTGCTGTACGAGCACCCCGCGGTGCGGGAGGCGGCCGTCGCCGGGATCGACCACCCGGTGCTCGGCGAGGACGTGGGGGCATGGGTCGTGCTCGCGCCCGGCGCCGCACCCAGCGCCGACGAGCTGCGGGCCTTCTGCGCCGAGCGGCTGTCGGAGTCCAAGCTGCCGCGCTCCTGGACGTTCCTCGACGCCCTGCCCCGCAACGCCACCGGCAAGGTCCTCAAGAGCGAGCTGCCCGGCCGCTGACCCCGAGCGGCCGGCGGATGCGTTCGGCCGGTGTGTCGTCGATGGCGAGGAAGCCACGCCGGATCACGGTGAGCATCGACTCGACCGCGTCGCCGCGTGACATGAACCGGAGGGTGTAGACGCAGTAGGGCATGCGTTCGATGAGCGCGAGGAAGGTGGTGGCGTCCACGAGCGGGTCGCCGAAGTCCCGCCGCTCGAGCAGCCGTACCAGGCGGGTGAACACCGATGCCGCCACCTGCCGCGAGAAGGCGGACAGCTCGGCGCTGGCCTGCATCTCCTGCCAGGTGCTGATCACCCCGCCGTCGGCCTCGTAGGCGCTGAACCAGTCATCGAGCCAGGCGCGCAGCTCGCCGGCCGACCAGTCGAGGCGGAGCCGGTCGACGAGCTCGATCATGCGGGTGGAGGCGTCCTGCGCGAGCGCCCGGAAGAAGTCGTCCTTGTGCGCGAAGTACCGGTAGAAGGTGCCGTGGCTCACCCCGGCCGCCTCGACGATGTCGTCGACGCGGGTGTCGTGGTAGCCGCGCTCGGGCAGCACCGAGGCCCCCGCGTCGAGCAGGCGCCGCCGCGTCGCCTCGCCGCGCGGCCGCAGGGAGCGGGCGTCGCCGGTCGGCTCGTGGGCCGTGACCGTGATGCGCTGCGGCACCGGGCCGGAGCGGACCACGTTCACGCCGTCGGTCGGGCCCTCGAAGACCCGGTGGAACAGCTGCGCCACGCCCCGCACCAGGGGCTTGCGGGTCATGCCCCGCGGGGCCTGCTCGGCGTAGAAGCTGCAGCGGATCAGCATCGCGAGAAGGCCGGTGATCAGGCGCCGGTCGGCCTGGTCGTCGGGGGCCTCGAACGCCTTCAGGAGGGCCAGGCCCGTCCGTTGGCTGATGTCGGTGGAGCCGCGGGCCTCACTGCGGCGGTCGCGGCTGGCGGCCTGGAACGAGCGGAACACCGGTTCCCAGGCCTCGTGGAGGGCCATGAACTCGCCGATCCACTCGGTCAGGTGCGCCAGGCCGGCGGCGTCGGGGGTGACGCGACCGAGCCGCTCGGCCAGCGCCACCATCTCCGTGCCGAGCTGGCCGGCGAGGGTCCAGAACACGTCGTCCTTCGACGAGAAGTACTGGTAGAACGCCGGCCGGGAGCAGCCGGCACGCCGGGTGATGAGCTCGACGCGGGCGTCGGCGAAGCCCACCTCGCCGAACACGTCGAGCGCCACGGCGAGGATGCGGCGGCGGGTGTCGGTGCCCCGCTCCCCGACGAGCGGGTTGCTCCCGAACGGGGGCCTCCGCACGATGCTCGCATCCATCGAGGCCACGCTACTCAGCCGCCTCCGCGACCTCGGGGAACGGGGTCGCGCGGCCGGGAACGACCCGCCCCGGTCCCGTCCGGGGCCCCGAGCCCGGCAGGCGCTGCCCGGAGACCGTCGTGGGCACCGCCACCCCTTTGCTCGCGCCGGTTGCACGGTCGAACCCGGCCACTAATCTAACAGCAACGTCACGTCGCCAGCCTCGGGGGGACCGGCATGCAGGTCGACGATCTGATCCTCGTGAGCGTCGACGACCACGTCGTCGAGCCACCCGACCTGTTCCAGGGCCGGTTGTCGAGGAAGGCCGCCGAGCGGGCGCCCCGCATCGAGCGGCACGACAACGGGCGCGAGGTCTGGATGTTCGAGGGCGCGGCCATGCCGAACGTCGGCCTCAACGCGGTGGCCGGGCGGGTGCCCGAGGAGTACGGCGTGGATCCCGTCGCCTTCGACGAGATGCGCCCGGGCTGCTACGACATCCACGAGCGCATCCGCGACATGAACGTCAACGGCGTGCTCGGGTCGCTCAACTTCCCCAGCCTCGCCGGGTTCGCGGGCCAGCTGTTCTCCACGTGCGACGACAAGGACATCGCCATCGAGCTGCTGCGCGCCTACAACGACTGGCACGTCGAGGACTGGTGCGGCACGTACCCCGGGCGGATGATCCCACTCGCCGTCCCGCCCATCTGGGACCCGGAGCTGATGGCCGCCGAGGTGCGCCGCATGGCCGACAAGGGATGCCATGCGGTCACGTTCTCGGAGAACCCGGAGAAGCTCGGCCTACCCAGCTGGCACAGCGACCACTGGGACCCGTTCCTCGCGGCGTGCGAGGAGGCGGGCACGGTGATCTGCCTGCACATCGGCTCGTCGTCGCAGATCGTGATCACCGCGATGGATGCGCCCATCGACGCGATGATCACGCTGCAGCCCATGAACATCGTGCAGTGCGCCGCCGACCTCGTGTGGTCGCCGGTCTTCCGCAAGTTCCCGGGCCTGCGGGTGGCGCTGTCGGAAGGCGGCATCGGCTGGGTGCCGTACTTCCTCGAGCGGATCGACTACGTCTACCAGCACCACCGGGCGTGGACGAACCAGGACTTCGGCGACAGGCTCCCGAGCCAGGTGTTCAACGAGCACGTGTTCACCTGCTTCATCGACGATGCCGTGGGCATGGAGGTGCGCCACCACCTCGAGCTCGATCACATCCACTGGGAGTGCGACTACCCCCACTCCGACTCCACGTGGCCCCACGCCCCGGAGGCCGCGATGAAGTACCTCGAGGGCCTGCCCGACGACGACGTGAACCGCATCACCCACCTCAACGCGATGCGGAACTTCCGGTACGACCCCTTCGCCCACATCCCCCGGGAGCAGGCCACGGTGGGGGCGTTGCGGGCGCAGGCCGGCGATGTCGACACCACGCCGGTGAGCTACGGCACCGGGAAGTTCCAGGACGACGGCATCGTGACGACGATGACCCTGGCCGAGCGCCTGGCGACGAAGTGAGCGACGCACCCTTCAGGGTGCAGCCGGCGCTGGACGACGAGAACCGCTTCTTCTGGACCTCCGGGAAGGACGGTCGCCTCCGCTTCCTGCGGTGCCAGGCCTGCGGCTACTACCTGCACCCACCCCTGCCCCGCTGCCCCGAGTGCGGGGGACGCGACGTGGCCCCCGAGGCGGTGAGCGGACGCGGCGAGGTGCACTCGTACACGGTGAACCACCAGCCCTGGGACGGCGGGACCGAGCCGTACGTGATCGCCCTTGTGGCCCTGCCCGAGCAGGAGGGGCTCCGGCTCACCACCAACGTCGTGGGATGCCCACCCGACGACGTCCGCATCGGCATGCCGGTGCGGGTGGCCTTCGAGCACCGCGATCCGGTGTGGTTCCCCCTCTTCGAGCCGGTGCCCTCGGGGTGACCGGCCGGTGACCGACGTCGAACGGCGGGCGGTGATCTCGGGCATCGGCCAGTCGGCGGTGGGACGCCGGCTGGGCCGGACGGGCCTCGACCTCACCATCGACGCCGCGCTCGAGGCGATCGCCGATGCGGGGCTCACCGTGTCCGACATCGACGGCCTCGCCACCTACCCCGGTGCCGGCGCAGTGGGTGGCGGGTTCTCCGGCCCCGGGTCGCCCGAGGTGCAGGACGCGCTGCGGCTGACCCTCGACTGGCACTCGGGCGGGCTCGAGGGACCGGCGCAGCTGGGAGCGGTGGTCAACGCGGTGATGGCGGTCGCGGCCGGCCTGGCCCGCCATGTCCTCGTGTACCGGACGGTCACCGAGTCCACCGAGCAGGGGAGCGGCGGACGCCAGGGCATCGGCCTCGGGGGTGGCGGCAGCGGGGGAGGCGGCGGAGGCGGTAGAGGCGGTGCACCCCGGGTGGGTGGCCCCTTCCAGTGGAGCATCCCGTTCCGTGCCTACTCGGCGGCCAACTGGCTGGCCCTCAACGCCCACCGGCACTTCCACGAGTACGGGACCACGCCCGAGCAGATGGCGATGATCCCGATCAACGCCCGCCGCAACGCTCGCCTCAACCCGAAGGCCGTCTACCGCGACCCCATGACGCTCGAGGACTACTTCGCCGCGCGCATGGTCACGAGCCCCTTCCGGCTCTACGACTGCGACGCCCCGGTCGACGGCTCGACCGCCGTGGTGGTGTCGGCCGCCGAGCACGCCCGCCACGTCGACCACCCGGTGGCCCGGGTGGAGGCCGTGGGCACGGCCCTGCGGGGGCGGCCGTCGTGGGACCAGTTCGACGACATGACCACCATGGCCGCCCGGGACGCCGGCGCCCACCTGTGGACGCGCACCGACCTGCGGCCGGGCGACGTCGACGTGGCCGAGCTGTACGACGGCTTCAGCTTCCTGAGCATGGTGTGGCTGGAGGCGCTCGGCTTCTGCGGCACCGGGGAGTCGGGCCCCTTCGTCGAGGGCGGGCACCGCATCGCCCTCGACGGTGAGCTTCCGCTCAACACCCAGGGCGGCCAGCTGTCCGGCGGCCGGCTCCACGGCTTCGGGTTCGTCCACGAGGCCTGCCTCCAGCTCCGGGGCGAGGCCGGGGAGCGCCAGGTGCCCGGCACGCGCGTGGAGGTGGCCGCGGTCGCCAACGGCGGCGGCCCGGTCGCCGGCGCCATGCTCCTCACCCGGGAGGACTGATGGCGTTCGGCCCGGACGACCTGGTGGGTGCCTCGACCTCGACCAGGGATCAGTCGGACGACGGGAGCGGCTTGGCCCCCTTGACCAGGAGCGGGGTCTCGCCGACCGACAGGGCGCCCTCGCCGCCCCGGGTGCAGAGCAGCTCCAGCCCCAGGTCGTCGTCGGCGTAGCGCTTGCCGATCAGGGTGGCCTCGCCCGGTTGGCTGATCGGCAGGCGGGGGCCGTCGGTGCCGGCTTCGCGCATGGGCTCGCCGCCGCAGCGCACGTCGATGTCACCGCCGGCGGGCGCCCGCACCACGACCACCTGCGTCTCGCACGTGGTGCTCTCGAGGCGAAGGCCGGGCCGAAGCTCCATCGCGACCAGACTACGCCCGGGACGGGTCACACGGCCACGGGCACCGACGACGGTCCGGCCACGTTGGCCATGTGGACGTAGCGCACGCCGTCGAGGTCCACGTCGAGATCCGGCCAGCGGCGGTAGAGCTCGGTGAAGGCGACCCTGCCCTCCAGGCGGGCGAGGTGGGCGCCGATGCAGTAGTGGATCCCGTGGCCGAAGCTGATGCCGAGCGGGCCGGCGCGCTCGATGTCGAATCGGTCCGGGTCGTCGTAGGCGCGTGGGTCGCGGTTCGCGGCGCCGGTGACGATGAGCACCGGGCTGCCCGCCGGGATCGTCCGGCCGTGGAACGAGCGATCGGCGAGGGAGAAGCGGCCCTGGTACTGCGACGGGGCTCGCCAGCGCAGCACCTCCTCGACCGCGGACCCGGCGAGCGACGGGTCGGCCTTCAGCTTCTCGCGCTGGTCGGGATGCTCGGCGAACGTCATGACCCCGTTGCCCACCAGCTTGGTGACGGTCTCGGCGCCGGCCGCGGTGAGCAGAGAGACGAATGCGGCGACCTCGTCGTCGTCGAGGCGCTCGACGGTGCCGTCGTCGCGCTCCACCTCGGCGGCGATGAGGTGGCCGATCATGTCGTCGGACGGGTGGGCCCGCTTGTCGGCCACGAGGTCGAGCATGTACTGCTGCTGCGCGATCGACGCCTCGATGCCGGCCGGCGGCGGGAACGGGTTGCCCACCTCCCGCTCGAGGACCGCATCCGTCCAGTGGCGGATCTGCTGCCGGTCGGCGGCGGGGACACCCACGATCTCGCAGATCACCTCGACCGGGAACGGGCCCGACAGGTCGACGACCGCGTCGAACGACCGGACTCCCGCAAGGGCGTCGAGGTAGCGGCCGATCACCGCCCGGACCACCGGCTCCCACTCGGCGATGCGCCGGGGGGTGAAGGCCCGGCTCACCAGCTTGCGCATCCGCTCGTGCCGGGGCGGGTCCATCATGATCATCGACGCCACCTCGCTCGCCACCTTGCCGAAGGCGGCGCTGCGAAGCTGGTCGAGGGTGACGCCCCGGGTGGAGGTGTAGGTGGCGGTGTCGCGGTGGACCTCGATGCAGTCGTGGTAGCGCGAGACCGCCCAGAAGCCGAGCTCGTCGTTGTGGTAGGCGGGCTCGTCGTCGCGCAGCCAGCGGTAGATCTCCCACGGGTCCTCGAAGAACGCGCGGCTGTACGGGTCGAACTCCATCAGGCCTCCCGGTGGCGCTCGTCGAGGATCGCCGCCAGGCGCCGGCGGTCGACCTTGCCGGACTCGAGCCACGGCAGCTCCGACTGGTCGGCGAAGACCGCGATGTGCCGCGGCACCTTGTAGGACGCGATCTGGTCCTTCAGCCGGGTGCGGGCCTCGTGCTCGTCCAGAGTCTCGCCAGGGCGCAGCGCGATCGCGGCCACCACGTCCTGGCCGCGCTCGGGCTGGTCGATGCCGGTCACGAACGCCATCGTCACCTCGGGCATCGCCTCGAGCGCCAGCTCGACGTCCCGCGGCGTGATGTTCATGCCCGACGACTTGATCAGGTCGCCCATCCGGCCCGTGAACCAGAAATGCCCGTCCTCGTCCAGGAAGCCGCTGTCGCCCGTGCGGTACCAGCCGTCGGGAGTGAACGTCTCCTCCCGCTCCCGCTTGTGGAGCCCGAGCATCAGCGAGTAGCCCCGCAGCCACAGCTCACCCGTGGTGCCCGCCGGCAGCTCCTCGAGCGTGACCGGGTCGACCACCTTGTGCTCCACGCCCGGCACCGAGGGCCCGAAGCTGCCCTCCCTGCCGGGGGGCGGCGGCTCGCCGGCCGGGTGGAACGTGTGGGGCCCGAGGGTCTCGGTCATCCCGAGCGAGTTGGCCCTCGGCACCGCCGCTCCCACCTGCCGGGCCTGGGGCAGCAGGGCCGACAGCGTGCCGCCCCGCAGCGCCGACAGGTCGCGCTCCGGGAAGCTCGGGTGGTCCACCAGCGCCTTGGCCATGTGGGGCCAGCCCAGCACCTGGGTGACCCGCTCCCGCTCGATCAGGTCCAGCGTGTCCCCGGGATCGAAGCGCTCCTCGAACACGAGCGTCGCCCCGACGTGCATGGCGGCGACGAGCGTGAAGCTGAAGCCGCCGACCCAGAACAGCGGCATCGGGGTGTAGAGCACGTCGTCCCCGGCGATGTCGCGCATCTGCCCGAGGTTGTGGGCGTGGCGGATCGCGGCGCCGTGGCTGTGCACCGCTCCCTTCGGATCGGCCGTGCTGCCCGAGGAGTACACCACCACCATGGGGTCGGCCGGCGTGACCTCGGCCTCCACGGCGTCGAGCAGGGCGTCGTCCACGGCGTCGCCGCGGGCGGCCAGGTCGTCGATCGGGCCGGCCCAGGGGCGGGTGCCGGTGCCCCACGTCCACACCGCGCGCAGGTACGGATGCGACTCGACGAGGACGTGTTCGTGGGCCTGGCCCGCCAGGCCCGGCGCCGCCTGCTCCAGGCGGGCGAGGTAGTCGTGGCCGAGGTGGGAGTCGACGGTCAGCAGCAGTTGGAGGTCGGCGTGGCGGATGACCCAGCCGAGCTCCCGGGCCTTGTTGTAGGTGTTCAGGAGGGCGAGAACCGCACCCACGCGGGTGGCTGCCAGCCAGCCGACGATCCAGTCCGGGCTGTTGGGGGCCAGCAGGCCGATCCGTGTCCCCTTGCCCACACCCGACATCAGCAGCCCCTTGGCCAGCCGGGCGGAGCGGGCCTCCGCCTCGCCGTACGTGATCCGCTCGCCGCCGAGCACGGCGAAGGTCTTGCCGCCCCACCGCTCGGCACAGGTGCGGACGAGGTTGCCGCTGGTCGGCGTGAAGGCGGGGAAGCTGGGCGAG
>JBKHJZ010000107.1:0-11255 GCA_046537875.1 Acidimicrobiia bacterium | reverse complement strand
CTGCCGTCCTCCTGCTGCTGGTCCGGCTGGCGGGGCCGCCGGCCGGCGGGTCACCGGCGAAGCACCCGGCCGGCGAGTCACCGGCGAAGCCAGCGGAGGCTCCGGCGGCCGGGGTGCCCGCCGGGGTGCCGGCCGCCGTGGTCGCCATCGAGGAGCGGGTGCGGCCCACCGCCCGCGAGACCCTCGCCTACTTCGCCGCCCAGGGCGTGGCCGTCAAGGTCCTCTCGGGCGACGACCCCCGGACGGTCGGGGCGGTCGCCGCCCGGGTCGGGGTCGCCGGGGCGGAGCGCCCGCGGGACGCCCGGGAGCTTCCGGCTGATCCTGACGAGCTGGCCGACCTGGTGGAGGAGACCGCCGTGTTCGGCCGGGTCGGTCCCCACGAGAAGCAGGCGATGGTCCGGGCGCTGCAGTCCCGCGGCCACACCGTGGCCATGACCGGCGACGGCGTCAACGACGTGCTGGCCCTCAAGGACTCCGACCTCGGCGTGGCCATGGGCTCGGGCAGCCCCGCCAGCCGCTCGGTGGCCCAGGTGGTCCTGCTCGACTCCAGCTTCGCCAACCTGCCGTCGGTGCTCGGCGAGGGACGCCGCGTGATCGCGAACGTCGAGCGGGTCGCCAACCTGTTCATCACCAAGACCGTGTACGCCACGCTCATGGCCCTGTCGGTCGGCGTCGCCGGGGTGCCGTTCCCGTTCCTGCCCCGGCACCTCACGATCGTCAGCAGCCTCACCATCGGCATCCCGGCGTTCCTGCTGGCGCTGGCACCCAACCAGCGGCGGGCGGTGCCGGGCTTCGTCGGGCGTGTGCTGCGCTTCGCGGGGCCGACCGGGATCGTCGCCGCAACCGCGACCATGACCGCCTACGGCATCGCACGCCTCGAGACCGGCGTCAGCCAGACCGAGGCGGGCACCACCGCGACGATCGCGCTGTTCCTGGTGGCGCTGTGGGTGCTGGCGATCCTGGCGCGGCCGACGAGCCCCTGGCGGGCCGGGCTCGTCCTCACGATGGGCGGCATCTTCGTGGCGCTGCTGGCCTGGCCGGAGGCCCGCTTCTTCTTCGCCATCGACCTTCCGAGGGTCGAGCTCACGCTCACGGCCGTCGGCCTGGCCGTGGCCAGCGGCCTCCTGCTCGAGGCCGGCTGGCGGTGGACGGGATGGGTGCCCGCCGACCTCCGCGCTCCGGGAGCTCCGCCGGGCCGGCCCCGCCGCCGCTGGTGGCCCGACCGGTCAGTGTGACAGCGCCCCATCCGCTGGACCTCTAACCTCCCGGCACCATGGAGCTGACCGACGGGTGGCGGGCGGCCGTTGCCGACGACGACCTACGCCGTGCGTACACCGCGGTCGACTTCGACGACGCCGGATGGCAGCCGATCACGGTGCCGGGGCACTGGCGCTCGACGCCGGCCTTCGCCCGCAGTGACGGTCCGCTGCTGCACCGCTGCCGGTTCGAGGCCGCGCCCCCGGGCGGCGGGGTCCGCCTGTGGCTCACCTTCGACGGGCTCTTCTACCAGGGCGACGTCTGGCTCGACGGCACGTACCTCGGCGACACCGAGGGCTACTTCGTGCCCCACACGTTCGAGGTGACCGACGTCGCCAGCGAGCGTTCGGAGCACGTGCTGGCCGTCGAGGCCACGTGCACGCCCGAGAGGCGCCTCACCGCGAAGCGGAACCTCACCGGCGTCTTCCAGCACTGGGACGCACTCGACCCCGACTGGAACCCGGGCGGCATCTGGCGACCGGTGCGGGTGGCGGCGACCGGACCCGTGCGCATCGGACGCCTCCGGGTGCTCTGCCGGGAGGCGACGGAGTCCCGGGCCGCCGTGGCGCTCCGCGCCACGCTCGACAGCGACATCGCCCGCACCGTGCGGGTGCGCACCGAGCTGGGCGGCACCGACCACGAGATGACCCAGCCCCTCGCCGCCGGCCAGAACGACGTGGAGTGGACGGTCACGGTGGACCGCCCGGCGCTGTGGTGGCCCCGGGCGCTGGGCGATGCGGTGCTCCACGACGTCCGGGTCACCGTGCTTCTCCCCCGGGAGGAGCCGCCCCGCGCGGACGCCGGTGGCGCCCAGACCACCGGCGTCGCCGACGCCGGGGAGCGGATCAGCGACGAGCAGCGGCTCCGCACCGGGTTGCGCCAGGTCGCGCTGCGCCGCTGGATCTGGACGGTCAACGGCGAGCGGCTGTTCGCGAAGGGCACCAACCAGGGACCGTCGCGGATGGCGCTCGCCAAGGCGACGGCCGACGAGCTGCGGCGGGACGTCGACCTGGCGGTCGAGGCCGGCCTCGACCTGGTGCGCATCCACGCCCACATCGCCCGCGAGGAGACCTACGAGGCGGCCGACGAGCGGGGCCTGCTGCTGTGGCAGGACCTTCCCCTCCAGTGGGGCTACGCGCGCGGCGTCCGCCGGCACGCCGCCCGCCAGGCCAGCGCCGCGGTCGACCTGCTCGGCCACCACCCGTCGATCGCACTCTGGTGCGGGCACAACGAGCCCATCGCGATCGACGACCCCGAGCCGACCGGATCGCGGGGCCGGCGGGCCCGGATCGCCGCCCGGGTCGCGGTCGGCCAGCAGCTGCCGAGCTGGAACAAGACCGTGCTCGACGGCTCGGTCCGGCGGGCGCTCGAGCGCTCCGACGGCACGCGACCCGTGGTGGCCCACTCGGGGGTGGTGCCCCACGCCCCCCGCTTCGACGGCACCGACAGCCACCTCTACCTGGGCTGGTACGGGGGCGCGGAGCGCGCCCTGCCCGGGCTCCTGCGCGTGATTCCCCGCCTGGGGCGGTTCGTGAGCGAGTTCGGCGCGCAGGCGGTGCCGTCCGGCGACGTGGCCTTCATGGAGCCGGACCGCTGGCCCGACCTCGACTGGGAGCGGCTGGCGCACACCCACTGCCTCCAGCGGTCACGCTTCGACCGCTACGTCCCGCCGGCCGACCACGAGACGTTCGACGGCTGGCGCGACGCCACCCAGCGCTACCAGGCGACGCTGATCAAGCACCACATCGAGACGCTCCGCCGGCTGAAGTACCGGCCCGCGGGCGGCTTCGCCCAGTTCAGCTTCGCCGACGCCCACCCGGCCGTGACCTGGTCGGTGCTCGACCACGAGCGCCGTCCCAAGCTGGGCCACGAGGCGCTGCGCGAGGCGTGCCGCCCGGTGATCGTGGTGGCCGACCGGCTGCCCGCCCGCGTGCGGCCCGGCCAGGCCATCGCGCTCGACATCCACGTCGTGTCCGACCTGCGGACCCCGGTGGACGGGGCCCGCGTCACCGCCCGCCTGTCGTGGCCGGGCGACGAGCACCGGCGGGGCTGGCGCGGCGACATCCCCGCCGACGACTGCGTGCGCGTCGGCACGCTCCAGTTCGTGGTGCCCGATGCGCCGGGCGAGCTCGCCCTCGACCTCGAGCTCCGCCTGCCCGACGGCGAGCCGGTGTGCAACCGCTACACGACAGAGATCGCGGGCGGATAACGCAGTCAGCGAGCGGCCCGGTACTCGTAGGCTCGCTTCATGCGAACGGCCTTGGATGCCGCCGGGCGCATCCTCGTCCCGAAGTCGCTGCGCGACAGCCTCGGCTTGGCGCCGGGGCAGCCCGTCGAGATCTCGGTGCGTGACGGGCGGCTCGAGATCGAGCCTGTGCTGACACCCCTGCGCCTGATGCGTCGGGAGTCGCACCTCGTCGCAGTCCCCGACGTCGACATCCCGCCGCTCACCTCGGACATCGTCCGCGACACCCTCGAGCGCGTCCGCCGGTGATCGCACTCGACGCGGGCGCCGTCGTTTCCCTCGGTTCGCGGCGAGCTGTGACTGGCGCGCTGCTGCGACGTACGAGGCACTGGACCTGGAGGTGATCCGCGTCGGCTGGACGCCCGACTCGGGGGCCGGCTCCGCCTGACCCGCAATTCCTGCCGTTGCGTGCCGAGGACTACGGTCACCCCCGGAAGGGACCCCAGGGCTGCCCGGGAGGCTGATCGAACGATGCAGACCATGGAGCGACGGCCGGTCGCCCCCGTCCACCCCCGCCGCCGCCGGCCCGCACCCTGGCCCGTCGAGTTCTACCGCTCGTCCGTCGGCAAGAAGTGGGTCATGGCGGTCACGGGGATCCTGCTGATGGCCTACGTGTTCGCCCACATGGTCGGGAACCTCAAGATGTACATGGGGGCCGACGACTTCAACCACTACGGCGAGTTCCTGCGCGAGCTGTTCGTGCCGCTGCTGCCGCGGACGGCCACGCTCTGGATCATGCGGGTCGGCCTGATCGCCGCCTTCGCCTTCCACATCCACGCGGCCTGGGCGCTGACGCTCATGAACCGCCGGGCGCGGGTCGCCGGCGGGTACATCTCGAAGCGCGACTATCAGTCGGCCAACGCGGCCAGCCGGTCGATGCGCCTGTCCGGGGTGGTGATCCTGCTGTTCGTGATCTACCACCTCGCCGACCTCACCTGGGGCACGGCCAACCCGGACTTCGTGCGGGGCGACGTGTACCGCAACGTGGTGGCCAGCTTCGAGCAGCCCCTGGTCTCGCTCTTCTACATCGTCGCCAACGTGCTGCTGGGGGTGCACCTGTTCCACGGCGCCTGGTCGCTGTTCCAGAGCCTCGGGTGGAACAACCCCCGTTGGAACTCCTGGCGGCGGCAGTTCGCGGTGGCCTTCGCCGGGGTGGTGATGATCGGGAACGTGAGCTTCCCGATCGCGGTGCTCACCGGGGTCGTCAGCGCCGACGACAACCCGGACTGCCGGGTCACCGACGGGACCATCGAGACCTGCGAGCTCTACGAGGAGGAGGCCGCCGGATGATCGGCGAGCTGAACAGCCACGTACCGGGGGGTCCGATCGAGGAGCGGTGGACCCGGCACCGCGACGAGATGAGGCTGGTCGCCCCGAACAACCGCCGGCGCTTCCACGTGATCGTCGTGGGCACGGGCCTCGCGGGCGCCTCCGCCGCCGCCACGCTGGGCGAGCAGGGCTACAACGTCGAGGTCTTCACCTACCACGACAGCCCCCGGCGGGCGCACTCGATCGCCGCCCAGGGCGGCATCAACGCCGCGAAGAACTACAAGAGCGACGGCGACTCGATCTTCCGCCTCTTCCACGACACGGTGAAGGGCGGCGACTACCGCAGCCGCGAGTCGAACGTGTACCGCCTCGCCGAGGTGTCGGTCGACATCATCGACCAGTGCGTCGCCCAGGGCGTGCCGTTCGCCCGCGAGTACGGGGGACTGCTCGACAACCGCAGCTTCGGCGGCGCCCAGGTGTCCCGCACGTTCTACGCCCGCGGCCAGACCGGCCAGCAGCTGCTGCTCGGCGCCTACCAGCAGATGATGCACCAGGTCGACCTCGGCACCGTGAAGCTCCACACCCGCACCGAGATGCTCGACCTGGTCGTGAAGGACGGCCGGGCCGTCGGCATCGTGGTGCGCGACATGGTCACCGGGCAGGTGACGTCGCACTCGGCGCATGCGGTGCTGCTCTGCACCGGCGGCTACGGCAACGTCTTCTACCTGTCGACCAACGCCAAGCACTCCAACGCCACGGCCATCTGGCGTGCTCACCGGCGGGGTGCGCTGTTCGCCAACCCCTGCTTCACGCAGATCCACCCCACGTGCATCCCGCCCACCGACGAGTTCCAGTCGAAGCTCACCCTCATGTCGGAGTCGCTGCGCAACGACGGGCGCATCTGGGTGCCGGTCGACCCCGACGAGACCCGCCCGCCCGGTCAGATCCCGGAGTCCGAGCGCGACTACTTCCTCGAGCGGAAGTACCCGGCGTTCGGCAACCTGGTGCCCCGCGACGTCGCCTCCCGCAACGCCAAGGCCATGGTCGACCAGGGCCGGGGCGTCGGGCCGCTGCGCAACGGCGTCTACCTCGACTTCGCCGAGGCCATCGGCCGGGTGGGGGTGGCGACCGTGCGCGAGCGCTACGGGAACCTCTTCGACATGTACCAGCGCATCACCGACGAGAACCCCTACGAGGTCCCGATGCGCATCTACCCGGCCGTCCACTACACGATGGGCGGGCTCTGGGTGGACTACCACCTCATGTCGAACATCCCTGGCCTGTTCGTGCTGGGCGAGGCCAACTTCTCCGACCACGGGGCCAACCGCCTGGGCGCGTCGGCCCTCATGCAGGGCCTCGGCGACGGCTACTTCGTCATCAGCTACACGCTGGCCAACTACCTGGCCGGGCTGCTGGGCGAGCGGCCGGTGCCCACCGACGACCCGGCGTTCTCGCAGGCCGAGACATCGGTCGGCGACGTGGTGGCCCGGCTGCTGTCGATCAACGGCACCCGGTCGGTCGACCACTTCCACCGCGAGCTCGGCAGCATCATGTGGGAGCACTGCGGCATGGCCCGCGACCGGACGGGCCTGGAGAAGGCGCTCTCCGAGATCCCGGCGCTGCGCGAGGAGTTCTGGAAGGACGTCCGGATCCTCGGCGGCCCGGGCCTCAACCAGTCGCTCGAGAAGGCGACCCGCGTGGCCGACTTCTTCGAGCTCGCCGAGCTGACGGTGCGCGACGCCCTCCACCGCGAGGAGTCGTGCGGCGGCCACTTCCGCGAGGAGAGCCAGACCGAGGAGGGCGAGGCCCTCCGCGACGACGACAGGTTCGCCTACGTCGCGGCCTGGGAGTGGACCGGCAAGGGCAACGAGCCCGTGCTGCACCGTGAACCGCTCGAGTTCGAGTACGTCAAGCTGAGCCAGCGGTCCTACAAGTGACCGCGCGAGGAGACCGGTCGATGGACCTCACCCTGCACGTCTGGCGCCAGGCCGGGCCCGATCAGCCCGGCCGGATGGTCACCTACACCGAGGAGGCCCGGGGCATCAGCCCCGACATGTCGTTCCTCGAGATGCTCGACGTGGTCAACGATCGGCTCAACGCCAAGGGCGAGGAGCCGATCGCGTTCGAGCACGACTGCCGCGAGGGCATCTGCGGCAGCTGCGGGATGATGATCAACGGCCGGGCGCACGGGCCGCTGCGGGGCACCGCCGCCTGCCAGCTCCACATGCGCGAGTACCGCGACGGCGACGAGATCTTCATCGAGCCGTGGCGGGCGCGGGCGTTCCCGGTTCTCCGCGACCTGGTCGTCGACCGGCAGGCCTTCGACCGGATCATCGAGGCGGGCGGCTACATCACGGCCCCCACCGGGTCGGCGCCCGATGCGAACCTGATCCCGGTGCCGAAGGAGGCCGCCGACGCGGCGATGGACGCCGCGGCGTGCATCGCGTGCGGGGCCTGCGTGGCCGCGTGCCCCAACAGCGCCGCCCACCTCTTCACCGCGGCCAAGAACCAGCACCTCAACCTGCTCCCGCAGGGCCAGGCCGAGCGCTACCAGCGCACGCTGGCGATGGTCGACACGATGGAGGAGTTCTTCGGCTCGTGCACGATGCACGGCGAGTGCCAGGCGGCGTGCCCGAAGGACATCTCCATCGACTTCATCGCCTACATGAACCGCGACTACGCCAGGGCGCAGCTCAAGAACCGCAGGCGCGCCGGGCAGCTGTCGGCCTGACCCCGCAAGGGGCCGCTCGACCTCAGCCGGTGGCCCGGGCCGATCGACGGGCCCGCCGTGCCGCCCGGTCGAGGGCGACGCCCCGCACCCGGCCGACCCGGCGCTCGGTGAGCAGCCGCATCAGCTCGTGGGGCCAGGAGACCGTCACGGTGGCGCCGGGGTGCGTGATCAGCTCCGAGTGCATCGGGAGGATGCACGGCACAGGCTCGCGGAACCTGATGCACACGCCGGACGACCGCCGGGTCACGAACGAGATGCCGCGATCCACCAGCGACAGGTGCGGCGGACCGGCCGTCTTGACCAACGTGTAGGGCCCGGTCATCTCGGCACCGGCCACGTTGTCGAGCGGGGTGTGCAGCGACCACGGCCCGTACCTGATCTGCAGCTCCGTGGAATCCACGGTCACCCCCGAGGTGAACGGCGTGATGCCGAACGGCAGGCCGAGGAGCAGCTGGTAGGGCTCGAAGGCGAAGGGGAAGTGCTCGGCCGCACCGTGGGTCAACCGGGCGAGCGCAGGGGTGTCCTGCACCACCTCGGCGTGGCGGCCCGGCGGGCTCTCCCCCGGGATGACGGCGGCGGGCGGCGGCACGGGCCGGAATGCCGGCCGCCGATCGAGACGGTTGATGACGCGATCCATGGAGGGCAGCTGCCCGGGCGCCTGCCGGGGAAACCACCCGTGTCGTCGTGGTGCGGGTGCTCACGGTGCGCGTCCGGCCCGACGACGCCCGGCACCCCCGATGTCGCCCCCGCCAGGTCTCCGGCCGTGTCGCGGCGTATCCGCACGCCCCCGCACGGGAACGCGCGTGGACGGCCCGACCGAACCGCCGCCGGGAGGACAGGTGACCGACCTCGGGTACGCCCTGATGAGCGAGGAGCACGACGCCCGGACGCTCGTCCGGATCGCGCAACGGGCCGAGGCCGCCGGCTTCCGCTCGGTGTGGATCTCCGACCACTACCACCCCTGGATCGACCGGCAGGGCCAGTCGCCCTTCGTGTGGGCGGTCATCGGGGCCATCGCCGCCACCACCGACCTCACCGTGACGACCGGGGTGACGTGCCCGATCGTGCGGATCCACCCGGCGATCCTGGCGCAGGCCACGGCCACGTGCTCCAACCTGCTGCCCGGTGAGCGCTTCCGGTTCGGGGTGGGCAGCGGCGAGGCGCTGAACGAGCACATCCTCGGCGACCGCTGGCCCCCCGTCGACCTGCGCCATGAGATGCTGGTCGAGTCGATGGACGTCATCCGCCAGCTCTGGACCGGCAAGGAGGTCACGCACCGTGGCCGCCACTACACGGTCGAGAACGCCCGGATCTACACCGGCCCCGACGGCGAGATCCCCATCCTGGTCTCGGCGTTCGGCCCCGCCGCGCTGGCGGTGGCCAAGGAGCACGGCGACGGGTGGATCACCACCAAGCCCGACGAGGAGGGCATGCGCTCGTGGCAGGACGGCGGCTCCGGCCCCGCCGTCGGCATGATCAAGTGCTGCTGGGGCGAGGACGCCGAGGCCGCCCGGGCCCTGGCCCACGAGGTGTGGCCGACCAGCGGGGTCCCGGGGCAGCTCAGCCAGGACCTGCCGACCCCCGCCCACCTCGAGCAGGCGGTGTCGGTCGTGTCCGTCGAGGAGGCCACGGCCGGCAAGCCGTGCGGGCCCGACCCGGAGCCCTACCTCGAGCAGCTCCAGACCTTCGCCGACCTCGGGTTCGACGAGGTGACGATCACCCAGATCGGCCCGGACCAGGAGGGCTTCTTCCGCTTCTTCGAGCGGGAGCTCCGCCCCCGCCTCGGCTGGTAGGGACGTGCCTGCGGGACGAACTGGTAGGGACGTGCCGGCAGGACGGGACGGCGACCCGCTCGACGAGTACCGCGAGCGTCGCGACTTCGGTCGCACCCCGGAGCCCGACGGCGACGGGGACACCGGCGCGGGGCCGCCCGGGCCCGGCGGCGACGGGCCGCGGTTCGTGATCCAGCAGCACTCGGCCACCCGCCTCCACTGGGACCTGCGCCTCGAGCACGACGGCGTGCTCCTGTCGTGGGCGCTCCCCCGCGGGGTGCCGTGGGACCCCAAGGAGAACCACCTCGCCGTCCACACCGAGGACCACCCGCTCGAGTACCTCACCTTCTCGGGCGAGATCCCCGAGGGCAGCTACGGCGCCGGGACGATGAGCATCTGGGACACCGGCCGGTACCACCCCGAGAAGATCGCCGACCGGGAGGTGATCGTCACGCTCGACGGCTCCCGGGCCCGCGGCCGCTACGCCCTGTTCCGGACCAGGGGCCGCGACTGGATGATCCACCGCATGGACCCGCCGGCGGATCCCGGGCGCCGGCACATGCCCGGCCGCTTCGATCTGATCGAGCCCGGCGAGGGACCGCCGCCCGGCGGGGACGGTTGGGCGGTGGAGACGCTGTGGCGGGGGCAACGGGCCGTGCTCACCAGCTCGGGCGGCAGCGTGGAGCTGACGACCGCCGAGGGAACCACCCTCGGCGAGCGGTTCCCCGAGGTGCGCCGGGCCGGCCGGGCGCTCGGCATGACCGAGGTGGCGCTCGACGGCGTGCTGACCGCCGGGGACGGCGACGGCTCCGATCGGGTGCGCCGGCGCCTGGCCGCCCGGTCGGAGTCGACGTGGCGCCGCCACGCCCGCGACGCACCGGTCGTGTTCGTGGCGTTCGACCTGCTGTGGCTCGACGGCCACGCCACCTCCCCGCTGGCCTGGTCGGACCGGCGGCGCCTGCTCGACGAGCTGGCGTTCGACGGAGAGGCATGGTCGACGCCGCGGGCCTACGTCGGCGACCCGACGCCGCTGGTCGAGGCCGCCGCGTCGTCGGGGGTGGATCGCCTGGTCGCCAAGCGCACCGACGCACCGTACGACCCGGCGCTGGATCCACCGCCCTGGCACACCTTCGCCGTGCCCGGCACCTGAGCAGGCGGCCGGCCGGGCAGCCGAGCGGGCGGAGCGGGCGGAGCGCGCCGGTCGGCGGATCATCTCCCGCCCCGTAGGCTCGGGTGCCGATGGTCTCGTGGAGCGAGCGCTGGCGGTACCGGGTCGGGGGGCGGCGGGCATGACCGGGCGGAAGCCGCCGGGCGTGTCCTGGGAGTCGTGGATCGAGCGCCAGATCCGGGAGGGCATGGAGCGGGGCGAGTTCGACGGCCTGCCCGGCACGGGGGCGCCGATCGCCGACCTCGACCAGCCGCACGACGAGATGCGGTGGGTCCGGGAGAAGCTCCGGCGCGAGGAGGTCTCGGTCCTGCCGCCGGCGCTGGCGGTGCGCAAGGAGCTCGACGACACGATGGCCCGCATCGACGCCGCCGGCAGCGAGGCGACCGTGCGGACGCTCGTCGCCGAGATCAACCGGCGCATCGTCGAGGTGAACAGGGGGACGGTGGTGGGCCCGCCGTCCACCCTCGCGCCGCTCGATGTGGAGGCCGTGGTCGAGCGGTGGCGGAAGGGGCGGGCCCTGCCCTGAGCGGGGCGCTGACGTCGACACCGGCCTTGGTGGGCCGCTCCCCCGGCACTACGGCTTGCCGTGCTCCTCCCGGTAGGGCTGGGAGCCGGGCGCCGGCCGCTCCGGGCGGCGGGGCGGGATCTCGTCCCGGTCGGTCACCGCGGGCTGGTCGGTGGGCCTTCGCCGCCGCGCGCGCGAGCGCAGCACCGGCCACGCCGCCAGCACGATCACGCCGACGATCACGAGGATCACGATCAGCTCGGCCATGCGTCGACCCTCCGCGCGGGTGGTGCGGAGCTCCTGCCCGT
>JBKHJZ010000315.1:0-2512 GCA_046537875.1 Acidimicrobiia bacterium | reverse complement strand
CGGGTGTCGTGCCGGGGCTGCCGGGTGTCGTGCCGGGGCTGCCGGGTGTCGTGCCGGGGCTGCCGGGTGTCGTGCCCGGACTGGTGGTCGGGGCCCGGGGGCTGCCCGCTGTCGAGTCGCCGGCGTCGGTCCCTGTCGTCGGGTCCGCCTCGGTGTCGGCCGCCGACCAGCGGTGCAGCCGCACCCGGGCGTCGAACACGCGGCGCTTCACGGTGCCCTCGGGGATGTCCAACACTGCGGCGGCCTCGCGGTAGCGCAGGCCGAGCACCTCGATGACCACCAGCGCCTCCCGCAGCGGGGGCGGCAGGCTGGCGAGCGCGGCGCCGATCTCGGCCGGCACGTCCGGGGGGCTCGCCACGGCCGGCCGGCGCCTCAGCCGGGTGAGCGTGCGGTCGCGGCGCTGGCGGCGCCGCAGCTCGTCGAGCGCGGCGTTCCTCGCGATCTGGAACACCCAGGTCGAGAGCTTCGACTGGAACGAGAACGTCGACAGGCGGCGGAACAGGCGCAGGAACGTCTCCTGCGCCACGTCCTCGGCCAGGCCATCGTCGCCGAGCATGCGACGGAGGAACCGCCAGACCTGCTGCTGGTAGGCGCGGACGATCTGCTCGAACGCATCGAGGTCGCCCGCGCTCGCCGCCCTGACGACGGCAGGGTCCGGTTCCTCCACTCGGCGTCTCCCCCTCATGCCGGGCGACCGCCTGGCCCCGGCTGTCCATCCTGGACCGCGGCCCCCTCACCGTCCATCACCGCGGCGCCACGCGCCGCCGCTCGCCGGTTGCGCCGGCGCCCACCGGCGGAGCCGCCAGAGCCACGCGAGGCCGAGGACGAGCGCGGCCGCGGCGATCGCCTGCGAGAGCCAGGTCCCGATGCCGCCGCCCGAGTCATCAGCCGCCGCGCGGGTGGCGTCGTCGAGCGGCGACCCCCCGCCGCCCCGGGGTACCGCGGGTTGCGCCGCGGTCGACCCGGGTTCGCCCGCGTCGGGCAGCTCGACCTCGGTGGCCACGGCCGTGCTGCCCAGGTCGGTGGGGGTGGGCGCCGGGGGTGCCGGGGGCTCGCTCGGCGGCGTGGGAGCGACGATGCGCCCGGCCCGCACGTCGGCCGCGGTCACCGGGTCGGACCCCGGCTGGGCCACGAGGGCGCCGTCCTCCAGCCACCGGATCGCCGGCTCCTCGAGCGGCCAGTCGCGGACGACGGGCTCCGGCGGGTCGACGCCGACGTAGATCGACGAGGCGACGATCTCGCCGATCGTCGTCGTGCAGGGATCGTCGCAGACCACCACCTCGTGGCGGCCCGGCGGCAGGTCGGCCGGCAGCCGGAGCTCGACCCCGACGCGGAGTTCGAAGCGCCCACCGGGCCCGTCCTGGAGGTGCACCGGGCCGAGGGGGATGTCGTCGGGCCCCACGACGGGCGGCAACTGCCTGAGCTGACCGGCCTCGGGCTCGGGGCGGAGGTACGCGTAGAACGGACCGTCGGCCGCCACATCGGTCGCCCTGGCGTACGAGTAGCCGACCATCGTGGCGGGCTGGCCGGGCTCGTAGCGGTCCCGCAGCGGGTAGAGCCACTCGCCGCCCCCGGCCGCGGCACCGGCGGGGAGGAGCAGCACGCCGGCGCCGCCGAACAGCAGGGCACCGAGCGCGACGAGCGCGGTCCGGCGCGTGCGACCCGCCTCGCGCCGGTCACGGGCGCGGTCGGTGTGACGTCCCGCGCGATGGATGCGGCGTCCCGTTCCCATGATCGCCCCTCTTGCTCGTCCCCCTGTGAGACGACGAGCGAGGGGCGATGGTTCGGCGGCGTGGTGGGTCCGCCATGCCGTCCGCCGTGGTCGGGCCCCGCCAGGTCCCGGGGGAAGGGGCGTTCTGGCAGCGCTGGTTGGCGGTGGGCGAAGTGACCACTGCCAGAACGCCCCAGCCCGGCCCGGGCGGGCGGGTCAGCGGGTGGTGGAGGTCTCCCGCTGCTCGGCGTTCAGGTCGACCTCCAGGTGGTCGCCGCGCAGCTCCACCGGGTACTGGGGGAGCCCCGCACCGTCGGGCGGGTACTCGCTGCCGTCGCACGCCCCCCGCACCTCGCCGTCCCCGTCGAGCAGGCGGAACACGCCGTCGTCGTCGACCCAGCGGACCGTGCACTCCCGGGGCGCACCGGCCGGCCGCGCCGCGAACACGAACCAGCCCCGGTCCGGATCGTCGCCGAGGTGCTGCAGGACGATGTCGCGGGTGCCGCCGGCCACGTCGGCGTACAGGATCGGCCCGTTGCGGTCGATCTCCTCGGCCAGCCGGTCGGCCCGCTGGCCCTCGAAGGTCTCGTCGCCCAGCCGCAGCTCGACGTCGCCGCGCGAGCCCAGCATCGCCACCCCGGCGGCCACCGCGAGCAGCAGGCCGATCGCCACGACCGACAGCGCGAAGGCGCGCCCGACGTGCCCGCGACTCCGGGCGACCGGGCTCATCGGCTGGACTTGGGGGCGGGTGACGGCATCCCCGTAGTATCGCCACCCGGCACCGCCGGCTCCGAACCGACG
>JBKHJZ010000314.1:0-2533 GCA_046537875.1 Acidimicrobiia bacterium | reverse complement strand
GCTAACTCTCGTCCGGGATCCAGCTGCCGTGGAAGCCGAACGGGACGCGCGCCGGTAGGTGGACGGTGGCGACCGGGTCCCCACCGAGGTCCTGCGCAGCGAGGATCACGACGTCCGACCGGTCGGTGCCGGCGTCGTAGACGTAGGTCAGCACCCAGCCGTCGTCCTCGGCCGATGCGCCGTCCCGGGGGACGAACACCGGCTCGAGCGCGGCGCGGCCCGGCCCGTGGTCGTGGACCTCGACGCGCCCGGTGGCCATGTCGTGCTTGGTGGTCGTCTGGCCGTGGGCCGCCCCGGACCCGAAGACCGCGGCGTAGCCGTAGCGGTGCGCCCGGCCGACGCGCCGCTCGTCGAGGCGGGGGAACTCGACCCCCCGGTCGTCGAGCACCTCGGTGGTCAGGCGCCCGCCCTCGAGGTCGAGGGTCCAGCGCTCCAGCGTCGTGGTCCCCTCCGATGGCCCGTTGAGCACGGTCGCGAACACCCGGGGATGGCGGACCAGGTCGACGACCACCGCCCCGCCGGCGTCGTACGCGTTCAGCGTGTGGAACACGTAGCACGACGGTGCCTCGAACCAGCGCACGTCCTCCGGCCCGCCGTCGAGCGGCAGCAGGCCCACCCGCGGCGGGTGGTCCGGGTTCCAGCGGTAGGGGAAGCTGGCGCCGGCGGCGACCGCGTCGAGGTCGAACGTGCACGGCAGGTCGAACAGCAGCACGTGACGCTCGGTGATGGCGCAGTCGTGCACCATCGGCCCGTCGGGGACGGGGACCGACACCTCGCGCCGCACCCGGGCATCGGGGCCGACCACCACGTGGCGGATGTGGTCCCACGACCAGTGGTAGGTGACCGCGTGGAGGTCACCGGTGGCCGGGTCGCGATGGGTGTGCGCCGAGAAGCTGCCGGTGAGCGTGCCGTCGAGGTCGCAGGGGCCGACGGGGTCGAGCTCGTAGGTCAGCTCGACGGGCTGCGATCCCGCCTCGACGAGCGCGAAGGTGCGGCCGTCGAGGCCGATCACGTGGGTGTTCACCACGTCGTGCACCGACCGGTTGCGGTACCAGTGCGCCCGCCCGCCGTCGAGGCGGACGCCGTGCACCATGCCGGTTCCCAGGAACCAGTGGTAGGTCGCCGGGTCGGGCGGTGTCAGCGGGTTGGGGCCGATGCGGGCGAACCGGCCGGTCAGCTCCGACGGGATCGTGCCGCTGACGGGAAGGTCGGTGGCGGTGAGCTCCTCGGTGACCGGCGCGTAGTTGCCGTCGAGGAACGTGGTGGTGCCGGACATGGTCATGGTGCCTCCTTCGGGGCTGGGGGATGCGGGTTTGCCGGGTTCTGTGGGCGGATCCGGTTGCTGTGCCACGCGATCCGCCCAGAGTTCAGTCGCCGAGGTCGGGCAGGTCGAGGGGGCCGAGGGCCAGCGTCGCCGACGTGAGGTGCAGGTCGTCGAGGCTCACCTCGTCGAGGATGCCGCCGAGCGCGCCGTGCAGCCGCAGCTCCGCCAGCCCGTGGACGTGGGACCAGAGCACCGCGGCGAGCACGACTGCCGGCTCGTCGGGGTGCCAGCCCTCGGCCTGCGCGTCCCGCACGAGCTCGACGAGCTGGGTGAACGACCGGAGCCCCTGCGTCTGGTAGTCGGGGTCGGTGACGTCCACCCGCTCGGGCCGGAACGTCACGGCGAACACGCCCGGCTCGGCGAGGGCGAAGTCGATGTACGCCTGTCCGGCGACCGCGATGCGCTCGGTGGCGGTGAGCTTGCGGCCCCGCTGCCGCCGGGACGCCCGCTCGGCGGCGGCGAGCGCCTCGTCGATCATGGCGATCAGCCGGGCGAAGCCCCCCGCGGCCACGGCGGCGAGCAGGGCGGCGAGGGACGGGAAGTGGCGCAGCGGCGCACCGTGCGAGAGGCCGGCGTGCCGGGCGATGGCCCGGAGGGTGAGCCCCTCCAGGCCGTCGCGGGCGACCACCTCCCGTGCCGCCTCGAGGAGCCGCTCGCGGGTGCTCACGCCACGATGAGGCCGATGCCCAGGGTGATGACGCCGGCCGCGAGCACGACGGCGCCGGCGGGGATCAGCCAGAACAGCCGGTTGGGTTCGGTGACCTCGCGACCGGTCACCGAGAGGAAGAAGCCGCCGGGGATCAGCAGGGCGGCCACCGGGACGCCGGCGCGGCCGAGCCACTCGGGGAACCCGGTGAGGTCGGTGGCGTCGACGAGCACCTGCGCGATGAGGCCCAGGGTGAGGAAGACACCGGCGTGGGCGTGCCCCGCCCGGAAGAACGACTGCTGCAGCGGCGTCGCCGGCTGGCGCCCCCGCAGGATGCGCAGCAGCAGCACGCCACCGGTCTCGACGGTGGCCAGGCTGAGCAGGAGGATGCCCGCGAGCACGCGGGACGGGTCGGACAACGACATGGCGGTACCTCCGTGGGGGTCGGCGGAGAGCTGATCCGGGTGTAGACACTGTCTACTCGTGACGTAGACAGTGTCTACACGCGTGGCCGGCGTGTCAACCCCGCGAGCGCTGCGTGGGGGGTCCCGCGTGTCCCCGAC